>JANNKR010000145.1:0-10796 GCA_031396395.1 Betaproteobacteria bacterium
GCGCCTGCCCGCAAGTGCAACAAGCGTGCGGAGCCGACCCTCGCCGCCGAAAACGGACGTTTGACTCGACCGATCGGCTCCCCCACACTCAGGCTCGCGCGATTGAAATGACTATCCGTAAGGCTATCGGGTGACGACCGCCAGCAACGGCGAGGAAGCGCTGGCCAAGGTGGCGTCGGACAAGCCCGATCTCATCCTGCTCGACGTCATGATGCCCGGTATGTCCGGGTACGACGTATGCCGGCGCTTGCGTTCCGATCCGGAAACCGCGCTGCTGCCGGTCGTCCTGTGCACGCCGCTCGATCCGCAGCAGGAGCGGCTCAACGGCATTGCCGCCGGCGCCGACGATTTTCTGGGAACGCCGATCAACCAGCCGGAACTCTTCGCGCGCGTCGCCTCGCTGCTGCGGATTCGGCGCCTGCACGAAGAGACGCAGCGGCAGGCGGCGCAGCTTGCGGAATGGGGCGCCACGCTGGAGCAGCGCGTGGCCGAGCAGGTTGCGGAGAACAAGCGTCTGTCCCGCCTCAAGCGGTTTTTTTGCCGAAGCTCGCTGATCTGATCGTCGAAGGAGGCAGCGAGGATCCGTTGAAAAGCCGCCGCCGCGAGATCGTCGTCGTGATGTGCGACCTGCGCGGGTTCACCGCATTCGCGGAGACCTCCGAGCCCGAAGAGCTGATGCAGACGCTCGGGGCGTACCACGCGGCGATGGGCCGGCTCGTCCTGGCGCACGAGGCCACGCTGGAGCGCTTCACTGGTGACGGGATGATGGTGTTCCTGGGCGATCCGGTGCCGATGGACAACGCGGCGGAACGAGCTGTCGTCCTGTCCGTTGCCATGCGCGAGGCTGCGCTCGAGCTGTCGGCAAAGTGGAAGAAGCGGGGGGTGGACCTGGGGCTCGGCATCGGCGTGGCCCAGGGCTTTGCCACCGTCGGCGCCATCGGCTTCGAGGGCCGGATCGACTATGGCGCGATTGGCACGGTGACCAACCTCGCGGCGCGCCTGTGCCAGCACGCCAAAGCCGGCGAGATCGTCATTGCGCAACGGGTTTACGCCGAGGTGAGTGAAATCATCGAGACCGAAGACCTGGGCGAATTGATGCTGCATGGCTTTGCCCGGCCGGCCCGCGCGTTTCGGTGCATGGGTCCGATCGTCTCCCGGTCGCCGCAGGAATAGCGCCGCCTGCCCCGGGGGCCGTCTGCGCAGGTGGGGTACCGAATCGAAATTGCGCGTAACCTTGCCTTTGGTTGGAGGAACGATGCCCCGGAGTGAGTCGAGGTCTCCACGCGTACAGATGCGCACGGACGAAGCCATCCGGACCCGAGTCGGCGCAAAAACGAGGTGATCCAATGACGAATCGGCGCAGTTTCCTCGCCGCCATGGCCGCAGTCGGGGCGTTGAACGGCGCGCGCGCGCAATCACCCGCCGGGCCAAGCATCGGCTGGATTGCGTACAGCCCGCCGGGCCCCGCGTTGGACGCCTTTCAGGACGGCATGCGTGCACTCGGTTACGCGGGCAGGAACGCCGCGAGCGTCGAGGTGCGGGTGGTCGAGGCGAATCCGGATCGCGTGCGGGTTGCCGTCGAGGAATTGCAGCAGCTGCCCGTGGCGCTGATCATCTGCCAGGCGGGTGCCGCTCCAGTGGTCCATCGCCTCAACGCGGGCCGGACCCCGCTGCTGTTTGCGTTCAGCGGTGACCCCATGGTGGCCGGCATGGTGGAGAGTTTCGCGCGGCCGGGCGGCAACACGACGGGGATCTCCTTTTTTGCATTTGAACTGGTGGGCAAGCGGTTCGAAGTGCTACGGGAAATTGCGCCCTCCGCGCGGCGCGTGGCAATCATCGCCAATCCCCAGCATCCGGGGGAAAAGGCGGAGCGCAGGGTCTCGCTCGAGGCCGCCGAGCGCCTGGACATGCAAACGTCGTACATCGAAATGCGCCCCGGCGAGAATCCGGATGCAGCGTTCGACCGCATTCGGCAGGCACGCGTGCAGGCCCTTATCGTGTTTCCGGATGGCGCGTCGATTGCGCGGGCCGCGCAGATTGCGGAATTTGCGTTGAAGGAGCGTCTGCTGGCCGTCTCGGGATGGTCGCAATTTGCGCGAGCCGGGTTCCTGGCCACCTACGGCCCCAATCTCAGCGACTCCTACCGCCGCCTGGCCACGTTTGCCGACCGGATTCTGAAGGGCGCGCGCGCGGACAGTCTGCCGGTCGAGCTGCCGACGCGCATCGAACTGGTCGTCAACACGACGACCGCGAAGGCGCTCGGTGTCACCATTCCGCAGGCCATGCTGCTGCGCGCAGACGAGGTGATCCAATGACGAATCGGCGCAATTTCCTCGCCGCCATGGTCGCAGTCGGGGCGTTGAACGCCGCACGCGCGCAGTCACCCGCCGGGCCACGCATCGGCTGGATGTCCTATACGCCGCCGGGGGTTGCGCTGGACGCGTTCCAGGAAGGAATGCGGGGCTTGGGCTACGCGGGCAGGAATGCCGCGAACGTCGAGGTGCGGGTGGTGGAACCCAATCCGGAGCGCGTGCGTGCGGCCGTCGAGGAATTGCAGAAGCAGGGGGTCGCGCTGATCATCGCCCAGGCTGCCGTCGCACCGTTGGTCCATCGCATCAACGCCGGTCGCGTTCCACTGGTGTTTGCATTCAGCGGTGACCCCGTGGTGGCCGGCATGGTGGAAAGTTTCGCGCGGCCAGGCGGTAACACGACGGGCATGTCCTTTCTTGCTTTGGAGCTGGTGGGCAAGCGGCTCGAAGTCATGAAGGAAATCGCGCCGTCAGTCCGTCGCGTGGCAATCCTCGCCAATCCCCAGCATCCGGGCGAAAAGGCGGAACGCAAGTTCTCGCTCGAGGCCGCCGAGCGCATGGACGTGCAAACGTCCTACATCGAAATTTTGCCCGGCGAAAATCCGGATGCGGCGTTCGACCGCATTCGAGAGGCGCGAGTCCAGGGCATCATCGTGTTCCAGGACGCCGGGATGGTCGCGCGGGCTGCGCTAATCGCGGCTTTCGCGTTGCAGGAACGGCTGCCCGCCGTCTCCGGATGGGCGCAATTCGCGAAAGCCGGATTCCTTGCCACCTATGGCCCCAATCTGGGCGATGCGTTTCAGCGACTCGCTGTCTATGCGGATCGGCTGCTGAAGGGCGCGCGCGCAGACAGTTTGCCGGTCGAGCTGCCGACGCGCATCGAGCTGGTCGTCAACACGAAGACTGCTAAGGCGCTTGGCGTCACCATTCCTCAATCGCTGCTGTTGCGCGCAGACGAGGTCATCCAGTGACCAGTCGCCGCACGTTTCTCGCGAGCCTTTCCGCGCTGGCGGCGGCGGAGATTGCGCGCGCGCAGCCGCGCACGGACGTGGCGAGGATCGGCCTCCTGTTCGCGGCGGCACCCCCGGCCGTCGCGGCGCGTATCGACGCTCTTCGTGCGGGGCTTGCGGCCCTGGGCTACGGCGAGGGAGCCCGGTTCGTGTTCGAACCCCGTTACGCGCACGGCGATCTGGCGCGCCTGCCGGTGCTGGCGAAGGAACTGGCGAGAATGCCGGTCGACGTGATTGTCACCGGCGGATCTTCAGCGACGCGCCCGGCCCTCGACGCCACGTCATCGATTCCCATCGTGATGGCGCAGGACAACGATCCAGTGGGCGCGCGCGTGGTCGCAAGCCTCGCCCGGCCGGGCGGTAACGTGACAGGGTTGTCGACGCTTGTGCCCGAGTTGAGCGCGAAGCAGCTTGCGTTGATAGGTGAGTTGGTCCCGGGGGTTGCGCGTATCGCCCTGTTCGGAGATTCCGGTGAGGCCGGCAATGCGCAGTCCGTGGCGGAGGCCGAGAGCGCGGCTGCACGCCTCAATGTCGAGGTACAGTACCTCGATCTGCGCAAGATTGGGGACCCGGCGCAATTGTTCGCCGCGGCGATTCGCGGGCGCGCGGGTGCGGTGCTCGTCCTGGCGAGCGGTTATCTCTTCGCCCGCCAGGATGAAGTCGTCGCACTGGCGTTGAAAGCGCGGTTGCCGGCGCTTTATGCGCACCCGGAGTTCGTCGCGCGCGGCGGACTTGCCACCTACGGCGTCAATGTCCTTGGCTTGTTTCGGCAAGCCGCTGGCTATGTCGTCAAGATCCTCAACGGGACGAAGCCCGCTGACCTCCCGGTCGAGCAGCCGACGAAGTTCGAACTGGCGATCAACCTCAAGACCGCGAAGGCGCTGGGCATCACGATCCCGCAATCGATGCTGCTGCGCGCGGACGAGGTGATCCGGTGATCGCCCGCCGTCGGCTGTTGCTTGCCGCCGGGCTGCTCGCGCTGGGGGGGGCCGGTTGCGCACTTGCGCAAAGCGAGCGCAAGGTCTGGCGGGTCGGATTCCTGTCGGCGCGTCGTCGTCCGGCGTTACTCGACACCGACTACTACGGTGCGTTTCCGCGAAGAATGCACGAGCTTGGCTATGTCGAGGGCAGGAACCTCACCATCGAGTGGCGCTTTGCCGACGGTGATTACGGGCGTCTTCCAGGAATGGCGGCAGAATTGGCCCAGTCGAGAGTCGACGTCATCATGGCACTGGGACCTCCGGCGATTGTCGCGGCGAAGAAGGCCACCATTACCATTCCGATCGTCATCGTGACCAGTCTCGATCCGGTTGGCGCCGGCTTTGTCGCGAGTCTGGCGCGGCCCGGGGGCAATGTCACCGGACTTTCCAACCTCGGCGGCGACTTGGGTCCCAAGCACCTGGAACTGTTGCGTACCACGATTCCGGCGCTCGACCGCGTCGCGGTTCTGGTGAATCCCGCCAACACGGCGCATGCGCCGATACTCAAGGAGATTCAGGCCGCGGCGCAAAGAGCCGGCATGACGGTCGTGCCGGTTGAAGCCCAGTCACCGCAGGAGATCGAAAGCGCCTTCACCGCGATGATCCGGGAGCGCGCCCGAGCCGTCATCGTCGTGCTGGACCCCTTTCTGATTCAGCAGGGCGCACAAATCGCAGCGCAGGCGGCGAAGCATCGGCTGCCGTCGATATTCACCAACCGCGAGTTCGCCGAAGCCGGCGGGCTCATGAGCTATGGGCAGAATCAGGTCGACATCTACCGGCAGGCCGCGACCTTTGTCGACAAGATTTTCAAGGGCGCCAGACCCGGCGATCTGCCGGTCGAGCAGCCGACAAAAGTCGAGTTGGTGATCAACCTCAAGACGGCCAAGGCGCTCGGCCTGACGATTCCACAATCGCTGCTGCTGCGTGCGGACGAGGTGATCCAGTGATGGACCGGCGTTACGTGATCCGCGCTGTCGCGGCGTGCCTTGCCGCTGCGCCGCTGATCGCGCGTGCGCAAAAGTCGGCGATGCCCGTGATCGGCTACCTCTACAACGGCAAACCGCCGATCCCGCTGGAGGCGCCGTTCCATCGAAGCCTGCGCGCGCTGGGCTGGATGGAAGGCCAGAACGTGAAGATCGAGTATCGCTTTGCGGAAGGCAATCCTGATCGATATCCGGCCCTCATCGCCGAGCTTGTGCAGGCCAAGGTTGATGTCATCATGGTCTCCGGTTCCCCGGCGATCCGCGCGGCGCAACGGGCAACCAGGACGGTTCCCATTGTCTTTGTCGTCCTGGTTGACCCGGTCGCCGCGGGGTTCGTGCAGAGCCTTGCACGCCCCGGCGGAAACATGACGGGATTGGCCTCTCAGTTCGAGGAGCTGATCACCAAGCAACTGCAGCTTCTGAAGGAGGCTGTGCCCAACCTTGCTCGGGTGGCGCTTCTCCATCATCCCGATAGTGGGCCTGTGCTGACTGCGGCGGAGTCCGCGGCGCGGAGCCTCGGCCTAACGGTACGAACGATCAATGTTGGCGGCGTGGCCGAGTTCGAGAACGCAGTCAAGGTGGCACGGAGCGAGCGAGTGGGCGCGATCCAGGTGCTGCCTTCCCCGATCTTCAACGTACAACGTGCACGCCTGATCGAGCTTGCGGCCCAGTACCGGCTGCCGGCATGCTATGAATTCAGAAGCTTCGTGGAGGACGGGGGGCTCATGTCCTACGGCCCGAGCATCAACGAGATGCAGGGCCGCGCGGCGAGCTATGTCGATAAGATACTCAAGGGGGCGACCCCGGCGAGCCTGCCGGTGGAGCAGCCGACCAAGTTCGAACTGGTGATCAACCTCAAGACTGCGAAGACACTCGGCCTCACGATCCCGCAATCGCTGCTGCTGCGCGCGGATGAGGTGATTCAGTGATGCGGACCTTACGACGTCGAATGCCGCCCGAGCAGTTCGTCGAGGTGCGCAAGTGCGGTGGTGTCGCCCTTGAGCTCGAGCAAGGCCGCCAGATCCGCGCGCACTTCGTTCCAGTTGATCAGGCAACCGGATTTCACGATGATGCCTTCGACGTCGAGCCAGTCCTGCGGCCGATCGGCGAAGACCTTGAACACCACCAGTGCGCCGGGCGAGGCAAGCTGCAGCCGTACGCCGGCGACAATTTCCTCGGAACTTGCCGAAGTGACTGCGTTGTCCTCGAATGGGAGCGCACCGAGTGTGACATCGAGAGGGATCCCATTGCTTGCACGCAGCAGGAGAACGCGATGACCGAGCGCGAATTCGCGCGCACTTTCGATCCTCGACGTGAAGGTGCCAAGCAGTTCGTCGATGTAGCGAAGCTCGTTGCCGATACCCGTGTACACGGTGAGGTCGGCATCGCGGGTGAGGCGCGCTTCGCCCCAGCGCTGAACGGCGATGCCCCCGATAAAGCAGAAACGCCAGTGCCGACTCCGGCAAAACTGCTGGATTTCCTGGGCGGCGTCGAGCAGCCGGTTAGGCGCGTCCACGGTTGTGCCAACGGGCAAAAACGCGTTGCATCTCGATCAGGCCGGAGCTCTCGTCCCGCTTGCCATCGCCCGGCAACATACCTCCCAGTTGCAGCATGTCGAACGCGGCCTGCTGCGACTCCAACGTCGACTGCGACGCGAGTTCCGCGTAGCGCTGCGCTTCGAGCCGGCGGCCGGCTTCGTGCCATGCTGCAACAAGCTCTTTCTGACGCGCTAACGGGAGTATCGGAGAGCCCATTTTTCAAGTCTAGCGCAGATGGGGTCATCCCGGCCGATGTATCGATAGGTGAAGCGGCAGGCTTGGAACCCTGCATGGAGCGGGCGACCGCCAGGAAGTTGCGTACGTTGACGCCGCAGTTGCTGCTGCTGCGCGCGGACGAGGTGATCCGGTGATCGATCGGCGAACGTTCATGACCTGTGCCGGCGGCGTTGCTCTCGGCGCAACCCTTCCGGTCGGCGCGCAGACGCCGCGTGTCGCTCGTCTCGGCGTTCTTGCCACTCAGCCGCCCTCCAGTCCCACCAACGCGCCGTCATGGAAGGCGTTCTACGGCGAACTGCAAGCGCGCGGCTGGGTCGAGGGACGCAATCTTGCGGTCGAAGCGCGCTACACCGAAGGTCGTCCCGACCTGGAACGTCAATTGGCTGCCGAAGTCGTCGCGGCGGGCGTCGAGGTCATCGTCGCCGGCGGCTCGCAAGCGGTCAGTGCGGCCCGCGATGCGACCCGCACAGTTCCAATCGTGATGACCAACGTGTCGCACGTGGTGGAGGCCGGCTACGTCGCGTCACTGGCGCGACCGGGAGGCAATATCACCGGTGTCACCAATCAGCTGGGCGACTTGATGGCCAAGCATTTCGAACTGCTCCGTACGGCCAGGCCGGACACGAGGAAAATCGGCGTGCTCTGGTCGCCCGACAACCTTGGCTCTGCGATCGCCTTCAAGGACATGCAGATGCGCGCGCGCGACCTTGGCCTCGCATTGGTGTCACTGCCCGTCGATCGCCCCGACGAGCTTGATCCAGCGCTGTTGCTCGCGCAGCGCGAATCCGTGCAGGCGCTGCACGTGCATCCCACCGCCGTGATCGGGGCCCACTGGCGACGAATCAGCGCATGGGCAACCGACCGGAAAGTCGTCACGATTTCCGGATTCAACGGCTTCACCCGCGGCGGCTTCCTGTTGTCCTATGGCGCGGACTTTGCGGATATCTGGCGCATTGCAGCGACCTTTGTCGATCGCATCCTGCGTGGCGCGAAGCCGGCCGACCTGCCCGTTGAGCAGCCCACCAAGTTCGAACTGGTGATCAACCTCAAGACGGCGAAGACACTCGGCTTGACGATCCCGCAGCAGTTACTTTCGCGCGCCGACGAGGTGATCCAATGACGGATCGGCGCGCGTTCATTGGCGCGCTGACCAGCGGCCTGTTCGTCGCGCCCTTCGCTGGCCTGGCCCAGCAGCCGACGAAGGTTCACCGCATCGGCGTGATAGGCGAGCGCTCGGACACCGATCCCTTTCTTGTGGCGTTCCGGGAAGGGTTGCGCGACCTCGGCTATCGCGAAGGCCAGAACGTCATCATCGAGTTCCGGTCTACGCGCGGCGCGCTGGACCGGGTTCCCGCGTTGGCACGCGAACTCCTCCGCCTCCCGGTCGACGTCATCGTGGTCGGGGGTAGTGTCTCGGCCAAGCACGTCAAGGCAGAAACGACGACGGTGCCGATCGTATTCGCGCTGGTGGGCGACCCGGTAGGAACCGGACTGGTGGCGAGCCTGGCTCGACCAGGCGGAAACGCGACGGGAATGTCGAATCTGCAGTCAGAACTCGGCGCCAAACAGCTCGAGTTGCTGAAGGCGGTGGCACCGCGAATCGCGCGTGTTGCCGTGATGTACAACCCAGGCAGTCTCATCGCGCGGGGTGTGTTGAATGGCGTGGTGGAAACGGCGCGGGTGCTGTCCATCGAACTTCAATTGGTGGAGGTGCGCCAGCCGGACCAGTTGGCGAGTGCTCTATCCAAGCTTGCGCCGCAGCGTGCCGAGGCGCTGCTTGCGCTCTCCGATCCGGTATTCGGCAGCCAACTCGCGCGAATTGCGCAACTGGCAGCCAAACTTCGCCTGCCTGCGGTCTACGGGAGACGGGAGTTCGCAGAGGTCGGCGGCCTCCTCGCCTATGGACCGAACTTCGAGGACAACTATCGACGCGCCGCTACCTATGTCGACAAAATTCTCAAGGGGGCGACCCCGGCGAGCCTGCCGGTGGAGCAGCCGACCAAGTTCGAACTGGTGATCAATCTCAAGACCGCGAAAGCTCTGGGCATCACGATCCCGCAATCGCTGCTGCTGCGCGCGGACGAGGTGATCCAGTGATCGACCGTCGTCACTTTCTTGCGCTTGGTGCCGCCACATCGCTGGTGCCCGTGCGCGCGTGGACTCAGCAACCCGCCAGATTGCCGAAAGTCGGCATCCTTTCGCCCAACCCGCCCGTAGCTGGCTGCGGACCCGACCAGCCCCGCAGGACCGTGTGCTACTTCATTGAAGGTATGCGCGACCTCGGCTACGTCGAAGGTCGCAATGTCGCCTATGAATACCGGTTCGCCGACGGTGACTCCGGGCGAATCCCCGCCCTGGCGAGGGAACTGGTGGCCCTGCGCCCGGACGTCATCTGGACGCACACCGGCTGGAGCGCCGACGCCCTCGCCCGCGCCACGACCACGATCCCGATTGTCGTCGGCCCGGCGGGCGAGGTAACGCTGACCCGGCTTGCGGGCAACCTGGCACGGCCCACCGGCAATGTGACGGGTACCACGGCGAACACCATCGGGCAGGATGAGAAATGCCTCCAGTTGCTGCAGGAACTGGACCCGCGCAGTTCGCGCGTGGCGGTGCTGTTCAATCCGGACAATTTCGACTTCCGCGGCTACCCGGGCGTACTCGCCGCGGCGGCCACCCAAGCGGGCATGACGCTGATCGATATCGAGATCCGTAACGCCTCCGACCTGCCACCAGCCTTCGCCGCCATCACCACAGGACGCGCCAACGCGATCCTGCTTACCGGTGACCCGGCGCTCACTGCCAACGATGACGTTCGCCAGCAGATCATCAAGTGGGCCTCCGGGCGCCGCCTGCCATTGGCCTCACCGGGCCCCCGGGTCGCTCCCGGCGGGGGGCTCGTCTCTCTCTCCACCGACCTGCAGGCGCCGGCCCGGCGTGCGGCGTTCTACGTCCACCGCGTCCTGGGCGGGGCCAAGCCGGCCGAACTTCCCGTCGAACGCCCAACAACCTATAAGCTGTCGGTGAATAAAACGACTGCCGCGGCCCTGGGCCTGACGATTCCGCAGTCGGTGCGACTGCGCGCGGATGAGGTCATCGAGTGATGCGTAACGGAGACAATGCGAGCACAGAGCCAGCGCGGTCCGCTGCAACGTCGGACAAGGCCGCTACGGGCGTTTCCTCGCACGGTTCGCGCCATGGCCGGCTGTTCCGTAAGTATCTGCTGCTGATCCTCACGCTGGTCAGCGGCGCCTTGCTCGCATCGGGCGCGATCAGCGTCTATTTTTCGTATCAGGAACACAAATCCGCGCTGGGCGATCTGCAGCGCGAAAAGGCGATCGCCGCGGCGTCGCGCATCGAGCAATACATTCGCCAGATCGAACAGCAACTCGCGTACGCCGCACTGCCGCAACTCGATGCGGGTGACGTCGAACTGCGCCGGATCGAATTCCTGAAGCTCCTGCGGCAAGTGCCCGAAGTGACCGACATAACGCAGCTCGACGGAACCGGCCGCGAGCAGGTGGCCGTGTCGCGGCTCGGCATGGATGTCATGGGCTCGGGCAAGGACCGTTCGCAGGACCCGGCATTCAAGGGCGCGCGGCGCGGAAAGCCCTTTGTCGGCCCGGTGTACTTCCGTAAGGAGACCGAGCCCTACATGACGATCGCCATCCGGTCAGGCAGCGACACCGGGCCGGTGACCATTGCCGAAGTCAATCTCAAGTTCATCTGGGACGTCGTG
>JANNKR010000154.1:0-16366 GCA_031396395.1 Betaproteobacteria bacterium
GACAGGCCCATCGCGCGCGCCGCACGCACGTATTCGAGGCCCCGATTGCGCAGGAACTCGGCGCGCACGTAGTCGGAGAGCCCGATCCAGCCGAACAACGCAAACACGATCAACAGCAGCAGCAACGACGGGGAAAAGATCGATGCGATGATGATGAAGAGATACAGCTCGGGAATTGCGTTCCACACCTCGATGACCCGCTGTCCGGCCAGATCGACGCGACCGCCGAAGTACCCCTGCAGGGCACCGATCAGGATGCCCAGCAGCATGCCCGCGGCAGTCAGCGCAAAGCCGAACCAGACACTCACCCGGAAGCCGTAGACGAGGCGCGCGACCATGTCGCGGCCGCTGTCGTCGGTGCCGAGCAGGTTCTCGCGGCTGGGTGGGGCGGGGGCCGGAATGGGATTGAAGTAGTTGACACTGTTGGCCGCGTACGGGTTCAGCGTGAATAACGCCCAGTTGCCGGGCTTCTTGAAGGTTTCCCGGACGTACGGATCGTGCCAGTCGGTGGGGGTGAGGAAGTCCCCGCCCAGTTTCGTCTCCGGCGGATTGTTCAGGATGGGGAACATCCACTCGCCCTGGTACTTGGCCACCAGCGGGCGATCGTTGCTGAACACTTCCGCAAAGGTGGTGATGGCCAGCAGAAACGCGAAGATCCACAGCGACCAATAGCCGAGCCGATTGCGCTTGAACCGCGTCCACGCGCGCTGGTTGGGCGAGCGCGAGGGGCCGGCGCGCACAGCATTCCCCGCTGCAGTCGCGCTGCCGCCGGCGGTCAGGTCTGCCGTGGTCGTACTCATTTGCCCGCCGCGCCGAACTGAACCCGCGGATCGACCACGACGTAGAGCAGGTCAGCGACCAGCTTGACGACCAGCCCGATCAACGTGAAGACGAAGAGCGAACCCAGCACCACCGGATAGTCGCGGCGGACGATCGATTCGTAACTCAGCAGGCCGAGACCATCCAGCGAGAACAAGGTTTCGATCAGCAGGGAACCGGCGAAGAATGCCGCCACGAACGCCGCCGGCAAACCGGTGACCAGCGGGATCAGCGCATTGCGGAACACGTGCTTGTACAGGACGCTGCGCTCGGACAGACCCTTGGCGCGCGCGACCAGCACGTACTGCTTGCGGATTTCCTCGACGAAGGTGTTCTTGGTGAGGAAGGTGACGACGGCAAAGCTGCTGATCGCGTAGCAGAGCAACGGCAGTGTCAGGTGCCAGAAGTAGTCGACGATGCGTGCCGGCCAGCTCAGGCTCGCCCAGTTCTCGGACGTGAGGCCGCGCAGCGGGAACCAGTCGAGGAAGGTGCCGCCGGCGAAGAGCACGATCAGCAGCACGCCCAGCGCGAAGCCCGGCAACGCGAAGCCCAGCAGCGCCACCACCGTGGTGACGGTGTCGAAGCGCGATCCTTCGCGCACCGCCTTGGCGATGCCCAGCGGAATGGACACCATGTAGGCAAGCAGGAAGGTCCACAACCCGAGGCTGATCGACACCGGCAGCTTTTCCTTGATCAGCTGCCAGACATCCTTGTTGTGCATGAAGCTCCGACCGAGATCGAAGCGCGCGAAGTTGCCGAGCATTTCGAAATAGCGCGTGAGCGGCGGCTTGTCGAAGCCGTAGAGCTTCTTGATTTCCTCGATCTGCTTGGCGTCGAGGTCACGCCGTCCCGCGGAGCCGGAACGCGCGCCTTCACCCTGCGAACCCGCGCGCATCTCGGCCACCAGCTGGTCGACCGGACCGCCCGGCACGAACTGGATGATCACGAAGACCACTGTCAGCACGCCGAGGATGGTGGGGATCATCAGCAGCAGGCGCTTGCCGATGTAACTCAGCATGGCCTGGCCTTCAGCACGCGCGCATCCATCGGGGGATCCTGTTCACTTGGCTTCCGCACTCTTGCTCCACCAGCTGGCGACGGCCCACACCGGCCACTCCGCATTCTCGTCGATCGTGTAGTACTTGGGTTTCGTGGCGGGAATGCCGAACTTGTTCCAGTAGGAAATCGAGTAGCCCGGCGAATAGAGTTGCGGCACCTGGTAATGACCGTGCGTGATCAGGCGGTCGAGCGCGCGGCTGGCATCGCGCAGCTCATCATAGGTCTTGGCCGCGGCCATGGCCGTCAATACCGCATCGACGGCCGGGCTCTTCAGCCCGCGGAAGTTGCCCGACCCCACCACCTCGGCCGATTTCGAACCCAGCGTTTCGATGTAGTCGATCGAGGACGGCAACGCGAAGTCCGGCGTGCGGATGGTGATGGCATCGAAATCGAAGGCTTCGAGGCGTTTGCGATACAACGCGAAATCCACAGTGCGCGCCGTCATCTCGATACCAAGTTTCTTGAGATTGCGCTGCCAAGTGACCGTGCGGAACTGCGAGCCGCCCTGCGTCTCGAGATATTCGAAGATGAACTGCTCGCCCTTGGCGTTGCGCAGCACGCCTTCCTGGTCCACCTTCCAGCCGGCATCCTCCAGCAGCGCCTTGGCCTTCTTCAGGTTGTCGCGCAGTGCGTTGGGGCTGGTGTCGGTGCGCGGCGGCTTGTAGGGCATGCCGAACACCGCGTCGGGCACCTTGCCGCGGAAGGGTTCGAGCAGCGCCAGCTCGCCCGGCGTGGGCAACCCCACCGCCGCGAAATCCGAGTTCGAGAAGAGGCTGTAGGAACGGACCCGCTCGTTGTAGAGATTGATCTTCTCGAAGTCGTAGCTCAGGTCCAGCGCCTGGCGCACGCGGATGTCCTGGAAGATGGGCCGGCGCATGTTGAGCAGGTACGCCTGCATCCCCTTGCCCATGCCGTAGGTGAAGGTCTTCTTGCTGATGCGGCCGTCGCGCCACTTGGTGCCGTCGTGCTGGCGCACCCATTGCTGCGGCACGAATTCCTGGATCAAGTCGAACTCGCCGGCCTTGAAGGCTTCCATGCTGACCGCGCGGTCGGCGTAGAGCCGGTAGACGATGCGATCGAAATTGAACTGGCCGCGGCGTATGCCCAGGTCCTTCGCCCAATAGTCCTTGTTGCGGACGAATTCGATGCCGCGGCCGGAATCGGTGGAGGCGATCGTGTACGGCCCGGTGGTGATCGGGTATTCGGTGATCACCTGGTCGAAGGGCTTCGGCTTGCCATCCGGGCCGGCGGTCCACTTGCGCGAGAACACCGGCAGCGCGGCAATGTTGAAGATGGTGTCGTCGATCTGGTCCTTCAGGTCGAAGCGGATCGTCCGCTCGTCGAGGATGGTCGCGCCTTTTACGCCTTCGAGCGCCACCCGAACACTGGGGGCGGCGCCCTTGCTGATCATCATTTCGTACGAATTCTTGATGTCCGCCGCGGTCACCGGATCGCCGTTGTAGAAGCGCGCCTTGGGGTGGATGCGGAAGGTGATTGAGGATTTGTCCGGTGGCACCAGCATTTCCTCGGCCACCACGCCGTAGAGCGTGCCGGGCTCGTCGCCCGAACGCTCAGCGAGGGCCTCAAACATCAGGATGGACACCCCGGTGGGCGGGCTGCCCTTCAGTGTGAAGGGATTGAATTTGTCGAAGCTGGTGCGCCGGTCGGGGTTGCCGAGGTAAGCCGTACCACCCTTCGGCGCATCCGGATTGACCCAGTCGAAGGCCTTGAACCCGCGCGGGTACTTGGGTGGCTGGCCGTAGGAAACGTAGGCATGCGACCACTCGCCGCGGTCGGCGGTGGCCGCCGCCGGGTCGGCGGCGGGTTCCACTTTGGCGGGGGGCGTGGCGCCCAGCGCACCGAAGGCGATACCGCACGTCGCCAGGATGGCAAGGCGGAACAGGGTCGACAGGGATTTCATGGGCGTGGACCAAAAAGCCCGAAGATGACGGTCATGACTTAACAGTGACTTAAAGCGCTGGTAGGGGTGCCGCTCGTGACGGCGCGGCGCGATGATCGCCTTTCCCGGCCGCAAGCGCAATCACGCCAGCCCGGACGGTGATGCGATCGTCCGCAGGAGGACGTCGGCAAAGAGGCCCGACACGTCGAAACCCGACTGCTGGGTGATTTCCACGAAACAGGTCGGGGAAGTGACGTTGACTTCGGTCAGGCAGGGTCCGATCACGTCCAGGCCGACGATCAGCAGGCCGTCCGCCCACAGCGCGGGGGCCAGCGCGGTGGCAATCTCGCGTTCACGCGCGGTGATGGGTCGCGCCTCACCGCGGCCGCCCGCGGCCAGGTTGCCCCGGGTCTCGCCGGGCTTGGGGATGCGGGCCAGCGTGAACGGCACCACCTCGCCGCCGATCACCAGCACCCGCTTGTCGCCGTCCAGGATCTCCGGCAGGTAGCGCTGCACCATCACCGTCTGCCGGCCGTGGTGCGACACGGTTTCGACGATCACGTTGCGATTGGGGTCCGCCTCACCGATGCGGAAGATCGACGACCCGCCCATGCCGTCCAGCGGCTTGATGATCACGTCCTCGTGCTCGTCGATGAAGTCGGCGATCAGCGCGGAATCCCGGGTGACCAGCGTGGGCGGGATGAAGTCCATGAACTTCGTGATCGCCATCTTCTCGTTGTGGTCGCGGATGGCGCGAGGCTTGTTGAACACGCGGGCGCCTTCGCGTTCCGCGTTTTCGAGCAGGTACGTCGCGTAGACGTATTCCATGTCGAAGGGCGGGTCCTTGCGCATGATCACCGCCGCAAAGTCCGCCAGCCGCCAGGTTTCGCGCGTTCCCGCGTGGTACCACGCGTGGTCGTCGGCGTGGAGCTCCAACGGGATTGCGCTGGCGCGGGTCACGCCCATCGTCCAGGCGAGGTCGCGCGGCTCCGTGGCGTAGATCCGATGGCCGCGGCGCGCGAGTTCGCGCATCATCGCAATGCTCGAGTCCTTGTAGGCCTTGAGCTCGTGCAGCGGATCGAGGATGAAAGCGAAGTCCATGCGGAGGCGGAGTTGAAAGGAAGGGGGGAGTCGAGCGGCATCCTAACGCATTGCTGACGCAGCCGGCATGGACTGCTATCGTTGCCCGGTGGAAAAAACAGGGACAGACCCCGATTGTTTCCTGTCCCTGATTTTACGCAACGTCGGGCAGCGCATCGCGCCACGGCATCACGTGCAGCGCATCGGCCAGCAGCGAGACGCGCAGCGCGGTGCCGATGGTCAGGTGGTTGCGTTCGGCCACGTGCGCCGGCACGCGGAACCACAGCGGCGCGCTGACACCGGCCACCCGCAACGCCACCGTCGTATCCTCGCCCAGCGTCGCGCATTCGACCGCGACGCCATCGACCGGATTTTCCCGCTCGCCGCGCGACGGCCGATCGACGCGATGCAAAAGAACCCCGGACATCGGGATGCACCACGCCACTCGGGCGCCAACGGCAAACTGCGGCGGCACGGCAACTTCCAGCGAGCGCCCCAGCCATTCGAGACCGCGCGCGCCGTCGCCCACCGCCACCACCCGCGCCTCGAACACGTTGCGAACGTCGACCAGCCGCGCCACCAGCGGATCGACGGGACGCGTCATCACCTCGCGCGGGGTGCCCGTCTGCAGCGTGCGCCCGCGATGAAGGATGCTCATCCGGTCCGCCAGCATCGACGCCTCGTCGAGATCGTGCGTGACCAGCACGATCGGCAGCGCCAGCGTGCGGCGCAGTTCGGTGAGCTCGCGATAGAGTTTCTGCCGCGTGACCCGGTCCACGGCGGAAAATGGCTCGTCCAGCAGCAGCACCTGCGGATCGCGCGCCAGCGCCCGCGCCACGGCCACCCGCTGTTGCTGCCCGCCGGATAGCGCAGCCGGCTTGCGCGCCTCGAGCCCGTTCAAGTGGACACGCGCGAGCAGTTCCCGCCCGCGTGCATCACGATCCGCCGGGGGCAGGTGCGACATCGCCGCCATGACGTTGGCCAGCGCGGACAGGTGCGGAAACAGCGCGTAGTTCTGGAAGACCAGGCCCACGGATCGCGCCTGCGGCGTGCCATCGATGCCGCCGGCTGCATCGAACCACGTCTGCGCACCGCAGGCGATGCGGCCTTCGCGCGCGCGATGCAGCCCGGCGATGCAGCGCAGGATCGTCGACTTGCCGCTGCCCGAAGGCCCCACCAGCGCCAGCGTTTCGCCGGGGGCGCAATCGAGTTCCGCCGCCAGCGGAATCGGCGCGCTCTGCGCGAGGCGGACGTGCAGGCCCGGATGGGTGTCAGGCATGGACGCGATCGCGCGGGCGCGAAGTCGAGTACGCGATCACGATGGCCACCAGCGAACACGCCAGCAACACGGCCGCCATCGTCGCGGCGCCGCTCGCATCGAAGGCCTGCATGCGGTCGTAGATCGAGATCGAGATGGTCTTGGTGACACCGGGGATGCTGCCGCCGACCATCAGCACCACGCCGAACTCACCGAGCGTATGCGCGAACGTCAGCACCATTGCGGTCAGCACGCCGGGCCATGCGAGCGGCAGCTCGATCCCGGCAAAGATGCGCCACGGCGACATGCCGCAGCACGCCGCGGCAGCGCGCACGTCGTCGGGGATCGCTTCGAAGGCGCGCTGCATCGGCTGGATCGCGAAGGGCAGGTTGACGACGATCGACGCGACGAGCAGGCCCGCAAAGCTGAAGGCCAGCGTGCTGCCGGTCAGCGCCTCGAAGGCCTGGCCCAGCGGCGACCCCGCGCCGAACGCGACCAGCAGATAGAAACCCAGCACAGTAGGAGGCAGCACCAGGGGCAGGGCAAGGCCCGCCTCGACCCAGCGCCGGCCGGCGAAGCGCCGCCACGCCAGCACGCGCGCCACCACGATCCCGACCGGCAGCAGGATCGCCACGGTGGCGGCGGCGAGTTGCAGCGACAGGACCAGCGCCGGCCAGTCCATCCCGTCAGGATTCCGTAACGGTGAAGCCGTATTTGCGCAGCACCGCGCGTGCCGATGGCTGCTGCATGTACGCAAAAAAAGCGCGCGCCACAGGCCCTGCACGCTTGGTCAGCACCATCCGCTGGTGCAGCGGGGCGTGCAGCGTCGAGGACAGCAGCGCCGCGGTGCCCTTGCCAGCCAGCGCCGGCGAGCGCGCGAGCGAATAGGCCAGGATGCCGCCTTGCGCCGCCCCCGTGGTGGCGAACTGCGCGGCCTGCGAGACGTTTTCGCCCAGCACAATCCGCGGCGCGACATCGGGCCAGATGCCGGCCTTCTGCAGCGCCTCGCGCGCGGCGCGGCCGTAGGGCGCGTGCTCGGGGTTGGCAATGGCCAATCGCTTCAGGCGGCCATCCTTTGCCGCCGCGCCCAGGTCGGCAAGCATCGCATCGGGTTTCAGCGGCGAGCCGGTCGGAACGAACAGCACGATGCGTCCGGTGGCGTAACGGATGCCGGCGTCCGCGGTGCGCCCTTCGGCGGCAAGCGCCTCGACATAGGCCTCGTCGGCGGACAGGAACATCTCGAAGGGCGCGCCTTCGGCGATCTGCCGGCGAAAATTACCGGACGAGCCGTACGCGATGTTGACATCCTGGCCGGTGCTGCGGCGGAACGATTCCGCAATTTCGGCCAGCGCGAACTGGAGGTCGGAGGCCGCGGCGATGTTGGGCGGCGACGCGGCGCGGACACCTGCGGTGAACGCAAGCAACGCGAATACCATCGCGGCGCAGAAATATCGCCGTGTGCAGCGGTTGATCATGGTGGTGCGCATGATACGCGACCAGCGCTATCCATGCAGGCGCGGATTGAGTGGAACAGAGCGGGATGCGCGATCGGGATACAGGTCATCGAGCAGGGCGCGCGTCGATTCGGTCAGCAATTGCTGCGCCGCCTCGACGCGCTGCACGGCGTCGACCGCCGGCGCACGCAGCCCCCATAACGCATCAGCGTCGGCCTGGCCGGCCGCCAGAACCGCGGTCACCCGCTCGCGCCAGAACGGCGGATACTCGCCGGCCTGCCATTCGCCGCGACCGCGTCCGTAGTGCGCGACCGCAAGGTAGCGCAACAGCAGCGTGACAAGCAGCTCGTGCAGGAACGCGTCATCCCAGCGCACCACGTCATCGGTCTTGCCGCGCACGACGTTGACGCCGCGAGCGATGCCCGCGCCGCCGAGCGCGCCAAGCAACGCGCCGGTCAGCATGCCTGCGCCGAAGGAGAGACCGCCGACCGCGAGATCGGCGGCCAGCCCGGTCAACGCGCCGGAAATGATGCCCCCCATCGCTGCCGCCTTGCCTTCGTCCAGACGGGCATCGGTGACGACATCACTCGCCACGCGGGCCTCGACTTCGGCCGCCGCGCGGCCGTCGAGGCCGTACACGCCGAGCAAGCGGTCCATCGCGGCGCGCAGGTCGCCGTCGAGCTGCTGCGCCAGCATGCGCAGCGCCAGCACCTGCGCCGGATCGCCCGCGGCCCGCATCGCGCCGACGGCCTGGGTCAGGCGCGCCAGCATCGGCGTGGCCGGCAATGCCACGCGCGCGCCCACCGCCGTGGCAAGCGGCTCGGCCAGCGCTGCCATGGCCTCGCCGAACTGCGCCCAGCGCCGCTTGCGCCATGCCGCGGCGAGACGCTCAAAGGCCGGACGCCGCGCCGATGGCAACACGCCGCCGACGGTATCGAACAGCGCAAATTCCTGCACCCAGCAACGCGCGAAAGCGTCGAGCGGCAGCACGGCCCGCACCACATCGTAGCGTTGCAGGGCGGCGCGCCATCGCGCCACTTCCGCTGTTTCGTCCGCCGGCGGTCGCGGTGGCCCGGTCTGGTTGAGCAGCACGATCACCGGCTTTTGCATCCAGCCCAGCACCGCCAGCTCTGGCGCAAGATAGCCCGCGTCCTCGGGCATTTCGGCCGCATTGACGAGATAGAGCACGACGTCGGCACTGTCGCGCACGTTGCGCACGGCGAGCTGGGTCAGGAAAAATGGGCGGTCGCGAAAGCGGTCCCACACCTCCGCGAGAAACCAGCCCACGGGATTGCCCTGCTGGGCGAGCCGCCTGGCCAGCCGGGCGCTGTCGCCAAAGCCCGGCGTGTCCCAGAGCAGCAGCGCATCGCCCTCGGGGGTGTCGACCAGCGGCCATGCCGTGGCTTCCGTCGTTACGTGCGGTGCGTCGCGCACTTCGCCAACGTCGCGACCAAGCAGCGTGCGCGCCAGCGTGGTCTTGCCCGCGTTGGTATGCGAGATGAGCGACAGCGAAATTGTCGTGGCCGTCATGTCACGGCACGTGGCGCTGGCGCAAGCATGGCGTCGAGCGCGCGCTCGGCTGCCGCGAAATCCGGCGCGGCAAGGTCGATGAAGAGCGCGGCGCAATGATGATCGTCACACATTCGCCGCCACAACGCGCGGCGCGCCTCGAGCCGTGCCGTGTCGTCGGGCAGTCGGGCACGCAGGCCGGCTTCGTCGACGACGACCAGCAGCGGCTCGTCCGCGGTCGCCCGCGCGGCCATCGCCGCCAGGAAGGCGCCGTGTGTCTCCGGTTCGGGTGTTGCCGCCAGATTGAACAGCAGCACGGGCCACCCGGGTGCCGCGCCTGAAGCAGCGGCAAGGTCGACGTCGCCATAGTTGACCATGGGCGCGACGCTGACGGCGGCATGGCCACCCACTGCCCGCCCGAGCAGCGCAGCCAGCGTCGCCGCCGCCGCCGCGTCCGGCGTGAAGCTGTAGGGGATAACCCGCACCGGCACGGGGCCATCGTGCAACCCGCGCAGCAGGCGCGCAAAGTAGGGTTCGTCGAGCGCCAGCGACAGCCGCGCCGCGCGATGCCGCTCGACCAGTCCCGCGCCCAGCGCCAGCAGCAGTCGGGGCACGATCACCACCAGCGCCAGCGTCGCCGCCATCCGGTGCAGCCACGGCGCCGCGTTGGCGCTGCCTGGCGCGCGGATCGCCGCGATGCCCGCCGCATCGGGGATCGCGCTGCCGGTCAGCCACACGCCGGGCGCGTACAACGCCGCCAGCAACCCGCGCACGAGCGGGGCCTCGAGGAATGTGCTCTCCCAGGTGGCGCGGTATTCGACCGCCAGGCCACGCCAGTAGAGTCCAACGATGACGCCGATGGCCAGCGCAGCCGCGGCGAGATGCAGCACGCGCGCGGCGCGCATCGCGTAGAGCGGCGCCGACTGGTCGACCCAGTTGCGGGCCAACGCGGCCATCGCTTGCGGAACGGGATCCTGGATGCCTTCGCGTGGTTCGCGTGGACGACCGCGGAACGTGGCGAGCCGGACCAAGGCACGACGGAAAGGTCCCATGGCGCTTGCTTCGCCGTAGCGCGTGACAAATCCGGCACCGAGCACTGCGTACACGGCCAGGTTCCACATCATCAACAGCAGCACGGGGGGCGCCAGGACGTTGATCTGCTGCGTGCTGCCGATGCGATCCACCACGACCCCAGCGAGGAACGCGACGACGACGACCGCTACGCCCACCCACGGCCGCCAGCGCCACGCGCGGACCATCGCCGGCAACGCATTCTTGCGCGTCGCCATCCGTTCGAGCGCAAACGATGCGCGGCGGGCAATGAAATCCGCCGGGGGGGCATGCTCGCCAACCACCTGCGCCGCGGCGCGGCTGGCCCAGGCGCGGTCATCGTCGGTCCATGCCTCGCGCGCGCGATCCGCGTCTTCCAGCGCCCGCACGGCCGCCACCTCCATCGCGCTGCGTTCGTCCATGGCCGCCATGCTACCGCGACCGCGTGATGCCCTCAAAAATGGCGTCAGGGTCGAATTGAATAATCGACCCTGACCCCTTTTTTAACTCGACCCTGACCCCTTTGTTACGACTTCCGCGGGGGCAAAGGGCCGCGGGCACGCTTCGGCCGCGGGCCGAAGTCGGGAACTCTGGGCGGATTCTTCGCGATTTCGTCCAGCGCCACCGCCAGCGCCTTCTCCAACTGCCGATCGTTGCCGGAGGCACCATCCTGCGGTGCATTGTCGATCTCGATCTGCGGATCGGTGCCGTAGTTCTCGACGCCGAAGCCGACGTCGTTGAACCAGGACGAAAACTCGGGCTGCGTGGTGGACGACCCATCCACCAACCCATGCCGCGGCCAGATGCCGACCACGCCGCCCCACGTGCGCGTGCCTACCAGCGGGCCGATCTTCATCTGCTTGAAGTTGTGCGAAAAGATGTCGCCGTCAGAACCCGCATGCTCGTTGGTCAGCGCCACCACCGGTCCCAACGGTGCCTCGTCGGGATAGGGTGACAACGCCATCCATCGTGCGGGGCGGTACGCGATGCGCTTGCGCGCGAATTTCTCGAGCAGCAGCTGCGATACGTGGCCGCCGCGGTTATAGCGCAAGTCCACGATCATCGCCTGGCGATCGGATTCCCCCGCGAAATAGCGGTGGAACTCGGCGAAGCCCGCGGCCATCATGTCGGGCAGGTGCAGGTAGCCGACCTTGCCGTGCGATTGCGCATGCACCCACGCGCGGTTGCGTTCGACCCATTCGCGGTATAGCGCGGGCACTTCGTCCGCGAGCGCCTGCGCCAGCACGGTGCGCTGCGTGGCCCTGGGGCCTTCGCCACTGGCCAGCGTCAGTTCGACCTTGCTGCCCGCCTGGTGCACCAGCAGCGCCTGCGGCGGCACGGCGCGCGACACCGGTTGCCCATTGATCGCGACGATGCGCTCGCCGACCCTGGCCTGCACGCCGATCGCATTCAGCGGCGAGTCCGCGCCCGACTCCCATGTATCGCCGGCGATGATGCGGATGATCGCGTAGCTGCTGCCGTCCGCGGCCAGCGCCAGCTCCGCGCCCAGGTGTCCCAGTGTGATCGGCGGCGGCTTGCGATGGTCGCCGCCCATTTCATAGGCGTGCGACGTGCCGAGTTCGCCCTGCAGCTCCCAGATCAGGTCGGACAGTTCGCCGCGCGTGGCCACGCGCTCCAGCAGAGGCGCGTAGCGGTCGTAGGTCGCGTTCCAGTCGATGCCCGACATGTCCGCAGTCCAGAAGTGATCGCGCTGCAGGCGCCACACCTCGCGCAGCATCTGCCGCCACTCGCTGCGCGGCGATACCGATACCCGAATGCGGCCAAGGTCGATCCAGCCCGATTTGCGCGACGGCTTGTCGCCCCCGTCTTTTTCGGGCTTGCGGTCGGCGGCCAGCGCGCGCAGCTTCTTTCCGTCCTGCACCACGAGCGCGGTACCGCTGCCGTTGACCACAAAGCGGTCGACCTTTTCCACCATCGTCTCCGGCAGCAAGGTGGCGAAGTCGAAAAGCTCGAGCCTGCCCGCGGCGTCCTTGTGGCCGCCGCGACCGTGCGCGCCGACTACCGTCTCGTGCGTCCACAGGACCTTGCCGCCGGCGACGCCGGCCATCTGGCCATAGCGGCTCTCGGGGACGGGAAACGGCGCCACGCGCGCGGCGATGCCGGGCAGGTCCACGCGGGTGACGGCACGCTTTTCCTTGTCATCGTCCCTGCCGTCGCGCTTGCCGACCTCGCGGTCCGGCGGCTCGAAGCCCTTGAGTGGGGCGTCGAATGGCGGCGCGCCATCGGCCTGCAGTGCAATCAGGTATGGCCGCGCCGCGCGCGGGAACGACAGCTCGAATTGCACGCTGTCGTAGACCGGGTCGAAGGTGCGCACCGACAGGAAGTACAGGTACTTGCCGTCCGGGTCGAAGGCGGGGCTGTAGTCGTAGAAATCCGGCTGGGTGACCAGCGTGGAGGTCTTGGTCGCAACCTCGTGCAGCTTGATCGCGCAGTGACGCGCGCTGGTCCACGACTGAAACGCGAGCCACGCGCCGTCGGGTGACCACGCCAGTCCCTCGGTGCGCATGTGGTCGCTGCGGTCGACGACATGCATTGCACCGGTATCGACATTGCCGACGATGACTTCATTGCGGTGATTGGATATCGCCACCAGCGCCCCGCGCGGCGCGGCGCTCATGGCCACGATGCGGCCGATGTCCCAGGGCAACGTCGTGGCGGCGCCAGCGCGGAAGACCTCGAGCCGCTCCTCGCCGGAGGCGTCGCTGTCGACGACGAAGGAACTCCCGTCGGCCAGCCACTGCCCATGCCGGCGACGGCCGTCGTCCGCACCCCATTGCCGCACCGCACCCTCCCAAAGGCCGAAGGTGAACGGCTTGCCGCGCACGTCCACCGCGATGCTGTGGCCGGCCGGATGCACGTTGAAGCCCTGCAGGTAGTCGGCGCCGTCAGCGAAACGGCGCGCCACCTGCGCCCGATGACCCGGCACGTGGATGTCCACGGGCTGTGTCCGGTCGGTCCTGGTATCAAGGCACCAGATCTGCGCGCCGCACTGGTAGACGATGCGCGTGCCATCGGTCTGCGCGTGCCGCGCATAGAAATCATCGTGATCGGTGTGACGCGTGAGGTCCGCGCCGTCCGGCAGGCACGAGTAGATGTTGCCCACGCCCTCCGCGTCCGACAGGAAGTACACCCGTGCGCCGATCCACATCGGGCTCGTGATGTTGCCTTGCAATTCCGTCATCCGTCGATACTGCCCACTGCCCTGCGCGTCGATCCACAGGTGCCCCGCCGTGCCGCCGCGATAGCGCTTCCAGCGCGCCGGGTCTGCCGTGTTGCGGCCGATGACGCGCGCGTTGCCGGGACCCATCGCAAGATGATTGACCTGGCCCAGCGGCAGCTCCCGCGGCAAGCCGCCCGCCGGATCGACTGTATAGGCACGATAGTTCCGGAAAAAAGGTTGCCCATGGGTGGTGACGAACAGGATCTGGCCGTCGGCGGTCCAGCCCCGCACCATCACGTCGGGTCCGAGCCAGGTAAGACGGCGTGCGGCACCGCCCGCCGCGGGCATCACGTAGACCTCGGGGTGCTGCTCGTCACGACCGGCGTACGCAATCCACTTGCCGTCCGGCGACAGGCACGGCGTGGACGGTTCGCCCAGACCCGCAGTGAGGCGGCGCGCGATGCCGCCGGCGGCGGGGACGCTCCACAGGTCATCGTCGCAGACAAAGACGATGGTGTCGCCCGCCAGCGTGGGCTGGCGCAGATAGCCTTGATCGTTCATCGGAATCGTTCTCGCGTGGACTTATCGGAATCCGCCGCCATGGCGCGGGGGCAGGCGGCGTCATACGACGCCGCTTGAGCACGCCATGTTAGCCGAGTGCGTCCGGCGGGGGGGCCGGTACGACCAGCCGCGACCGGTGGCGACGAATGGCGCCGACAAATTCCCCGCACGCGAGGCCGGATTCGCCCGTAGGCGAGGCTTCAGCCTCGCGGGTAGTTCGCGCGCCGAACCCGCGAGGCTGAAGCCACGCCTACGGCACCCTCGGGGCCTGCGCCTCCTCGATCACCCAATCGCGGAAGGCCACGGCCGCGGGTGACAGTGCGCGCAAACCGCGCCGCGCCCACGCCAGGTAGTAACCGCGTCCGGGCAGGTAGCTGCGCGGCTCCACCTGCACCAGTTGCCCGTGCTGCAATTCGCGTTCCGCGAGGCAGCGTGGCGACAGCGTCACGCCCTGGCCGTCGACCGCCGCGTCGAGCGTCATCATCGTGTGGCTGAAATAGAGGCCGCGTGCCACATCCACGCCTTCCACGCCCATGGCGGCAACCCAGTCCGGCCAGAAATCGAGCGACCCTTCGTGCAGGAGGCGCGCCCGCGACCAGTCGAGCTTGCGGCCCCGGCCCTTCAGCATGCGCACGTACGACGGACTGGCCAGCGCGAGCACTTCCAGCGGAAAGAGCAGCACGGACTCGGCCTCCGGATAGACACCCATCCCCTCGCGAATCGCCAGGTCGAACGAGTCTTGCGCCAGGTCCACCACGGTGGCGCTCGCCTCGATCCGCACTTCGATTTCCGGCTGCCGCGCCGTGAACATCGGCAAGCGTGGCAACAGCCACCGCGAACCGAATGACGGCACCACCGTCACCTGCACCACGCGGCGCCCCGGGCGGACGCGCTCAGCCGCCACTGCGATCGCGCGCAGATGCCGCGCAATTTCACCGTGCCAGCTGCGCCCGGCGTCGGTCAGCGCGATGCCTCGACCGTCGCGCCGCGTCAGGGGCAGGCCCAGGTTCGCCTCCAGCACGCGCAACTGCTGGCTGACCGCCGCCGGCGTCACGGCAAGCTCCTCTGCCGCGGCGCGCACGGAGCCCAGTCGGGCAACCGCATCGAAGGCGCGGACGGCATTTAACGGTGGCAGACGCATGGCTGATTTCGCATCATTTAGAAAATCTTAACATAGAGCGACGAATCCATCGCTGGTTGCGGCAGCGCGACACGCCTAGAGTGCATGACATCGCAAGCCACCGCGTTCGCCGCCACAAGCGACGGACCGGAGACTGCAAGCCCATGAAGCGCGCCGCGCGCCGTTGGCGCGGTGGCCCGCTGGAGAACGAACATGCCGCACGTGAATCATCTGCCGATACGCACCCACTGGGTCGACCATGGCACCTCGCCGTTTGCGCAGCCCGTGGCTGCCATCACCGCCTTTGTGCAGACGTTGCCGACCCGTGCCCGCGCCGCGTTCCACGCGTGGCGCACGGGCCGCCGCGACCGCTGGTCCGGCGGCACGCGTCCACACGCGGACTGGGAATCGCGCCGGCAGGAACAGCGCCTGGCCGACGCCCCGGACCTCGCCGCGCTCGAGGGATTGCAGCGCGCCTTCGATCGCCGCGACGGCGACAGCATGCGCAACTGGGACCAGCGCTGACGCGACTCGAGCGCTAGGCGCGCGGCTGCCCGTGGATGCCCGCGAGCGGCGCGCGCCGCAGGAAATTGGCGTCGCGACCCAGGATGAAGTGCAGCAACTCGTCGAGGACATGCTCGTCGATCGCATTGCTGTGGAATTCGAGCGTCACGCGATCGAAGCGATCGACGTTGGTCATCGCGCAAGTGATGAGCCCCGTCCGGTAGTCGGTCTTGAACATGACGGCCGCGGGCACCGCGGGCGGCACCGTCAGCACACACTTGGTGACCACGCCGGCCTGATCCACCACGCGGCGCGCGGAGTACTGCAGCCCCGCATCGTCCAGCGCCTTTTCCGCCAGCGCGACGCCGCCAGGTGACATTTCGAGCGTCAGCGCTTCGGCCGTGCCGATCTCGTACCAGATGTTGATCTCGTCGATGACGGGATAGCCGACGATGCGCTGCGTATGCTGCCCCACGTAGCCGCGATTGAAGCGTGGATTTTGCAGCACCATGCCGTGGCCCAGGTCGTAGCGATGCTGGATCGGCGGCTTCAGTTCATCGAGGTAGGCCATCGCCTTTTCCAGCCAGCCGTAGGCCTTGCGCATGCGGGCATCGATCTGCTGGTAACCCTCGACGTCTTCGTGCTGGTGCGGCGACGTGCGCGCCGTCTCATACTGCACGCGCAGTTCATCGAACAACGAGGTCCCGGCAGGATCGGTCATGGCATTTCTCATTTGACTCGGCGGCGCGCGGCCGAAGAGCTGAATCTACCTCGAGACCCGAATCATGCGCCCAGGGCCGCCCGTGCCATCGTCGGGCTAGCTCCGACGCTTCGGAACCTGCACGCACCCCGCGTAGAACACCGCGAAGGG
>JANNKR010000157.1:0-10307 GCA_031396395.1 Betaproteobacteria bacterium
CGGACTGTGGGCCGGATTGAGGCCCAACGGCGTGGCCGGCCGCTCGATCATGGCGGGTTCGATCCTTGGTTTCTCGTTGCCGACCTTCTGGGTCGGCCTGATGCTGATCATGGTGTTCTCCGTGATGCTGGGCTGGCTGCCCTCCAACGGTCGCGGGCCCACCACGCTGCTGTTCGGACTGATCCCGGTGTCCTTCCTGAGCTGGGAGGGCCTGCGGCACCTGATCATGCCCGCCACCAACCTGGCGCTGTTCAAGCTTGCGCTGTTGATTCGCCTCACCCGCGCCGGCACGCGCGAAGCGCTGCTGCAGGATTACGTGAAATTTGCGCGTGCCAAGGGACTGTCCAACGGGCGGGTGATCGGCGTGCACGTTCTGCGCAATATCCTGATCCCGATCGTGACCGTGATCGGACTGGAGTTCGGCAGCGTGATCGCGTTTGCCATCGTCACGGAAAGCGTGTTCGCGTGGCCCGGCATGGGCAAGCTGCTGATCGATTCGATCAATCTGCTCGATCGTCCCGTGATCGTCAGCTACCTGCTGGTGATCGTCACGCTGTTCATCTTCATCAACCTGATCGTCGACGTGCTGTACTCCGCGCTGGACCCGCGGGTGCGCCTGACCGACGCGAAGGGGTGAGCACGCGATGAGCACCGTATTGCCGGTGGTACCCGAGAAGGTCGCCGAACGCGCCGCGGAGAGTCCGGCGCATCGGGTCGCCGCGGATTTCCTGGCCAACCCGGTCGCGGTCGTCGGCCTGGGCATGCTGATCCTCATCGTGCTGGCGGCGATTTTCGCGCCCCTCATCTCGCCGCAGAATCCCTACGACCTGGCACAGCTTGACGTGATGGAAGGGCGCCTCCCGCCCGGATCGGCGTCGCCCACCGGCGGGACGTTCTGGCTCGGCACCGACGACCAGGGCCGCGACATGCTCTCGGCGATCTTCTACGGCCTGCGCATTTCGCTTGCCGTGGGCACCACCAGCACGATCCTGGCGCTGATCATCGGCCTGTCGGCGGGACTGACGGCTGCGTATTTCGGCGGCAAGGTCGAAACCATCATCATGCGGATCGTCGACATCCAGCTGTCCTTCCCCGCGATCCTGATCGCACTGATCCTCATCGCGGTGCTGGGGCAGGGCACCGGCAAGGTCATCGCCGCGCTGGTGACGATCCAGTGGGCCTACTACGCGCGCACGGTGCGCAGCGCGGCGCTGGTGGAAAAGCGCAAGGAATACATGGAGGCCGCGCGCTGCCTCGCGTTGTCGCCGCTGCGCATCGTGTTCCGGCACCTCCTGCCCAACTGCCTGCCGCCGATGATCGTGGTGGCCACCGTGCAGGTCGCGGGGGCGATCGCGCTGGAAGCGACGTTGTCGTTCCTGGGACTCGGTCTGCCGATCACCGAGCCGTCGCTGGGCTTGCTGATTGCCAACGGGTACCAGTATCTGCTGTCGGGCAAGTACTGGATCAGTTTCTTCCCCGGCGTCGCGCTGCTGCTGACCATCGTCAGCATCAATCTCGTTGCCGACCAGTTGCGCGACGTGCTCAATCCGCGTTTGCAAAAATGATGAGCGCCGCGGCGGCAGCCGCAAGCATGGGGGGGCCATGACCGAGCCCGTGCTCACCGTCGAAGGCCTGCGCACGCACTTCTTCACCAAGGCCGGCGTGGTCAAGGCGGTGGATGACGTGTCGTTCACCGTCGGCCGAGGCGAGGTCCTGGGCCTGGTCGGCGAATCGGGTTCCGGCAAGTCGATGACCGGCTATTCGCTGATGGGCCTCATCGATCCACCCGGTCGCGTCGTCGCGGGTAGCATCGTGCTGGATGGCATCGATCTGCGCGCGCTGTCCGGCGAGGAGCTTCGTCACATGCGCGGCAACCGGGTCGCGATGATCTTCCAGGATCCGATGATGACGCTCAATCCGGTGCTGCGGATCGACGTGCAGATGATGGAGGCCATCCTTGCGCACGAGGCCGTGGGCAAGACGGAGGCGCGCACACGTGCGCGCGAGGCACTGGTGCGGGTCGGCATCCCGTCGCCGGACGAGCGCCTCGAGGCCTACCCGCACCAGTTCTCCGGTGGTATGCGGCAGCGCGTGGCCATCGCGATTGCGCTGCTCAACAGTCCCGACCTCATCATCGCGGATGAGCCGACCACGGCACTCGACGTCACGATCCAGGGCCAGATCCTGTACGAGATGCAGAAGCTCACGCGCGAAACCGGCACTGCGCTGATCTGGATCACGCACGATCTCTCGGTGGTGGCCGGCCTCGCGGATCGCGTCTGCGTGATGTACGCCGGCCGCATCGTCGAGCAGGGCACCTGCGAGGATGTGCTGGCCCATCCCGCGCATCCATACACGCGTGGACTCCTTGATTCGGTACCGGCCAACAACGATCGCGGCCAGCGCCTGAAGCAGATTCCCGGGATGACGCCGTCGCTGCTCGACCTGCCGCCGGGGTGTCCCTTCCGCGAACGCTGTGCCTATGCCACCGCCGAATGCGAGGCGTCGCCGCCGATCAGCAACGTGGATGTCGACGGCCATACCGTGCGCTGCTTTCACCCGCTGTTGCCGGTTCCGGCATGACGTCTGTAGCGA
Source organism: Betaproteobacteria bacterium (assembly GCA_031396395.1). Classification (GTDB taxonomy): domain Bacteria; phylum Pseudomonadota; class Gammaproteobacteria; order Burkholderiales; family Casimicrobiaceae; genus VBCG01. Next base: position 2,596 of record JANNKR010000157.1, read on the forward strand.
CGCCGCACGAGGTCGATCTCGCCGCACTGGTGGAATTGCGCGGCGTGTCGAAGCGCTTCGTCAAGCCGCTGGACCTTGCGGCCAAACTCGGCAATGCGCTCGGCGCGAAGATGAGGGAAGAGGTGGTGCACGCGGTGGATCGCGTGAGTCTCACGGTCGCGCCCGGCGAAGTGCTGGGCCTGGTAGGCGAATCCGGCTGCGGCAAGTCCACGCTCGGGCGCCTGGCCGTCGGGCTGTTGCCGCTGTCGGACGGGGAGCGCTATTGGCATGGCGCATCACTGGCGCGCCTCGACGCCGCCGCCGCGCGACGCCAGCAGTTGAAGATGCAGATGATCTTCCAGGACCCCTACGCCTCGCTCAACCCGCGGATGCGCGTGCTGGACATCGTCGGCGAGGCGCCGGTGGCGCATCACGTGATCTCGGCGAAGCAGCAGACGGAGTACGTGGGGCTGATGCTCAATCGCGTGGGCCTCGACCCCACGCTGATGCGCCGCTATCCGCACCAGTTCTCGGGCGGCCAGCGCGCCCGCATCGGCATCGCCCGTGCGCTTGCCGTCAAGCCCGAGTTCCTGGTGTGCGACGAATCGGTGGCGGCGCTGGACGTGTCGATCCAGGCACAGGTGCTGAACCTGTTCATGGAACTGAAGAGCGCGCTCAACCTGACCTATCTCTTCATCAGCCACGACCTCGGCGTGGTGCGTTACATCGCCGATCGTGTCGTCGTGATGTACCTGGGCCGGGTGGTGGAAAGCGCCGCGTCGGCGGAATTGTTCCGCCAGTCCAATCATCCGTACACGCAGGCACTGCTGGCCGAAGCCGGCAAGGTGGAACCGAAGAAGCGTACGTTCGTGCCGATCAAGGGCGAGATCCCGTCGCCGCTCGATCCGCCACCGGGTTGTCACTTCCATCCGCGCTGCCCGCATGCGATGGACCGCTGTCGCGTGGACGTCCCGCCGCTGCGCGAGATTGCGCCGGGGCACCTTTCGGCCTGCTTTCTCAACGACGCCTAGCAGACGCGGCGCCGGACCCGCGATGACGCATCCTTTCGTCCGCCACGACCCGCCCGGCGCGTCGCTGCCGCTGGTGCTCGACTCGCCGCACTCCGGCGAGTGGTATCCCGACGATTTCGATCATGCGCCCCCAAGGGCCATCGTGCGCCAGGCCGAGGACACGCACGTGGCGCGGCTGTGGCAGCAAGCCATCGCGCAGGGCGCCACGATGCTCGAGGCGCGCTTTCCCCGGGCCTACATCGATGCGAACCGCAGTCTCGCGGATATCGACCTCGCGTTGCTCGAGGATGGTTGGCCCGCCCCGGTGGCGCCATCGCGCAAGTCGGCGCAGGGCATCGGTCTCGTCTGGCGCCTGGCCCGTGGTGGCATGCCCATGTATGCGCGCAAGCTCACCGCGGTCGAGGTGCAGGCACGCATCGATCGCTGCTGGCGGCCGTACCACGATGAGTTGCAGTCGCTGCTCGACGCGAAGCATCGCGCCTTCGGTGGCGTGTGGCACATCAATTGTCATTCGATGCCCGCTGTCGGCGATGCCCTGGCTGATGATCCCGGCAACACCCGTGCTGATTTCGTGCTGGGCGATCGCGATGGCACGACCTGCGCCCCGGAATTCACGCAACTCGTGGCGGACACGGCCCGCGGACTCGGGTACACAGTTGCCATCAACGACCCGTACAAGGGCGTGGAGCTGGTGCGCAAGCACGGGCGCCCGGGCGAGAACCGGCACAGCCTGCAGATCGAGTTGAAGCGCACGCTCTACATGGACGAGGTCACGCTCGTACCCAACGCCGGTTATGCGCGACTCGAGCGCGATCTGGCCCACCTGGCCGGGGTGCTGGCCGGATTCGTCCGCGAGCACGCCACGCGGTAGCGCGCGGTCGGCGCCGGGGCGGACTCAAGCCCGCGCGTGCGCGCAGCGCCCCGGGCACTGAAGGCAAATGCTGGCCTCGACTCAATTGGTCCGACCACTTGACCGCTTCCGGTGTCGCTGCTAACGTCCGCGAGGCGTCCGGCGATATTCACCCGACAGAGGTGCGCACGGATCCCGCTTCGATCCATTTTCACCCAGGAGGAACACATGAAACTCGTTTCGCGCGCATTCATCGCGCTCGTCGCTTTCGTCGTCGCAGGCGTCGCGCTCGCCGCGTATCCGGAGCGCCCCATCACCTTCATCGTGCCCTGGGGCGCCGGCGGTGGCACCGACGGCACCGCCCGCTACTTTGCCGTGATGATGGAAAAGGAGCTCGGCCAGCCGGTCAACGTCGTCAACCGCACCGGCGGCAGCGGCGTGGTCGGGCACAGCGCCATCGCGCAGGCCCCGGCGGACGGCTACACGATCGGCATGATCACCGTGGAGATCACGATGATGCACTGGCAGGGGCTGACCGAACTCAACCCGACGTCGTACACCCCTCTGGCTCTGGTCAATTCCGACCCTGCCGGCATGACGGTGCGCGCGGACTCGCCGTACAAATCGGTCAAGGATGTGGTCGACGCAATCAAGGCCAACCCGGGCAAGCTGAAGGCTTCGGGCACGGGCCAGGGCGGCATCTGGCACCTCGCGCTGGCCGGTCTCCTCGAGGAACTGAAGCTGCCCGCCACGTCGGTGCCGTGGGTGCCATCCAATGGCGCGGCGCCCGCGATGCAGGATCTGGTCGCAGGCGGTGTCGACATCGTCACCTGTTCGTTGCCGGAAGCACGCGCACTGATCGAAGCCGGCAAGGCACGACCGCTGGCCGTCATGGGCGCGACGCGCTCGGGTATCTTCCCCGACGTGCCGACGATGCAGCAGGCGATCGGCGTCAACTATGACGTGGCGGCATGGCGCGGCATCGCCGGACCGAAAGGACTTCCGGCCGACGTGAATGCCAAGCTGCTGGCCACGATCAAGAAGATCGCCGAAAGCAAGGAATGGAAGGACTTCGCCGCCAGCAAGGGATATGGCACGGCCTGGGCCCCTGGCGCTGAATTCGCGGCGTTCATGGCCAAGGGCGACACGGCAATGGGCAAGACGATGAAATCGGTCGGCTTGGCCAAGTGATCAAGCAACGTCGCGCGCGAGGGGGCGTCCCCGCCGCCTCGCGCCGACAGTTCCGCATGAGGACGTCCGCTTGAAGATCAACGACGCGATCTTCGGCGCCTGCTTCCTGTTGCTGGGGCTGGTCGTGCTGGTTCATGTGCAGGGTTTTCCACGCATTCCCGGGCAGCAGGTGGGCCCGGCGTTGTTTCCAGGCCTGATCGCATCCGGGTTGGCCGTCTGCGGCGTGCTGCTGATCGTCAGCGGCATCCGCCGTCGTGACACCGAGCCGTGGACCGAGACGGCGGACTGGATGCGCTCCGGGCGACATCTCGTGGCGTTGGTCGCCCTCGTCGGCGGTGTTTTCGCCTATGTGGTCCTGGCCAACGATGTGGGATTTCTGATCGTGGCGCCCATCCTCTTGTGGGTCTGGCTGAAGGTACTTGGCGTGCGCTCGGCTACTGCGGCCATCGTCGCCGTCGTGGCCACGCTGCTCATCTGGTACGCGTTCTACAAGCTGCTGCGGGTCCCGCGGCCCTGGGGCTGGCTGACCAGCATGGCATTCTGATGAAACGACCCCCACGCTCGCTTCGCTCGCTGCCCCCAAAGGGGGCGAGTCAGTCCCTTGGGGCGGCCCGGCGGGACTGATATGGACGCGCTCGCGCTTGCATTCAGCATGGTGTTCAGCGTCAAGACGCTGCTGCCAATGCTGTTGGCCTCGCTGTATGGCCTGTTCGTCGGGGCGGTGCCTGGGTTGACGGCCACGATGGCCACCGCGCTCCTGGTGCCGGTCACGTTTTTCATGGAACCCATCCCCGCCGTCGCCACGATCGTGACGGCAACCGCGATGGCCATCTTTTCTGGTGACATCCCGGGATGCCTGCTGAGGATGCCGGGTACGCCCGCGTCGGCTGCCTACACGGACGAAGCGTATGCGATGACGAAGAAGGGCCAGGCCGAGACGGCGCTCGGCGCCGGTCTCGTTTTTTCCGCCATCGGCGGGCTCTTCGGAACCACGGTGCTGATCGTGTCGGCGCCCGCGTTGGCCGATGTGGCGCTGAGGTTCAGCTCCTTCGAGTACTTCTGGCTGGTGTTGCTGGGTCTGACGTGCGCCATCGTCATCACGGCGGAGCGTCCGCTGAAGGGCGTGGTCTCGCTGCTGATCGGGCTGATGATCGCGTGCGTGGGCTTGGGCAATCCGGCGGGCTTTCCGCGCTTCACCTTCGGCAACACCGAGTTGATGGGCGGCATCGGGATGATTCCACTGATGATCGGCATGTTTGCCATTTCCGAGATCATTCGAAACGCCGTCGATATGCAGCCACCGCTGAAGATCGTCGACCAGCCAATTCACAACGTGTTCAAGGGCATGTGGGCGCTGACGGTCAAGTACCCGATGCAGATCCTGCGCGGCAGCGTTCTGGGCACGCTGGTGGGCGCCCTGCCGGGTGCCGGTGCCGACATCGCGGCGTGGATGTCCTATGCGATCAGCAAGAAATTCTCGAAGGAGCCGGAGAAATTCGGCACCGGCCACGTCGAGGGTATCGTGGAGTCGGGCGCCGCCAACAACAGCGCGCTGGCCGGAGCGTGGATCCCCGCGCTCGTGTTCGGCATTCCGGGCGATTCGATCACGGCGATCGTGATCGGCGTGCTGTACATGAAGAACATGAATCCCGGCCCCACGCTCTTCACGCAGAACCCGCAGAACATCTATGCGGTCTACATTCTGTTCATCATCGCCAACATCATCATGATTCCGTTGGGCTACCTGTGCATCAAGGCGGCAAAGAAGATCCTGCTGGTGCCGCGCAACGTACTGATGCCCGTCATCCTGCTGTTCTGCATCGTCGGCGCGTTTGCGATCAACAACACGCCATTCGACATTGGCGTGATGCTGGTCGCCGGCGTCGTTGCCTATGTGATGGAGGAAAACGGCTTCCCGGTGGCGCCCGCCATCCTGGGGGTCGTGCTGGGGGGCATGTTGGAGGAAAACTTCATCACCTCGATGATCAAGGCCGATGGCAACATGCTGGCGTTCTTCACGCGCCCGTTGGCCGCGACGCTGGGCGTCCTGACGCTCGCCGCCTGGTTCCTGCCCCCGGTCATCAGGCGGATGCGGGCGATCGCCGGCGCTTGACGCGTCGGCCCGCCCTCTGGCGCAAGGGGTTTCCCGGGCGTGGTTTGACCCCCCGTGGTGCGGCGCGGTAAAATCCTAAGGTTTTGGCAGACCACTTCGTCGCGCCGCCCGTCAACCCGCTGCATCCGCCGGGGGCGGGCGCCCGGGGTAAGCGGTGCCAGGGATGAAACGGTCAGGCGAAATGCGCGGCAAGCTCGTCGTCGGCAACTGGAAAATGAACGGCGGACTGGCGGCCAACGCGGTGCTGTTGACGGCGCTGGCGGCCGGTTGGCAGGCCAAACCAGGCCGGGACGTCGCGGTTTGCGTTCCTTTCCCCTATCTGGGGCAGGCCCGGGACGTGTTGGCTGGCACCGGCTGGCGGTGGGGGGCTCAGGACCTGAGCGAACACACCGTGGGCGCCTTCACCGGCGACGTGGCTGGCGGGATGATCGCCGAATTTGGCGCAAGCATGGTGCTGGTGGGGCATTCCGAACGGCGACAGTTGCACGCCGAAACGGACGCCCAGGTGGCGGCCAAGGCCGCGGCCGCACTGGCGGCGGGCCTGACGCCGGTGGTGTGCGTGGGCGAAACGCTGGCAGAACGTGACGCCGGGGCAACCCAGGCGGTGGTGGGGCGCCAGTTCGATGCCGTTGCTGCGGCGCTGCAGCAGCGATTGGCGTTGGTGGTGGTGGCGTACGAGCCCGTTTGGGCGATCGGCACCGGCCGCACGGCAACGCCGGAGCAGGCACAGGCGGTGCATGCGTTCCTGCGCGCCCGGCTGCAGCAGGCGCAGGCCCCGGAGGTGACGCTGCTGTATGGCGGGAGTGTGAAGTCGGGCAATGCCGGCGCATTGTTTGCGATGCCCGACATTGACGGCGGTCTGGTGGGCGGCGCGTCGTTGGACGCGACTGAATTTTTGGCCATTGCTGGTGCCTGAGTCTCAGGCGACTGGCACGGGCGGAGTGTAGAAACATGGCAATTCTGGAATCGTTGTTGTTGCTTCTCCATGTCGCGGTGGCGGTGACGCTGTGCGTGCTCGTGCTGCTCCAACACGGCAAGGGCGCCGACATGGGCGCGGCCTTCGGTAGCGGGTCCTCGGGCAGCCTCTTCGGTGCCTCGGGGTCGGCCAATTTCCTGTCGCGCAGCACCGCGGTGCTGGCGGCCGTGTTCTTCCTTTCGAGCCTTGGCCTCACTTACCTCGCCGCCACGCGGTCGGCGCCGAAGGACGTGATGCAGCAGGGCGTGATGGGTACGACGCCGCCCGCCAAGGCCGTCGATATCCCGAAGCCGGTGACGTTGCCGGGCGCGCCGGTGGCGCCTGCCGCGGACGGCGCGCCGCAAAGCGTTCCGTCCAAGGCCGGGGACGTGCCGAAGTAGCAAACGACCGGGTAAGTGCGGTGTCGAAGCAGGGCACCGCGGTATGCCGCAGTACGATTTTTGCAATGCCGACGTGGTGAAATTGGTAGACACGCTGTCTTGAGGGGGCAGTGGCGAAAGCCGTGGGAGTTCGAGTCTCCCCGCCGGCACCAACAGCAAGGCGGTCCGCACGGAAGACGCGGGCCGTTGGTGGCAAACCGCGCAGCACGGGCCAGAGTCGCCGTGCGGCGATCGTCGTTCAACCGGGCAGGCGGCGTGTTCATTCGCCAGGGCAATTGCGATGCTGGAACAGTATTTCCCGATCCTCCTTTTCATCATCGTCGGCCTCGGGCTCGGCCTGCTGCTACTTTCGCTCGGTTCGCTGTTGGCGCCAAACCGGCCCAACGCCGCGAAGCTCTCGCCATACGAGTGCGGCTTCGAGGCCTTCGAAGACGCGCGGATGAAGTTCGACGTCCGCTACTACCTCGTGGCGATCCTGTTCATCCTGTTCGACCTCGAAATCGCGTTTCTCGTGCCCTGGGCGGTGGTGCTGCCCGAGATCGGGTTCGAGGGCTTCGTCGCGATGATGATCTTCCTGCTCATCCTGGTCGTAGGCTTCGTCTACGAGTGGAAGAAGGGGGCTCTGGAATGGGAATGAGCGCAGCGGGCGAGGCCGCAGGCCGAGCCGAGGCCCGCAGGGCGCGGCGCTGCGCGATTGACCGCGGCCGACACGAGGTCGTTGCGGCCATCGCGACGGTCCAAGGAGGCCGCATGGAGCGTATTCATGGCCATTGATGGCGTGATGGAACAGGGCTTCGTGACGACGACGCTCGACAGCGTCATCAACTGGGCCCGCAACGGCTCGATGTGGCCGATGACCTTTGGGCTCGCCTGCTGTGCCGTCGAAATGATGCATGCCGGCGCCGCCCGCTACGATCTCGACCGCTTCGGCGTCGTGTTCCGCCCCAGTCCGCGGCAGTCCGACGTGATGATCGTCGCCGGCACGCTGTGCAACAAGATGGCGCCGGCGCTGCGCAAGGTCTACGACCAGATGGCCGAGCCGCGCTGGGTTATCTCGATGGGCTCGTGCGCCAACGGCGGCGGCTATTACCACTACTCGTATTCGGTCGTGCGTGGTTGTGATCGCGTGGTCCCGGTGGATATCTATGTGCCCGGTTGCCCGCCCACATCGGAGGCCCTGATCTACGGCATC
>JANNKR010000178.1:0-4108 GCA_031396395.1 Betaproteobacteria bacterium
CCGCCTGCACCTTGGGATCGCAACTGGTCGGGAAGGACACCTTGCCCAGCGGACCGGTCTGGACGTCCGTCTCGTGCGCCTGGATGAAGCCCGGCACGGCGATGGCAATCAGGAATGCAAGTCGATACATGAAGTTTTTCATGGCGCGCTCCCGAGGTGCGGTGGAGACGTCCACCGATTGCCCACTGTGCGCCGGCTCGCGCCCGTGCGTCAATCGGGAATAATCGACATCGACCCGGTCAATTGGTCTCCCGCGCCCACGTTTGCGTTGATTTTCCTCATTATTTTCCTGCGCCCGATGTACCGACCGACAGCGTTACAGTCGCGGTCCGTCGGCTCAGCCCGGTGGCGACTTCGCCTCGAGAACGTCGTCGGCCCATGACGTTGCCGCGACCACGCAAGGAAAGCCGATGGTGCTCACGAGCACGATCAGCGCGTGCCGGATTTCCTCCGGACTCGCCCCCGCTGCGAGTGCCCGGCGTGTGTGGCTATGCACGGCGCCTTCGGAGCGAATGGCCGCGGCAGCGGCGAGCTGGATCAGCTGGATCTGCCGTTCATCGAGCGGCCCGGCGCGTCGCGCTGCCTGACCAACCGCTTCCGCAGCCGCCATCAACTCGCCGTGCCGCCGCTGGAGCCTGCCGAAAACATCCGGCACCTTGTTTGTCGCCATTGCTGCCCCTCTCCGATATTCCGACCCGCCCGCCATCCGTGCGGCAACGGGCTTCCTCAATCGCCTGTAGTCGCGGACTCTGCTGTCACGAAGCGGGCGGTCAGCGTCGCCAACTCCCGATAGAACACGGTCTCCGCGCCCTCGTGCATGGCGACCGTGAACGGGCCGATCCAGGCGCCAAGGTGCTCGGCAAGAAAACGCCGCCGCAGCAGCGCCATGGCATTCATCGCATCGAGATCGCCGCCGACAGTCGCCTGTGTTTCACGGAAGATTAGCAGGTACAGAAACTCCAGTTCGACGGCAACATGGTCCGGCAGGTCATGGAAGTTTTCGTCGACCTCGAATCCGCCCTGCGCGTAGAGTTCCTGAACCGCCATGGACGACTCGCGCATCAGCGTCTGCTGGCCGTCCTGCCAGGAGGATCCGTAGGGTTTCGCCAACGGCGCCACCGGCCCCAGGAAGAGGCGCGTGTAGTCCACCAGCAACGTCTCGGGATCCTCTGCGGCAAAGGCCGCGTCCATTCGCTTCACACCCTCTGCAAACTCCGGGCTCACGCGCACGGCGGCGGCCAGCATCGAAGCAAAGAGTTTTTCCTCGGCAAACTCCGGACCCGGCTGGTAATAGCACGCCGCCAGAAAGCGGCACAGGTCGGCGCGGGCAATGCCACGGTCGAGATCGTCCTGCGTCATGCCGGCTCCTGCCAACAAGAGGGGCGGGATGTCCTCCGCCCCGGAGTCCTTCGAATGCGCGATCGCGTTCAACCGCGCACGCTGTACTTGCCGACGTAGTGTACGTTCGGCCGCGTGCCCTTGTCCTCCTGTAGGCGGAACGATTTCTGTGCCTTCAGCACCTTGGCAATCGTCGAGTTGGGATCGTCCTGGTCACCGAAGATGCGCGCCGTGGACGGGCAGACATCGACACAAGCCGGCTGCAGGCCGTTGCTGGTGCGGTGGTAGCAGAACGTGCACTTCTCGACCACGCCGGGCTTCCGGACCGGGTCGACATCCGCGCCGGCCGCGAACCGGTTGAGGCTGGGTGGGGTCGCACCTGCGGCCTTCGCCGTCGCTGCGCCGGTCGCAGTGCACCCGGGGATGATGGCAGTCTCGTCCGCCCACTTGGGCTGCGTGGACTTGCCGAAGGCGTTGAAGCTGATGACGCTGTACGCTTCTCCCTCGAGACTCGCGGCACCGAGATCCATCTGGCTGTACGGGCACGCGTCCTGACACGCCCGGCAGCCGATGCACAGTTCGTCGTCGTGCATCGTGATGCCTTCCGGCGTCTTGTACATCGCCTTCGGCGTCACCGGACAGGCCTTGACGCATGGCGCGTCGCTGCAGTGATTGCACAGCACCGGCATCACCCAGTGCGTGGTGTTGGGGAACGTGCCCTCCGACTTCATCACGAAATCGGCCCAGTTGAAGCTCTGTCCGTCCGCGCGATCCCGCGTGTTGTTTTCGGTCTTGCACGCGAAAGCACAGGCTCCACAACCTACGCAACGCTGCAGGTCGATGACCATTCCAAGTCTTGCCATTATTGTTCTCCGTTGGCGCAGGTGGGGGATCAGGCCTTCTGCACCCGAACGCCGGTGAATCCGCCATTGCGCGCAGTGGAGCCGCTCAGGCGATCGTAGTCGTCGACCAGGATGTCGTTGTTGCTGCCGCCCCTGGGTATGGCCATGGCGTAATCCTTCGCCGCCACGCGCCCATAGGCCCAGTGGCCCTGGCCGTAGCATTTGGCCACGGTACCCGGCCGCACGCCTTCCCACAGCTTCAACTTGACGACCATGCCGCCCGCGGGTGACGTGACCTTCACGTTGTCGCCGGTTTTGAGGCCGAGCTTCGCGCCATCCGCCGGGTTCATCTTCAGCACGTCGTCCCACGACACATCGCCCGGATCGACCTTCTTGAATTCCTGGTACCAGGTGAGGTTGGCGGAGCGCCCCTCGCGGTTCAGGCGTGACTTGTAATCGATGAAGGTGAACGGGAAGTCCTCGAGACTGCCATGGCGCTTCGGTGGCTCATAGTGCGGGACGAACGCCACATCGCCGCGCGCGACGTAGCCGCTGACCGTCATGATGTCGTCGACGGTCGTTTCGAATTTCTTGGCGTGTTCGAGCAGCCCCTTCTTTGCGGTCTCGCTGTAGAACTCGAACTTCTTGGTCGCCGTGGCGAACTTGCCGCCCCAGCCTTTCTTCAGCGTGTACTTGGCGCTGCTGAACATGCCCTTCCTGCGGAAGTCCGCCCAGCCGTTGATCGCAGCGTCGCCCTTCAGCGGTTCCTTGGGATTCCACAAGCTGATACTCGACATCTTGGTGGCGATCTCGGAAAATTCGAGCGCAGTCGTCGGCGCCTTGCCGGTCTCGGGGTCCTTGAATTCCTTGGAGCAGTAGTCGAAGAGGTTCGGGAAGCCCTTGGCCTTCAGCTTTTCGGCCAGCAGCCAGACGAACTCGGTTTCCTCCTGCTTGACGTCCCATAGGCGCTTGACCGCGTTCTGCTGGATCGATGCGTAACCGAAGCCGTTGCCGGCGTTGGTGACGATGGACCAGCCCTCGGCCGAGTTGAAGGTCGACGGCAACACGATATCGGCGAATTGCGTCATCTCCGAAGGGTTGGTCACCAGGTGCACGAAGAACGGCACGGCGGCCATGGCCTTGTCCCAGCGCTCGGCGCCGGTGCAGGAGAAGTTGAAGTTGGCCCAGGACGCGATGAACACCTTGGCCGCGCTCGGGTCCTGCAACATGCCATTGGCGACATTGTTGGTCACGACGCCGCTGCCGGGTCGCGCATTCATCATCGCCGGCATGTCCTTGGCACCGCGGCCGTCGAGCTTCTTGAACTTGCCGGCCCCCTTGGCGATGTCGTCCATGTAAGCATCTGACTTCGGGAACGCGGCAATCGGCACGCTGCTGGACTGCCAGACGCCGCCCTCGACGTCGATCGAGCCGAGCAGGCCGTTGAGCGCGTAAACCGCCATCGACGCATAGGTTCCCCGCGGGCTCATCCCCACGCCGGGGCCCATCCAGACCGCGGTCTTCGGCGCGGCCTTGCCCATCGCCCGGGCAACCCGGACGATCTGTGCCGCCGGAATCAGCGATTCCTTCTCACCCCAGGCAGGTGTGCGGTCCTTGAGCTCCAGGTTCCACCACTTGACCAGCCCAAAGGTTTCCTTCTCGGTGAACGCGGGTTCGTCGACCATCTTGCCGGCAACGAACAGGTTCCTGCCATCCTTGAAGTCGCCGACGAACTCGCGATTCCACAGTCCTTCGGTCAGCAGCACGTGGGCGATGGCGCCGGCCAACGCGCCGTCTGTGCCGGGCTTGATCGGCAGCCACTCCTGCGACTTGGCGGCGGCGTTGGACAGGCGCGGGTCAATGGTGATCACCGTGCCGCGTGCAACGATTTCGTGGAAGCGCACGATGGTGTTGGGCACCATGCGGTT
>JANNKR010000244.1:0-11758 GCA_031396395.1 Betaproteobacteria bacterium
CGCTCTTCTTGCCGGCGAATGCGACTTCGTAGTTCAGCCAGCCAAGCTGGAACTTCTCCCAGGCATTGAAGTCGCCTGGCCGGGAGCCGAGGTCGGTCGTGCCATCGCCGAGGTAAGAACCGCTCGACATGATCGTCCAGAAGCCCGTGGAGTTCTCGCCGCCCGCGGTGTCGTACTGGTCGGGCAGGCCGAGGTCATGCGCATACTCGTGCGCGAACACACCAAGGCCGCCGTTCTCGGGTTGCATCGTGTAATCGCCGACCCAGACACCGACCGCGTTTGGCCCGCCGAGATTGCCGAACGTCCCCGCGCCGCCAAACTCCATGCCTCCTTGCAGGGCGCCGGGCGGACCCCAGGCGCCGATGCCCTGATACGACGTGTACCAGCGGTGCGACCAAATCGCGTACGGGCCCTGGGCACCGCCGCCCGTTTCCTCGCCTTCGCCGGCATGGACGATCTGGAAATGGTCGATGTAGCCGTCGGGCTCGTCGAAGTTGCCATCGCCATCAGCGTCGTAGCGATCCCACGTGTCGAACGTGGCGAGGTAGGTCTTGATCTGAGCGTGCGTCCACCCATCCGCAAGTCGATCTGCCGTCCAGATGTTGATCGCGTCGCGGATCAGGTACCACACGGTCGAGCAAACGTTCGAACCGCAGGAAGTATTCTGGCCGTAGCGGGCCTCGTTATATGGCACCTTTACCCACTCTGTGACGTCTCCGTTGATCGTATAGCGGCCGGAGGATTGCTTCTTGTAGTAATCCACCATCTTGGTGAAATACATATCTTCGTAGTGAGCCTTGTTGTAGTCCGCCTGCCAGATCGTGGTGTTGTCCACGGCGCGGTTGGGCTGCGCGATCTGATTGTGCAGCGGACCAGGGGCCTGTCCATACGCGGGGTGGATGGTGTTGCCGAACTCGGCGAGGACCACGAACACCCGGTCATTCTTCGCCAGTTCCAACTCCACGTACTGGCCCTTCGCCACTTCGTGCGTCTTGCCCTTCGCCTTGCCCTGCAACTTCGCGGCCAGGGCGCGTGCGCGGCGTGCCGCCTGTTCGTCGCCCAGCGGATGCGACAGGTTGTCCACGCCGCGGCCCGCAAACACGGGACCGTCGTCGGCGACCGTCGCAGCGCCGGCAAGCGTGACCGGCGCCGCAGCCAGCATTGCGGCCAGCCACAAAGCATTCAATCGAATCAGTTGCATAGGTACGTCCCCCCCCTGAAAAATTGTCTACCCCGACATCGGCCATGGTGGTGGCCAATGCCATTGCCGTTGCTGCCGCAATCTGACGAGTCGTCCACAATTGCGTTGGCGGCGATCATGTACCCAGCAACGATACGGAGCGCCGCGAATCGACCGCGACCATGTGTGGTGAGCGCCAACGGTCTCGCAGCCTAGACCGCAATTTGTAAACGGTCAATTCAAATTCAGTGTCCAGGCGAGCGCGCCAGCACTCGGTCCACCATCACGCCGGCCTGTCCCAGGTAATTCGCCGGGTCGCACAATGCGGCGAGCGCGGCGCGATCGAGATGCCGACTGATCTCCGGATGCGCCGCGAGAAGATCGAGCAGCGGTTTGTCGTCGCGGATGGCCTTCCGGCAGATGTCGTAGACGAGATCGTGCGCATGCTCGCGCCCGATGTGGCGGCCCAGCCCCATCATCACGGCCTCGGACATCACGAGGCCGTTGGTGAGGTCGATGTTGGCGCGCATGCGCGCCGGGTCCACTTCGAGACCCTCCAGCACCGCGCGCGTCTGGTGCAGCGCGCCGGCGATCAGGCAGAACGCCTCGGGCAGCGCAATCCATTCGATTTGCCACGGGCCGGTCGAGCGTTCGTGGTCCGCGACCATCGCCTCCATCAGGGCCGCCGCGTGCTGGCGCACCATCGACACGGCGGCATGGATGTAGCATGACGAAATCGGATTGCGCTTCTGCGGCATCGTGCTGCTGGAGCCGCGGCCGTGCGCGAAGGGCTCGAAGACCTCGGCCACTTCCGTCTGCATCATCAGCTTCACGTCCATTGCAATCTTGCCGAGCGTGCCGCCGACCAAACCCAGGAAGGCGCCCACTTCGGCGATGTTGTCGCGCCCCGTGTGCCACGCGATGTCGGGTTGTCCGAGCTTGAGATCCGCCATCAGGCCGGCCTGCATTTCCATGGCGCCCTTTTCGATGGAGGCCAGCGTGCCGCAGGCGCCGCCGAATTCACCGACCAGCACGCGGGGGCGCAACTGTTCGAGGCGCTGGCGATGGCGCTGCACCGCCGCCAGGATCGTGGCCATCTTGTAGCCGAAGGTGACGGGGATAGCCTGCTGCAGGTTGCTGCGGCCCACGACCGGCGTATCCCGGTACTTGCGCGCAAGGGTCGCCAACGCGAATTCGATCCCGCGCAGGTCGGCATCGACCAGGTCGAGGCCCTCGCGGATCTGCAGCACGGTGGCCGTGTCGGTGATGTCCTGCGTGGTGGCACCCCAGTGACAGTATTCACCCAGCTTGTCGCGGCACAACGCGTTGATCTGCGACACGACGCCGAGGATCGGGTAGCCGATGCGCTCGGTCTGCTGGCGCAGCTTTTCCATGTCGATGTTGGCGATGTCGCAGTGCTTGATGATCTCGTCCGCGGCTTCCTGCGGAATGATCCCGAGCCGGCCCTGCACACGGGCGAGGCTGCGTTCCACGTCGATGTACTTGGCGGTGCGGTTCTCGTCGGACCAGACGTCGCGCATGGCCTTGGTGCTGAAGATGTTGCCGAAGATTGTCGAATCGATGATGGTGGCGGGCATGGGCGGTCTCGTGGAGTGAAATGAAACGGGTGATTCAGATGACGTGTTCGGCACGCAATGCCGCAATGCGGTCGGCGCTGTACCCCTGCGCGAGCAGGATGGCGTCGGTGTGCTCGCCAAGTGCGGGCACCGGATCGACGCGCGGCCGGTCGCTGGCGGCGAAGCCGGGTGGCAGCAGCGCGGGCACCGGGCCCGCGGACGTGCCCACTTCGCACCAGCGGCTCCTGGCGGCGAGTTGCGGATGGTTCCAGACGTCGGCCATCGCATTGACGCGAGCATTGGCGATCTGTGCGGCGTCGAGGCGGGCGACCACTTCATCCGCGGTGAGTATGGCGAAGGCATCGACGATCAGCGCGTGCAGCGCTTCACGCGCAGTGCTGCGTTTCGAGTTGGTGGCAAAGCGCTCGTCGCGTGCCAGGCTGGGCTGCAACAGAACCTTGTCGCAGAACGCGCTCCATTCACGCTCGTTCTGCAGTCCCAGCATCACCACTTTGCCATCGCCCGCGGGAAACGGGCCGTAGGGATAGATCGTGGCATGGCTGGCGCCCGTACGCGCAGGTGGCGACTCGCCGTCCATCGCGTAGTAGAGCGGATAATGCATCCACTCGGCCAGTGCTTCGAGCATCGAGATGTCGATGTGCCGGCCGCGCCCCGTCTGCGCGCGCTGCAGCAGCGCGGCCAGGATGCTGGAGTACGCATACATGCCTGCCGCGATGTCGGCGATCGATATCCCGGCCTTGGATGGCGTGTCCTCGGTGCCGGTGACCGACACCAGTCCGGATTCACTCTGGATCAGGAGGTCGTAGGCCTTCTTGTCGCGGTAGGGTCCGTCGTTGCCGTACCCCGAGATGTCGCAGACTATGATCGACGGCTTGTCTGCGCTGAGCGTTTCGTACGACAGGCCAAGTCGCGCGGCCGCGCCGGGAGCGAGATTCTGCACGACCACGTCGGCTTCCTCGCGAATCAGTCGCAGCAGAATCTGTTGTGCCTCCGGATGCTTGACGTCGAGCGTCAGGCTCTCCTTCGATCGATTGGTCCAGACGAAGTGCGAGGCGAGGCCGCGCACGCGCTCGTCATAGCCGCGCGCGAAGTCGCCTACGCCGGGGCGCTCCACCTTGATCACGCGCGCGCCCAGGTCGGCCAGTTGCCGCGTGGCGAACGGCGCGGCGATCGCATGCTCCAGCGTGACGACGGTGATGCCCTGCAACGGATGCATCGTCAATGGCTCAAGCGAGGTCGGCCGTGGCGTCCATCGCCAGCGCACCTTCGTGGTCGCGGATCCAGAGCCTGACGGTGTGCCCGTCAGGCTGCGGCGTGCCGCAGACGAAGGAGCGATGGATGTCGAAGACCGGCCGCAGTGCGCGGAACTCGTAGCGCGCGACGGTGGCCCGCGGCAGCCGATGGCGCAGCAGGTCGAGCAGCAGCGTGGCCAGCAGTGGTCCATGCACGACGAGGCCCGGATAGCCCTCCACCTCGGTGACGTATCTGCGGTCGTAGTGAATCCGGTGGCCGTTGAAGGTCAACGCGGAGTAGCGGAACAGCAGCACGTCGTCGGCCTGCAGGGGTTGTTCCCACATGGGCGCGGCTGGCGCGGCCTGCGGCGGCAGGGCGGCGTCGCCTGGCTTCGCCGCTTCGCGATAGACGATGTCGTGGAATTCGGTGATCGCGGGGGTGTCGGCGCCGCGAATGCGAATCTCGTGTTTCACCTTGACGAAGACCAGCTCGCCGCTGCGGCCATGTTTCGCCGTGACGTTGTCGATCGTGGAGGTGCGCTCGATCGCGTCGCCGACAGCCAGCGACGCGTGCAGCGTCAGCTGGCTGCCGGCCCACATGCGCCGGGGCAGCGGCACCGGCGGCAGAAAATCACCGCGCTCGGGATGACCGTCGGGCCCGATCGCGGATTGGCGCGCCAGCGGCAGGAAGTAGAGCCAGTGCCACAGCGGCGGCAACGGCGTCCCTTGCGCCGGGCGCTCGGCGGGGCGATCGAGCGTGGCCGCCAGCGCGGCCACGGGTGTGGCGGTGACGGTGTCCGCGATCGTTTCCGTTCTGCCGATCCAATCCGCAAGGTTCATCGTGTTTTTCCAGGAGGAATTCGCGTCGCCGCAGCCGCATCATCGAATCGAACGCGGCGGAAGTCCAATGCGCCGTGTCGTCGACCGGGAGTGGAATTCATGTGGCGCAGTAAATCTGCTATTATCTAATTGATTTGTCATTAAACAATAACGCGCGATTCCCCGGCAGGATTGCGCGACCACTTTCGCGCGTCCCGATTGTCAGCGTCGGGCGGGGCCGCGATACTGTTTTGCCAGAACACCAGCGCGCGCCATTCGCTGCGCCATCTCACGGCCACAAGGATTCCATGGACACCAAGAAATTTGCGTCGCATGCCGACCTCGAAGAAAAGAAGGTGAGCTTCGACCGGCTGTCCGAGCATGCGTATGCGTACACGGCGGAAGGCGACCCCAATACCGGCATCATCATCGGCGACGACGCCGTGATGGTGATCGACACGCAGGCCACGCCGGTGATGGCGCAGGACGTGATCCGGCGCATCCGCGAGGTGACCGACAAGCCGATCAAGTACGTGGTGCTGTCGCACTACCACGCCGTGCGCGTGCTGGGCGCCACCGGCTACAAGCCCGAGCACATCATCAGCAGCCGCGACACCTACGAGCTGATCATCGAGCGCGGTGAACAGGACATGAAGAGCGAGATCGAACGCTTTCCGCGTCTTTTTCGCGCTGTCGAATCCGTGCCTGGCCTGACGTGGCCGACGCTGGTGTTCGAGAAGCGCATGACGCTGTGGCTGGGCAAGCTGCAGGTGGAGCTGATGCAGCTTGGGCGCGGACACACCAAGGGCGATACCGTGGCCTGGCTGCCGCAGGAGAAAATCCTGTTCTCCGGCGACCTGGTGGAGTTCGACGCCACGCCCTACACCGGCGACGCCTATCTCACCGATTGGCCCGCGACGCTCGATGCGCTGGCCGCGCTGCATCCGGAGAAATTGGTGCCGGGCCGCGGCGCCGCGCTCAAGTCACCGGCGGAGGTCAAGGCGGGGCTCGACGGCACGCGCGCATTCGTGACGACGATGTTCGACGCCGTGAAGCGGGGCGCGCAAGCGGGCAAGGATCTGCGTACCGTGTATCACGAGACCTACGCGGCGTTGAAGCCGCGATTCGGGCACTGGGTGATCTTCGATCACTGCCTGCCGTTCGACGTGACGCGCGCTTTCGACGAAGCCACGCAGTATCCGCATCCGCGCATCTGGACCGCGCAGCGCGACAAGGAGATGTGGCAGGCGCTCGAAGGCTGAGCGACCGGCCCGGCTGAAGCTCATGACCGCGATGGCTGCCCGCGCCAATCCGGTATATCCGTATCGGCGCCCGCCCGAACTAGACGGCGCGCCGCGGCATTGTGGCGTCGTGGTGATCGGCGCCGGTCCGGTGGGCCTGACCACGGCCATCGACCTCGCGCAGCGTGGCATTCCTGTGCTGGTGCTGGACGACGACAACACGGTCAGCGTCGGCTCGCGCGCCATCTGTTACGCCAAGCGCACGCTCGAGATCCTCGATCGCCTCGGCTGCGGCGAGCCCGTCACCAGCAAGGGTGTCGGCTGGAACGTGGGCAAGGTCTATCACGGCGACCGGCTGGCCTACCAGTTCGACCTGCTGCCCGAGTCCGGTCACCACCGTCCGGCGTTCATCAACCTGCAGCAGTACTACCTGGAGGAGTGCCTGGTCGAGCGCGCGCAGGCATTGGCGGCGGCGGAACTGCGCTGGGAGCATCGCGTTGTGGACGTGGTTCACAACGACAAGCTGGTCACGTTGCGCGTGGCAACCCCCGATGGCGACTATGCCCTCACCTGCGACTGGCTGATCGTGTGCGATGGCGCGCGCAGCCCGGTGCGGCACATGCTGGGTCTGGACACCGAAGGCCTGGTGTTCCACGATCGTTTCCTGATCGCGGACATCCGCATGACGTCGGATTTCCCCGCAGAGCGCCGCTTCTGGTTCGACCCGCCATTTCATCCCAACCAATCGGTGCTGCTGCATCGGCAGCCCGACAACGTTTGGCGCGTGGATTTCCAGCTGGGATGGGACGCCGATCCGGAGGTGGAGAAGCAGCCCGAGCGCATCCTGCCGCGCCTTTCCGCCATGCTGGGCCCGGACGCGGAGTTCGAGATCGAATGGGCCAGCGTCTACACGTTTCAATGCCGGCGGATGCACAAGTTCCGCCAGGGTCGCGTGTTCTTCGCGGGCGATGCGGCGCACCTCGTCAGCCCCTTCGGCGCGCGTGGCGCCAACAGCGGCGTGCAGGACGCCGACAATCTCGTCTGGAAGCTCGACCTCGTGCTGCGCGGCCTTGCCCCGCCCAAGCTCCTCGACACCTACGACGACGAACGCATCGCCGCGGCGGACGAAAACATCCGCAATTCGACGCGCTCCACCGATTTCATCACGCCCAAGAGCGCCGTGTCGCGCGTGTTCCGCGATGCGGTGCTGGGACTTGCGCGCGATTTTCCGTTCGCGCGACGGCTGGTCAACAGCGGGCGGCTGTCGGTGCCGACCGTCCTGGTGGACTCAACGCTCAATACGCCGGACGTGGAACCATTCGCCGGCGCGATGGTGCCCGGCGCACCGGCCGCCGATGCGCCGGTTGCTGGGCCGCGCGGCGAATGGCTGCTTGACTACCTCGGCGGGTCGTTTGTGCTGCTGGCGTTCGAGACGCCACCTTCCGCCGCGGACGCGCGCGCGCTCGCGGACGCGGCGGTGCCCTGTCGCGTCGTCGTGATCGGCGGCGCCGCGTCCAATGCGCTGGTCGACACGGCCGGCGGCACCGCGCCCGATGCGCTGGCCGACACGGCCGGCCTCGCCGGCGCGCGCTATGACGGCAAGCCGGGCACCTGCTACCTGTTCCGCCCCGACCAGCACGTATGTGCGCGGTGGCGCAGCTTCAGCCTGTCGGGTATACGGGCCGCGATTGCGCGGGCCTGCGCCGCCGACCCCTCGTGAGGTCCAAGTCGTGCTCAACGTCGAACCCAATCTTGCCGCGCCCGATGACTTCTACGAAGCGCTGCTCGCCATGCACCGCGACCTGACGGACGCACAAAGCGCGCTGGTCAACGCGCGGCTCATTATGCTGCTAGCCAACCACATCGGCGATGCCGCCGTGCTGGGCGCGGCGATGGATGCTGCACGCGCAGGGGTGCTGGCGGTGCCGGATGCAGGCCGCTGACCGCCGCTGGTTCCGTCAAAAAGGATGAATCGTCGACCATGAAAACCGCCACTCAAACTGTTGCACCCAAAGCCGCCACCAAGGCGGGCCTCGGCACACCGCTGGCCTATCAAACAGGCTTCGGCAACGAATTCGCCACCGAAGCGCTGCCCGGCGCACTGCCGCAGGGGCAGAACTCGCCGCAGCGCGCCCCCTATGGTCTCTACGCCGAGCAGTTGTCCGGGACGGCCTTCACCGCGCCGCGCGCCTCCAACTTTCGCGCGTGGACTTACCGGATCCGCCCGGCGGCGATGCACGAACCCTTCGTGCCGCTGGCGCACGCGCGGATCGTCAGCACCTTCGGCGATGTGCCGGCGCCGCCTAATCAGATGCGCTGGGATCCGCTGCCGCTGCCCACCGCGCCTGCCGACTTCATCGACGGGCTGGTCACGATGGCGGGCAATGGCGCGCCGCAAGGCATGGCCGGTTGCGCGATCCACCTCTACGCCGCCAACAGGTCGATGACCGACCGCTTCTTCTACAACGCGGACGGCGAGCTGCTGATCGTCCCGCAGCAAGGGCGCCTGCTGTGCCTCACCGAGTTCGGCCGCATCGAGGTCGAGCCGCAGGAAATCGTGGTGATCCCGCGTGGCGTGCGTTTTCGCATCGAGCTGCCCGACGGTGCTGCCCGGGGCTACGTCTGCGAGAACTACGGTGCGGCGTTCCGGCTGCCGGACCTGGGCGTGCTGGGATCGAACGGGCTGGCCAATCCGCGCGACTTCCTGACGCCGCATGCGTGGTACGAGGACCGCGAGGGCGCGTTCGAGCTCGTCACCAAATTCATGGGCCGCCTGTGGCGCGCCGCGATCGATCATTCGCCACTCGACGTGGTGGCGTGGCACGGCAACTACGCGCCCTACAAATACGACCTGCGCCGCTTCAACGTGATCGGCTCGATCAGCTACGATCATCCGGACCCATCCATCTTCCTGGTGTTGCAGTCGGTCAGCGACACGCCCGGCGTGGACATGATCGATTTCGTGATCTTCCCGCCGCGGATCCTGGCGATGGAGCACACGTTCCGCCCGCCGTGGTTCCATCGCAATGTCGCCAGCGAGTTCATGGGCATCGTGCACGGCGTCTACGACGCCAAGGCGGAGGGCTTCGTCCCCGGCGGCGCCAGCCTGCACAATTGCATGACGGGCCACGGTCCCGATGTCGAGACCTTCGAGCGGGCCAGTACGGCGGATCTGGCGCAACCCACGCGCATCACCGACACGATGGCCTTCATGATCGAGACGCGACTGCCCATCCTACCCACGCGCCACGCGCTCGAATCCGCGCAATTGCAGCCGGAGTACTACCGCTGCTGGCAGGGCCTGCGCAAGCATTTCAATCCGCACCAGCCCTGAACCCAATGGAAGCCGCCATGACCGCCACCTACGAGAACATCCTGACCGAGACCCGCGACCGCGTCGGCATCATCCGGCTCAATCGCCCGCAGCGGATGAATGCGCTGAACGACGCGCTGGCCCGGGAACTGGGCGCCGCGCTGCAGGCCTTCGACGACGATCCGGCCATCGGCTGCATTGTGGTCACCGGCAGCGACAAGGCGTTTGCGGCCGGCGCAGACATCGGGGCGATGGCGCAGTGGGACTACGCGAAGGTGCTTGGCGACGACTACATCACGCGGGACTGGGAAGCGGTGCGGCGAATCCGCAAGCCGGTGGTGGCGGCCGTGGCGGGGTACGCGCTGGGCGGCGGCTGCGAACTGGCGATGGCCTGCGACACGATCATCGCGGCGGACACGGCCAAATTCGGCCAGCCCGAGATCACGATCGGCACCATGCCGGGGATGGGCGGCACGCAGCGGCTGCCGCGCGCCATCGGCAAGGCCAGGGCCTTTGACTGGTGTATGTCGGGGCGCATGGTGGATGCGGCCGAGGCCGAGCGCGCGGGACTCGTGGCGCGTGTGGTGCCGGCCGCCTCGCTGGAGGCCGAGGCGCTGGCCTTTGCCACGAAGATCGCTTCGTTTTCGTTGCCGGTGGTGATGAAGATTAAGGAAGCGATCAATCGCGCCTACGAATCGTCGCTGGCGGAAGGCTTGCTGTTCGAGCGGCGCGAGTTCCACGCCACCTTTGCGCTGGCTGACCAGAAGGAGGGCATGGTCGCCTTCGTGGAAAAGAGGAAGCCGGTGTTTCGCCATCGCTAGCGGTAGAATCGCGGGTTGCGGCGCCCTTGTGCGCCATCGCGTTTTCTGATCCGGATTGCTGCCATGTCGTTTGCCCGCCTGTTGCTGGTTCCACTGTTGCTGTGCTTCGCGCTTGGCGGCTGCATGTCGCTGTCGACGACGACGTCCGTCAAGGGCGTGTGGAAGGACCCGAAGTACGCCGCGGGACCGCTGCAGAAGATTTTCGTGATCAGTCTCATGAAGGTGCAGCCGGGCGGCCGCGAAGCCGTCGAGGACGCCATCGTGGCCAGGCTCAAGTCCAACGGGGTGGACGCTGTGGCCGCGCACACGGTCAAGGGCGACGATACCGAGCTGATCGCCGCCATCCGCAGTTCCGGCGCCAACGCCGTGCTGCTGGCGCAGGTGCGCTACATCTCCGCGTACGAGCCCTACATCGTCGGCGAGACCTATGATTCACCCTCGCCGGACAAGATGGGCCATTCGGATTTCTTCAAGGAACAGGGTGCCGATCAGCCGGACGTCTACAAGGTGGCACGCATCGCCACCGGTATCTTCCTCGGCGCTTTCGACAAGCAGGTGTGGACCGCGTTCACCCAGTCCTACGATGCCTCTGACCTTTCACGCAACATCCCTGACTACACCGCCAAGCTCGTTGCCGCGCTTGCGCGCGACGGCATGATCGTGGCGCGCAAGCCCGCGTCCTGATCCCACCTTCGGAAAGCGCCCCCATGTCGCCATTGCGCACCCTTGCCCTCGTAGGCGCTGCCTTGCTGCTGGTCGCTTGCCAATCCACCACGATCCGCTCGGCCTGGTATGACACCAACTACAAGGGCGGCGTGCTGCGCAAGGTCATCGTGGTGGCCAGCGATGGCACCACGGCCGACAGCCGGGTGGTCGAGGACATCATCGTGCAGAAGTTGAATGCCGCGGGTGTGCAGGCCGTTCCCGGCTACAGCGTGGTGCCGCCGGATGCACGCCGCGGCGAAGGCCCGTTTTCGGCCGCGGTGGCCAGTACCGGCGCCGATGGCGTGCTGATGATTCGCCTGCTGCACGTGGATACCAAGACGCAGGTGTCGACAATGATGGTGCCAGGCGGCGGCTTCGGTCCCTACGGCGGCTTCTATGGTGGCTTTTACGGCGGGCCGGGGTTCTATCCGGTGACGAATGTCACGCAATACGACGTGGCGTCGGTGGAGACCAACCTTTACGACGCCCGCACCCGCAACCTGATCTGGGCCGGCATTACGGAGACGGTCAATCCGTCGAACGTGGCCAAGGAGGCGCCCGCCTTCGCGGATCTGCTGGTCACGCAATTTCGCGCGCGCGGATTGGTGCCGGCAGCGAAGTGAATCGCACCAAGCGTCGGGTGCGCCCGTAGGCGAGGCTTCAGCCTCGCGGGAAAACGGTGGGATGGATGCCAAGCCGGCGCCGCGAGCCTATTGCGCGAGGCTGAAGCCTCGCCTACATGCATTGACTAGGGTTGGCGGTTGAAGCGCATTGCGCTGCCGTTGGCCAGCGTCAGGGTCAGTTGGCCGCGCGTCACCCCGTAGGTGGCCACGCGTTCCAGGTCGCGCA
>JANNKR010000249.1:0-20767 GCA_031396395.1 Betaproteobacteria bacterium
TGTTGCCGCCTTCGACCGCACCATCGTTCGTGACGTCGCCGTGCATCGTCGCAAGCTCGAGCGCAAAGCCGTTCGCGCCGCCGCCGATCGTGCCGCTCGTCGTGTTGACGATATTGGCCCGCGCTTCTGTGACGCTGTACACCTTCGACCGCGACGCCGGCGGCAAGAGCGCCTGCAACGGCCCCTGCGCCACCAACTGGCCGCCATTGATGGCCACCGCCGATGCCAAGACGATGGGCGACTGGTCGGTCGTCACCCGCGACGACGGCAGCAAGATGTGGGCGTACAAGGGCAAGCCCGTCTACACGTGGGCCAAGGACACCAAGCCGGGCGACAAGACCGGCGACGGCGTCAACAGCGTCTGGCACACCGCCAAGAAGTAACGGCAACTTTCGCGCGGCAGCGGCCACGCGGTCGCTTCGCCGCGCGCGCCGCATGAACGTTTCACCCGGCATCGACGCACCGCTGCCGCAGCCCGATCTCCTGGCCGCGCTGCCGCGGTTGCGCCGTTACGCCCGGGTGCTCACAGGCGACGTCCATCGCGCCGATGACCTTGTCCAGGAGACGCTTGCCCGGGCGTGGGAAAAGCGCCGGCTGTGGACCGCCGGCTCCGACCTCCGCGCGTGGCTCTTCACTGTCATGCATAACGTCTTCGTCAATCAGCGCGTCACCGCGCGGCACGAAGTTCGCAACGTCTCGCTCGATGCCGACGGCGAGGGCGGCGAGGCGTGGCAGATCCCGGTTCGCCCGGCGCAGTACGCGCGCGTCGAATTGATGGAGTTGATCCAGCACGTCGGCCGCCTGCCCGTCGAACAGCGCGAGGTGTTGCTGCTCGCCGTGGTCGAGGAACTGCGCTACGAGGAGATCGCGCTGGCGCTGGCCATCCCCATCGGTACCGTGATGTCGCGCCTGTCGCGGGCGCGCGAAAAGCTGCGGGTCGCCTTTGCCGATGCGCCAGGCGCGGGTTCGCCGCTGCGGGTGGTGCGATGAACGCGCTGCCGATCACCGAAGCCGATGTGCATGCCTATGTCGACGGCAAGCTCGCGGCGGCGCGCGTTCCCACCATCGAAGCCGCTGCCGCGCAGGATCCGGCCCTGGCCGCGCGCATCGCCACCGCCCAGCGGCACAACACGCAGTTGCGCGACGCGTTTGACGGGTGGCTCGACGAGCCTGTGCCCCAACGCCTGATCGCCGCCACGGCAGCGCCGGTCGCTGCGTCGCCATACGGCATTGGGAAGTGGGGGCGCGCAGCCTTCGCCGCCGCGGCGGTGCTGGTGCTGGGCGTGGGCATCGGCTGGTTTGGGCGCGACGTCACGTTGCACCGCGCCGGCACGCCCACCACGTTCACGCGCGAGGCCGCGCTCACCCATGCGCTGTATGCGTCGGACGTCAATCGGCCGGTGGAGATCTGGGCGGCCGAAGAGGCCCGCCTCGTGCGCTGGCTGTCGCGCCGGCTGGGCTTTGCCGTGCATGCGCCCGATCTCAATGGCGTCGGCTTCGCGCTGGTCGGCGGCCGGCTGGTCGCCGGCAACGAAATGCCCGCCGCGTTGTTCGTCTATGAAAACACCGACAAGCAGCGGCTGACGTTGCAGGTACGCAAGCAGACTGCGCCTACCGGGGAAGTCGCCTTTCGCTATGCGCTGGAAGATGGTGTCGGCGTCTACTACTGGATCGAGGACAACTGCACCTATGCGCTGTCGGGCAATCTTGATCGAACGCAGCTCCTGACCATCGGCCGGGTGGTCTACGGACAGCTGGCGGCCTTCGACGCAGCGACGCACAAGTAGGCGTTCTACCGCGATTCGGCGGGCGCTAGCGCCTGCGCCGTGGGTCGGCGACAATGCGGAACGGTTGTACGGCGCAGTTCCCAAAATGACTCAAAGCGATCCACCCATCGACCATGTGAATAGTATGGCCGCCGAGGCGGGGCTGGCGCTGCGCAAACGGCGCTGGAGGGATCGCTGATGCAACGCATCCCCGCCCGCCCCGGTGACACGCTGGCCGCCGTCGAAACGCCCGCACTGGTCGTCGATCTCGATGTGTTCGAGCACAACCTCGACCTGATGGCCAATGTGGTGCGCAGCTCGGGCCTGGCGCTGCGCCCGCACGCCAAGTCGCACAAGTGTCCCGACATTGCCAAGGCGCAGATCGCGCGCGGCGCCATCGGCATCTGTTGCCAGAAGGTGGACGAGGCCGCCGCCTTCGTGGCGGCGGGCATCGCCAACGTGCTGGTCACCAACGAGGTGGTGACGCCGAGCAAGATGGTGCGACTGGCCGAGCTCGCGCGGGCGGCCACGGTCGGCGTGCTCGTCGACAACCCGGCGGTCCTCGACGATTTGTCGGCCGCTGCGGTGATGGCCGGTGGCACGCTGCACGTCTATGTCGAGATCGATGTGGGCGCGCATCGCTGCGGCGTGCCGCCGGGCGAAGCGGCAGTCGCGCTGGCGCAAGCAGCCGCGGCGCTGCCGGGACTCGTCTTCCGCGGCCTGCATGCGTACCAGGGCGGCGCGCAGCACCTGCGCACGCCGGAAGAACGCATCATGGCCATTGCGCAGGCAAGCGCGCTGGCGGAGAAGACCAAACAGATGATCGAGCGCGCGGGCATTCCCTGCCCCGTGGTCACTGGCGCGGGCACCGGCACGTGGCAACTCGAGCGCGACAGCGGCATTTATACGGAACTGCAACCCGGCTCGTACATCTTCATGGACGCCGACTACGGCCGCAATGCGCTGGCGCCCGATCAGCATCCGTTCGAGCAGAGTCTCTATGTGCTGTCGACGGTGATGAGCACGCCCGTGCCTGAACGCGCGATCGTCGATGCGGGACTCAAAGCGCTGGCCTTCGACTCGGGGCTGCCGCTGGTGCACGCCGCGCACGGGCTCGAGTACGTCAAGGCTTCGGACGAGCATGGCGTGCTGCGGGTGGATCCGGTGCTGGCCACGCCAAAGTTGGGCGAGCGCGTGTGGCTGGTGCCCGGCCACTGCGATCCCACCGTCAATCTGTACGACTGGATCGTCGGCATGCGCGGCGACCGCATCGAATGTGTATGGCCGGTGACCGCGCGGGGCGCCCTGGGATAGCAAAGGGGTCAGGGTCGGTTTAGAAAAGGGGTCAGGCTCGAATTTGCCGAGGATCGATTCCCAATCTACGGTATTGCATGGTGGCAAATTCGAACCTGACCCCTTTTTTCAGCCTTGCCTACAGGGTCGCGATACCGGTGCCGGTGCGAATCATCGCCGCCACTCGCGGAGATTTACCGAACGTGACCTTGAACGTTTCGGACAACCCGAGCGTGCCGATCTGCGCGCGTACCGTGGACGGCTCGGGGTGTTCGCCGGCAATGGCCACGAGGCGCAATCCCGAATCCGGCAGCAGGTCGGTAGGGTGCTGCGTACCCGACCACTGGATCAGCGTCGGCACCAGTCCGCGCCCCGGGCGATGGCCATCGACGGGCACGGTGATCTGCCAGCGGAAGTCGCCGCGCGCCATGGGCAGCACGTTTCCCAGCGCAGGCATGCGCGCATGCGCTTCGCCGATATCGCGCGTGCGCACCACCCAGTGCACGAGTGCCGGACCTTCCGCCAGATCCGCCTTCAGGCGTGGCTCATCCAGATCGAACCATCGCGGGCGCGACGGTGCTGCCGCCTCCGGGTCCACAGCGATCACCTCGAGGTAGAAGCGCGGACCCAGCGACAGGAGCGCGTTGTGCGTACCCATCAGCACATGCTTGCCCCCTGGCTGCGGGCGAATCCCCAGCGTGGTCTCGACCCAGTCGCAGCCATCGCGCAACGTCAGCGCGGCAACGACGAGGTGGTCGGGCTCGACCCGCAGCGCATTCATGAAGCGGGCGATTCGTCCGGCGAAAAATCGAGTTCGACCCGTGCCCCGTTGGGGTCGAAGAAGAACACCTGCCAGATGTTCGTCCCGGTCTGCTGCCGGCATGCATACTTGATGCTGGCTGATTCCAGCGTCGCAATCGTGTCCGCGAGGCCAGTGGCGCTGAAGGCCATGTGGTCGATCACGCCGGGGCGCAACTGTTCGCGCGGTCTGCCGCCGACAATGTGCAGCACGGCGGTATCGCCGGCGTAAAGCCATGCGCCGGGAAAACCGAGATCGGGCCGCGCACCGTCCGCGAGACCGAGAAATTGCGCGTAGAAAGCCACCGTGCCCGGCACGTCGTCGGTCAGCACGGTGAAGTGATTCATGCCGGATGTAGCCATGGTGCGTCGATCTCCCGCGGAAAGCCGTCAGGATAGTCCATCGGCGAGGAAGTCGCCGACCAGGGCCGTCGCGTCCGGGGCCCCGGCATCGTTGTAGGCCAGCGTCGCATCGCCGCCACTCCACGCGTGGCCCAGTCCCGACACCGAGACATGGCGCGCCACCAGTTGCCCGTCGCGCCTCCACTCGCGGACGGTTTCGCTGCGTCCGTCGGGCAACGTTCGCGTTTGCTCCGTCGTCGGGGCCGGCAGTTCGACCGCGGCCGGAAAGCCGTTCAGTGCCAGGTATTGCCGCACCAGCGCGGTGGTGTTGGACGCCGCCACCACGCGATCGCCTTCGCCGTGAATGGCCAGCAGCGGCACCTGCAGGCGCGCCGTTCCTGCGTTGGCGCGCGCGGCAAGGCCGATCCGTTCCACGTCGGTCTCCGGCCCACGTTGCATCACCTGCAGCGCCGAAAGCGCCGACGTGGCGGCCCCGCAGGCCAGCCCGGAGTGCACGGCCACGCCACTGACCAGCCGCGGATAGCGCACGCCCAGCGCTGCGGCGATCGCGCCGCCAGCCGACATCCCCGCGACCACGACGCGCTTGCGATCGATGCGATAGCGGCGACTGACGCTGCGAATCTGCGCCGCGATGATCGCGGTCTCGCCGTGCCCCGCGGCCGTGCGCCGATCGAACCAGTTCCAGCAGCCCCAGGCATTGGCCGTGTCCTTCTGGCGCGGCAGCAGCACCACGCAACCGAGGCGATCGGCCAACTCCGCCACGCGCGTTCCTTGCGCGAATTCCTCGGGCGTCTGCTTGCAGCCGTGGCACAGCACCAGCAGCGGGGCGCGCTTCCACAGCCAGCGCCGGGGCGGGAGGTAGACCAGGTAGTCGCGGCTGGGCCACACATGTGGCGCGGTGCCCACCCACCCGCCGAATGAGAACTTCGACCCGGTTTCGAAATGGCCGGGGACGGGCTCGCCGCCGAACAATTGTGCTACGAAGGCCTTGACGCGCGACCAGAGGCTCATGGCCTGCGCCTCAGATCAGCACGATGTCGTACTGCTCCTGCGTGTACATCGTCTCCACCTGCAGCGAGATCGGCTTGGCGATGAAGTCGCCCAGCTGCGCCAGGCTCTGCGATTCCTCTTCGAGGAACATGTCGATCACTGACTGCGCGGCCAGGATGCGGAACCCGCGGGCATTGAACTGCTTCGACTCGCGGACGATCTCGCGCAGGATTTCGTAACAGATCGTCTGCGCGGTCTTCAACTGGCCGCGGCCGTGGCAGGTGGGGCAGGTCTCGCACAGCACATGCGCCAGCGATTCGCGCGTGCGCTTGCGCGTCATCTCGACCAGGCCCAACTGCGTGAAACCGTTCACGGTCAGGCGCGTGCGATCCCTTTCCAGCGCGCGGTTCAACTCGGCCAGCACCGCGTTGCGATGGTCGACATTGTCCATGTCGATGAAGTCGATGATGATGATGCCGCCCAGGTTGCGCATCCGCAATTGCCGGGCGATCACCTGCGATGCCTCGAGATTGGTCTTGAAGATCGTGTCGTCGAAACTGCGGCCGCCCACGAAGCCGCCGGTGTTGACGTCGATGGTCGTCATCGCCTCGGTCTGGTCGATGATCAGATAGCCGCCGGACTTCAAGTCAACGCGGCGCTGCAACGCCTTCTCGATCTCGTCCTCGACGCCGTGCAGGTCGAACAGTGGGCGTTCGCCGACGTAATGGTTGATGCGGTCGGAGAGCGCCGGCGTGTAGTGGCTGGCGAAATCCTGCATCTTCACGTAGGTCTCGCGGGAATCCACCAGCACGCGCGCGGTTTCCTCGGTGGACATGTCGCGCAGCACGCGCTGCGCGAGGTTCAGGTCCTGGTACAGCAGCGATGCCGGCGGCGCGGCGCGCGAACGCTCGGTCAGATCGCGCCAGAGCTTGGTCAGGTACTCGATGTCGGACTGCATTTCGCGTTCCGATGCGGTCTCGGCCATCGTGCGGATGATGAAGCCGCCGGTGAGGCCCTCGGGCAGCAGGTGCTGCAGCCGCTCGCGCAGCGTCTCGCGCTCGGCCTCGTCGCCGATGCGCTGCGAAATGCCGATGTGGGAATCTTGCGGCAGGTAGACCAGCAGGCGGCCCGCCAGGCTGACCTGGGTGGACAATCGGGCGCCCTTGGTGCCGATCGGATCCTTGATCACCTGCACCAGCAGCGACTGGCCCTCGAACAGGATTTTCTCGATGGGCTTCTGCTCGCCACCATGGCCGTTCTGGCGATGTTCCCAGATGTCGGCGATGTGCAGGAAGGCCGCGCGCTCGAGGCCGATCTCGATGAAGGCGCTTTGCATCCCGGGCAGCACGCGCACGACGCGTCCCAGGCAGATGTTGCCCACCAGGCCGCGCGCGCTGGCGCGCTCCATGTGCAGTTCCTGCACCACACCCTGTTCGAGCATGGCAACCCGCGTTTCCTGCGGCGTGACGTTGATCAGTATTTCGTGCGTCATGTTGCGCAGCCAGCGGTGTGAACGGGGTGGATTGTTATAGCACGGGGCGCCCGGTCCGGGCGAGCAGGTCCGCCGTTTCAGCCAGCGGCAGGCCCATGACGCCGCTGTAGCTGCCGTCGAGGCGGATGACAAATGCCGCGGCGCGCCCCTGGATCGCGTAGCCGCCGGCCTTGTCGAAGGGCTCGCCGCTGGCGACATAGCGTTCGATCTCGCCGGATGTCAGCGCGCGCAGCGTCACCTCCGATGTGCTGATCGCCGTCTCGACATCGTCGTTCCAGCGCAGTGCGACCGCGGTCAGCACCTGGTGCGTGCGACCGGACAACTTCGCCAGCATTGCCCGGGCCGCATCTTCGTCCGTCGGCTTGCCGAAGATCACGCCGTCCAGCACCACCTCGGTGTCCGCGCCCAGCACCGGCAGCGGCGGCAACTTTCGCTGCTCCATCCGTTGCCAGCCGATCTGTGCCTTCGTCCTGGCGATCCGCTCGACGTAGTGCAACGGTGGCTCGGCGTCGCGGGCCTCCTCGACCACGTCGCGATGCCGGCCGGGCGCCTCGCGCAGGCGCACCTCTGCGAACGCGATGCCGAGCTGCGCCAGCAATTCGTGTCGCCGCGGACTGCGCGATGCGAGGTAGAGGATGGGCGCGCCCTTGTCGGCGCGATCGTCAGTCACGATGATAGGGGTGGCCGGTCAGCAGCGACACGGCACGATAGAGCTGCTCGGCCAGCATCACGCGGACGAGTCCGTGTGGCAGCGTCAACGCGGACAACTGCAAACGCTCGGCGGCAGCGCTCTTCAGTGCATGGTCCAGGCCATCCGCGCTGCCGATCACGAAGGCAACGTCGCGCGCTTCGTCGCGCCAGCGGGCGATCCGGTCGGCCAGCGTGCGTGTCGTCCACGCACTGCCGCGCTCGTCCAGCGCAACGGTCAGGTGACCGGCACACGCGGTCCTGATGCGCACCGCTTCGGCGGCCAGCAATTGCGCTGCCGTGCGGCCGCGGTCGCGCG
This sequence comes from Betaproteobacteria bacterium, assembly GCA_031396395.1. Lineage (GTDB taxonomy): Bacteria > Pseudomonadota > Gammaproteobacteria > Burkholderiales > Casimicrobiaceae > VBCG01. Next base: position 7,709 of record JANNKR010000249.1, read on the forward strand.
CCTCGGGTTTGAGTTCGAGCAATTCCAGCGCGAAGTCGCGCGGCAGTCGCCGCGCATACTCGTCGTAGCCGGCGTCGATCCAGGCCGGCATCTTCGAACCCAGCGCGACGATGCGAAGTTTCACGGAGGCACGCAGCGCTGGTCACGTCCGCATCACGCTGTTCAGGCGGCGGCTCGTGCGCGCCGGCTGGGGGCGGGCGCCTCCCAGAGTTCCTCGAGGTTGTAATGCTGCCGCACCGCGGGCTGCATCACGTGCACGACGATGTCGCCGCAATCCACCAGGACCCATTCGCCGGTCTCCTCGCCTTCCACGCCGACGATGGTCGCGCCGGCATCCTTCAGCGCGTCGCGGACGTGGTGCGCGAGCGCGTTCGCCTGCCGGTTAGAGTCGGCGCTGGCGATGATGAAGCTGTCGCAAAAGGTGGTGAGCTTGCGGACGTCCAGGACCTTGATGTCGCGGGCCTTGATGTCTTCGAGGGCAGTGACGGCGATCTGCTGCAGTTTGTTAAGTCGCATCCGTGGGGGGGCGGTAGAGGTGATGGGTTTCAATATAGGCCAAAACGCCGGGTGGTAGCAATTGGGACAGCTTGCGGATGTCGCGATTTCCCGCCAGCAGTGCGCGAATGGTCGTCGCGGCAATGTCGTGGGGCGTCACGACCTGCTCGAAGATGCGGCCAGCAGGCGTGGCAAACAAGGGCGCCGTATCCGGCGTATGGCGATGCAGCCACTCCTCGGCCAGCGGCGCCGGCAGCGCTTCGCCTGGTGGCACCCCGGGGCGGGCCACGACCACGATGTGGGCCAGCGCGAAGATGTCGCGCCAGCGGTGCCAGGCAGGCAATCCGCGAAACGCATCGGCGCCCAGCACCAGCCAGAGCGGGCGCTGCGGCGCGTCGCGGCGCAGTTCCTCGAGTGTCAGGACCGTGTAGCTCTTGCCCGTGCGCCGCAACTCGCGGTCGTCGGCCACGAGACCGGGGAATTCGGCCAGCCCCGCGTGCAGCATCGCCAGCCGATGCTGGGCTGAAGCATGCGGACCGCTGCGATGAGGCGGGTCGGCCGCAGGTACCAACCGCAATTCGGCCAGGCCCAGGGCCTGCCTTGTGTCGTCGGCAAGCCGCAGATGCCCGTAGTGGACGGGATCGAAGGTGCCGCCCAGGAGCGCGATCGGTGGCAGGGGGTCCACGCGCCGGGGCACCGCGTCAGAAGGTCGAACCCGGCTCGGCCAGGAACGCGATCTCCTCCGGCGTCGACGGGCGCCCCAGGATCGCGTTGCGATGCGGATAGCGGCCGAACCGGAAGTACACGTCGGCATGCTTCTGCGCCCATGTCAGCGGACCCGCATCGCCTGTTTCGCGCGACAGCGCCCCGAAAAGTTCGAGCGACCGACGCTGCATCGTGTCGTCTTCCGCATGTTCGAACGGCAGGTACAGGAACCAGCGGCCGTAGTGCCCGAACACGGGATCGAGTTCGCGGTCGAGACCGCGCGCGATCGCGTCCTGCGCAGTAGCCAGCGCGCGCGCGTCGCCGGCAAATGCGCGCGGCGTATCGCGGAACATGTTGCGCGTGAACTGATCGAGCAGCAGCACCCGTGCCAGCGCGCCGGGAGCATCACCGCACCATTCGCCGTACCCGCCGGCCAGCGCACGCTCCACTCGGTCACCGAAAGCCTGTCGGATCGATTCGTCGAAAGCCGGATCCTTGCGAAACCATTCCGGACGCGCCTTGCCTCGATCCGACGTGCCTTGTGCACCGAACCAGAAGTCGAGGATCGCGGAAACGTGGGGGTCCATGGCAGGCTAGTTTGGCATAGTCGCAACCAACCTGTCGTTGGTCCGGCGCGCGGGCAGCCATTGACGCCGGCCACGGCACGGGCCTAGAGTTATCGCCCGCTATCGCGGAATTGGGGGGTGCATGCGCCCGCTCACGTGGTCGAGCCTTGCGGCATTGATGGTGTCGGTGCTCGTTACCAGTGGCTGCACCACGATGAGTCGTGGCACGATGCAGCGCGTGACGTTGGTCACCGATCCTCCGGGGGCGTCCTGTACGCTGTCGACGCAGGGCGAGGATGCGTCCAACGGCATCGCCGCCACGCCCGGTACGGTCGAAGTCCGCCGCAGCGGCAAGCCTCTCCTTGTCAATTGCGCCAAGTCGGATCGTCTCGACGTGCTCGAGCCGTTCCCGAACATGGGCGGCGAATACGATGGACTTTTCGCGCAACAGGTGCAGTTTGTCGGCAGTGGCGTGTGGACGTTGGGGGTGACCGGAGGAGTCGACGCCATCCCGTTGTCCTCAGACGCACAGCGGGCTGCCCGCGGCATACTGGGTGTCGGGACGGTGCTGTTGTGGTCACTGCCGGTGGTCGGACCTATCGCCTGGCTCTCGTCAACTGCGGTCGATGCAGCGACTGGCGCCTATCGCGGCTATCCGCCCGGCATCGCAGTGTTGCTCCCGCCCGCGATGTTTTCGGACGCTGGGATGCGTGACGCCTATTTCCGAGGACTCGAGGAAGCCGTCGACGCCAATGGCAGCGGAAGACGTCGCGTGATTGAAACGGACTGCCGGCCGAGGCTCAGCAGCTGTACGGAGTATCTTCGCGAACTTGATGACCAGATCGCGGAACAACACAAGCGCATCGCACAGTTGCGCGAGCGAACGCGCATAGCCGCCACTACGCCGCCAGCGGGCGCGCCGGCGCCCTGACCCGAGGTCGTTCGCTTCCCGCTTACCGCAAGCGGACCGCGCATCGCGGGCCGACGCACAACCCTCCGTGCTAAAGTCCGGACATGGGCCGCCAATGCGGCCCGTTCCCTTTTTGCCGCGCATGACCACCTCCTACCGCAACATCTTCCTGCTGGCCTGCTGCCAGGCGCTGCTGCTCACCAATTCGGCCGGGCTCATTGCGATGAACGGCCTCGTGGGCTACTCGCTGGTCGACACCAAGACCCTCGCCACGCTGGGCGCCACGACCTATGTGCTGGGCTCGGCCCTGGCCACGATGCCGATGTCGCTGTGGATGGCCAGGGTCGGCCGCCGCCGCGGCTTCATGGCCGGAGCCCTCATCAACGTTCTGGGGTGCGCGATTGCGGTGGTGGCGCTGCTCGCGGGCAGTTTCGCGTTGTACTGCGTGGCCACCGCGGTCATCGGCATCTACAACGCGGTGGGGTTGCAATATCGTTTCGCGGCGACGGAAGTGGCATCTACCGCGGATAAGGCGCGCGCGATCTCGCTGGTGCTGGCGGGCGGCATCGCCGGCGGGTTTCTCGGTCCGGCGATCACCAAATGGGGCCAGCACATGTTCGCCACGCCGTTCCTGGGTTCCTTCGCGATGCTGGCGGGCGTGACGGTGCTGGCGCTGGCGGTGCAGTCGCAGGTGCACGTCCCGAAGCCCAGCGCCGAGGAGCGCTCCGGCGGCGGGCGGCCGTTGCGCGAAATCATGCGCCAGCCGGTGTTCATCGTGGCGGCGTTGTCCGGGGGTCTTGGCTACGGCCTAATGAATCTCCTGATGACGGCCACGCCGCTGGCCATGGATTTCTGCAGTCTTCCCTATGCGCAGGCGGCGCTGGTGATCCAGTGGCACGTGGTCGGGATGTATGCACCGGGCTTTGTCACCGGCACGCTCATCAAGCGCACCGGCGTGCTGTGGGTGATCGTTGCCGGCATCGCGCTGATGGGTGCGGGTTCGCTGGTGGCCCTGAACGGCGTGACGCTCGCCCATTTCGTGATCGCGCTGGTGTTGGTCGGCATCGGCTGGAACTTCATGTACACCGGCGGCACGCTGCTGCTGACCGAGGCGCATACGCCGGCGGAAAAAGCGCGCACCCAGGGCGCCAACGACTTCATCGTGTTCTCGATCATGGGCGTGTCGTCGTTTTCCTCCGGCGCGCTGGTGTCCGCTGCCGGCTGGGAGGTGATGAACCGGGGCGCGCTGCCGGTGCTTGTGCTGATTGCCGGGGTGGTGCTGTGGTACGCGCGGCGGCGTTCGGCGAGCGCGACTGCCGCGGCCTGAGCGGTTGGCGTCGGCGCCTGGCGACGTGCTCGTGCGGCCGGGCGCAGGTGGCGGCCTCTTGCCGCGATCAGCCGCGAATCTGCCCCGACCCCAGCACCACCCACTTGCGGCTGGTGAGGCCCTCGAGGCCCACCGGGCCGCGCGCATGCAGCTTGTTGGTGGAGATACCGATCTCGGCGCCGAGACCGAATTCGAAACCATCGGCAAACCGGGTCGATGCATTCACCAGCACCGAGCTGGAATCGACCTCGCGCAGGAACCGCCGCGCGTTCGAATAATTTTCCGTGACGATCGCATCGGTGTGCTGCGAACCATACTGCGCGATGTGCGCCATGGCGTCGTCGAGCGAGTCGACGACCCGAATCGCCAGGATCGGCGCCAGGTACTCGGCGTACCAGTCGTCCTCGGTGGCGGCCTTCATTGCGGGCACCAGCGCGCGCGAGCGTTCGCAGCCGCGCAGTTCGACGCCCTTGCCGATGTAGATCGCAGCCAACGGCGGCAACACCCGCGCTGCGATAGCCGCGTGCACCAGCAGCGTTTCCATCGTGTTGCACGGGGAGTAGCGCTGCGTCTTGGCATTGTCGGCGATGCTGATCGCCATGGCGACGTCGGCATCCGCGTCGATGAAGACGTGGCACACGCCGTCCAGGTGCTTGATCACGGGCACCCTGGCGTCGCGGCTGACGCGTTCGATCAGGCTCTTGCCGCCGCGCGGCACGATCACGTCGACGTGTTCCTCGTCGGTGATGAGGCAGCCGACCGCCGCGCGGTCGGTGGTGGCCACCACCTGCACCGCGTGTTCGGGCAGTCCCGCCTCGCGCAAGCCCTGATGCACGCAGGCCGCGATGGCGCGATTGCTGCGGATGGCTTCCGAGCCGCCGCGCAGGATCGTTGCATTGCCGGACTTGAGGCACAGGCCGGCCGCGTCAGCGGTCACGTTGGGACGCGATTCGTAGATGATCCCGACCACGCCCAGCGGCACGCGCATGTGGCCCACCTGGATGCCGGACGGGCGATATTCGAGACCGGTAATCGCGCCCACCGGGTCGGGCAGGGCGACGATGGCCTCCAGCCCCACGGCCATCGCCTCGATGGTGTTGGGCGTGAGCGTCAAGCGGTCAACGAATGCCGCATCGTGTCCTGCGGCGCGGGCGGACGCGACGTCGTCAGCGTTGGCGGCCAGCAGCGCCCCGGCGTCGCGTCGTATCGCGGCCGCCATCGCCAGCAACGCGCGATCTTTCGCTGCCGAGTCCGCACGGGCGAGCTCACGCGCCGCAGCGCGCGCGGCCACGCCAACGGCCCGCATATAAGCGGTCACGTCGTCGGTCTGCGCAAGCCCGGGCACGTTGAGATTGGTCATGACCGTATTCTAGCGCGCCACCCCTGGAGGGCTGTAGGCGAGGCTTCAGCCTCGCGGGAACATGGCTCGGCGGCGCGGCGGAACGGTGATGTGCGCGAGGCTGAAGCCTCGCCTACGGGCGAATCGGCCGCTTCCCCGGTATCAGCGTCCGCACGCCGCCTTCCGTCCCCAGCAGGATCACGTCGGCGCCGCGGCGCGCGAAGAGACCCACGGTGACCACGCCGGCAATCTGGTTGATGGTCGTTTCCAGCGCCACCGGATCGGTGATCTTCAACCCGCTGACATCGAGGATCAGGTTGCCATTGTCGGTGGTGAAGCCCATCCGCCACGCGGGCTGGCCGCCCAGGTGCAGCAGTTCGCGCGCCACATAGCTGCGCGCCATCGGGATCACTTCCACCGGCAGCGGAAACTTGCCCAGCACCGGCACCAGCTTCGACTGGTCGGCGATGCAGATGAATCGGGTGCCCACGGCGGCGACGATCTTCTCGCGCGTGAGTGCGCCGCCGCCGCCCTTGATCATCGCGCCGTGCTCGGTCACCTCGTCGGCGCCGTCGATGTATACGGGCACGCGATCGACGTTGTTGAGTTCCTCGACGTCGATGCGGTGCCCCTTGAGCAACGCGGTCGACTTCTCCGAACTCGACACCGCGCCCTTGATCCGGTGCTTGATCTTCACGAGTTCGTCGATGAAGAAATTGGCGGTGGAGCCGGAGCCCACGCCCACCCACTCGCCATCGACGACGTAGCGGATCGCCTCGCGGGCGACGGCCTGCTTCAGTTCATCCTGGGTCATTCAGTGTCCTGCCCATCCATAGCGTCGGCTGGCCGCGTCGATGCTCACGGCGTCCGCCGGGTCAAGCGCGACCCCGGCGGCGCGGGCGGCACGAACCCCGGCCTGCCGAAGTCCACCCAGTCGACGTAGGTGGGAAACCAGGACTGGCGCGTGTAGTGCGCATCCCAGTAGTCCTTGACGTTGAAGGTGACGACCGGTGCGGTGCGCTGGTTGAAACGTTTCGCCAGGTATCGGCTGTGGACGAAGCCGCGCCGGCGACCGACGACGACATCGCACCATTGCCGATCCTCGATGCAGCCGACGATGGTCAGGTCGGTTCGAGCCGGCAGCCACGCGACCACCGGAAACGCGCGATCCGGGCCCGCGCGCAGGTTGACCGCGTCAATCGTATGGTCGAGCTGGGCCAAGGCTGACATCGGCAGTACCAGCAGTGCAACGACCATCCACTTCCGCGTGCGTTTGAACGACATTCAGGCCTCCGTCAGTTGTCCGGAATTTAGCATGTCAGTCGTTGGACAGCGTGCCGTTGCGCGACATCAGGATGGCAAGCGGACGCGTCCCGGGGAATTCCGAAAAAATGATCGCCATGACGGCGGTGATCGGGATTGCCAGGAATGCGCCGGCAATCCCCCAGAGGGCGGTCCAGACGGTAAGGCTGACCAGGATGACAAATGGGGAGAGGTTGAGCGAGTTGCCCATCAGGTACGGGTCGAGAAAGTTGCCGATGAAGAACTGGAGTACGGACAGCGAGACCAGCACGACGAGCACCGAGTTGAGGTCCCCGAACTGCACGACGGCGAGGAGAACCGGGAGCGCCACGCTCAGCATCGACCCGATGTACGGAACGAAATTGAGCATGGCGATCACGACGCCCCAGAACGCGGCGAACTCGACTCCGAGAAACCACAGGATGAAGAAGCTGATCAAGCCCTGCGTGGCGCCCAGAACCGCTTTCAGCGCGAGATACGACCCAACGCGCGCGTTGATGTTGGCAATGATCTGCCGCAGCAACGCGGCATGGCGGGGATCGGTGGAAACATTGTCGACCTTCGCCGCAAGCGAGCCTTGCTCGATGAGCAGGAACGTGACGTACAGCCCCACGACGATGGCGCTGCCTACCAGGGAGCCCGCCGACGCCATCGTCGTGCCGATCAGCGATTGCACGCTGACCTGGTCGAGGAGGATCGTGCGCAGCGTGGCCCACGTCGGCTCGTTCTCCACGCCGAAGCGCACGGCCAGCGACTGGATCGCGCCGAGCAGCGAGGCCTGGTACTGCGGGGCGAGCATGCGCATCCGCTCGACGTTGGCCAGCACCAGCAACGCCATCGCGGCCACCAGCAGCGAGATCACGACCACCGACAATGCGTAGCGGACCTGCAGCGGCAACCGCGCACCAACCAGCGGCGTTTTTGCAAGCAGTCGCGTGATGCCGATCATCACGTACACCACGAGGGCGCTGAACACGATCGGCACGAAGATGCTCTTGCCGACGTACAGCACCCAGCCGATGATCAGCGCCAGGATGCTGGCGTGGACAACCGTCTGCAGGCGCGCGTTCATGCCGCCGACCCGCCGGGAGGAAGCATCGCTATTTCTTCCGCGTGGGCGGCAGGTCCGTGCACACGCCTTCGAAGGCTTCGGCGGCAAGTCCCACTGACTCGCCCAGCGTGGGATGCGGATGGATGGTCTTGCCGATGTCCACCGCGTCGGCGCCCATTTCGATGGCCAGCGCCACTTCGCTGATCAGGTCACCTGCGTGCGTGCCGACGATGCCGCCGCCGACGATCCGGTGCGTCGCGTCGTCGAACAGCAGCTTGGTGAAGCCCTCGTCGCGACCGTTGGCGATCGCGCGGCCCGAGGCGGCCCACGGGAGCAGGCCCTTGCTGACCTTGATGCCCTTGGCCCTGGCTTCTTCCTCGGTGACGCCCACCCAGGCAATTTCCGGGTCGGTGTAGGCCACCGACGGAATCACGCGCGCATCGAAGTACGACTTCTGGCCCGCGGCTACTTCCGCCGCCACATGGCCCTCGTGCGTCGCCTTGTGCGCCAGCATCGGCTGCCCGACGATGTCGCCGATCGCGAAGATGTGCGCGACGTTGGTGCGCATCTGGTTGTCCACGGGGATGAAGCCGCGATCCGTGACCGCGACGCCGGCCTTGTCCGCGTCGATCTTCCGGCCGTTGGGGCTGCGGCCCACGGCCATCAGCACCAGGTCGTAGGGCTGCGGACCTTGCGGTGCCTGTTCGCCCTCGAAGGTGACGTGGATCGCATCCTTTTTCGCCTCGACCGCCACCGTCTTCGTCTTCAGCATCACGCGGTCGAAGCGATGCTTGTTCATCTTGTCCCAGACACGGACCAGGTCGCGGTCCGCCCCCTGCATCAGGCCGTCGAGCATTTCCACGACGTCCAGCCGCGCGCCCAGCGACGAATAGACAGTGCCCATCTCCAGGCCAATGATGCCGCCGCCCACGATCAGCATGCGCTTGGGCACGCCGCGCAGTTCCAGCGCACCGGTGGAATCCACGATGCGCGGGTCTTCCGGCACGAACGGCAGACTGATCGACTGCGAGCCCGCAGCGATGATGGCCTGCCGGAACTTGACGACCTTCCTGTCGCCGGTGGTTTTTTGTCCGGTACCGTCGGTGACGGCGACCTCGACATGATGCGGGTCGAGGAATTTGCCGAGCCCGCGCACCACCTCCACCCGGCGCGACTTGGCCATGCCACTGAGCCCGCCGGTCAGCTTGCCGACGACCTTGTTCTTCCAGCCGAGCAACTTCGCGAGATCGACCTTGGGGGCGCCGAATGCGATGCCGTGCTCGCCCAATGCCTGGGCCTCGTCCATCACGGCGGCAACGTGCAGCAGCGCTTTCGACGGAATGCAGCCGACGTTGAGGCACACGCCGCCCAGCGTCGCGTAGCGCTCCACCAGCACCGTCTTCAGGCCCAGGTCCGCCGCGCGAAACGCTGCGCTGTAGCCGCCGGGACCCGCGCCCAGCACCAGCATGTCGCATTCGATGTCGAACTTGCCGGAGTAGGTGGCGGCGCCGGGGATGGGCGCTGCGGGTGCTGCCGATGGCGACGACGTGGCCTTCGCGGGTGCGGCAGCCGACGGCGCTGCAACGGCGGCCGGCTTCGCGTCGCCGGCGGCCGCGGCTTCCAGGATCACGATCACCGAACCTTCGCTGACCTTGTCGCCCAGCTTGACCTTCACTTCCCTGATCACGCCGGCGGCAGGCGAGGGCACATCCATCGTCGCCTTGTCGGACTCGAGCGTGACGAGCGAGTCCTCGGCCTTCACCGTGTCGCCGGGCTTCACGAAGATCTCGATCACCGGGATGCCCTTGAAGTCGCCGATGTCGGGGACCTTGATCTCGACCGGACTCATTGGCATTCCCCCGCACGCGCCACGCTCATAGCATCACCCGCCGCATGTCAGTGAGCAATCCGCCGAGGTAAGCGGCAAAGCGCGCAGCCTGCGCGCCGTCGATCACGCGATGGTCATACGACAACGAGAGCGGCACCATCAGCGTCGGCACGAACTCCTTGCCGTTCCACACGGGTTTCATCGCGCTCTTGGACACACCGAGGATGGCCACTTCGGGCGCATTGATGATCGGCGTGAACGCGGTGCCACCGATACCGCCCAGCGACGAGATCGAGAAGCATCCGCCCTGCATGTCGGCGGGACCGAGCTTGCCGTCGCGCGCCTTGGCCGACAGCTCGCCCATTTCCTTCGCGATCTGCAGCACGCCCTTCTGGTCGGCATTCTTGATCACCGGCACCACGAGGCCGTTGGGCGTATCCGCGGCGAAGCCGATGTTGTAGTACTGCTTCACTACAAGATTGTCGCCATCGAGCGATGAATTGAAATCGGGAAACTTCTTCAGCGCGGCGACCGAGGCCTTGATCAGGAACGCGAGCATCGTGATCTTGATGCCGGCCTTCTCGTTTTCGCGATTGAGCTGCACGCGGAAGGCTTCAAGCGCCGTGATGTCGGCTTCGTCGAATTGCGTGACGTGGGGGATCATCACCCAGTTGCGCGCGAGGTTGGCGCCGGAAATCTTCTTGATCCGCGACATCGGCTTGACTTCGACCGCGCCGAACTTGGTGAAATCCACCGTGGGCCACGGCAGTAGGTTGAGCGCGCCGCCGCCCACAATGCCGCCACCGGCGGCCCCACCACCGGCCGAAGCGACGCCGGACATCACCTGCTTGATGAAATTCTGCACATCCTCCTGCATGATCCGGCCGCTGGGGCCGGTGCCTTTCACGCGGGAGAGGTCGGTGCCATGCTCACGCGCAAACTTGCGCACCGATGGCGATGCGTGCGCGGCCTTGAAGGTCTCGGCATCAACCGGCGCGGCCGCGGTTGGCGCGCTGGGCGCCGCCGCAGGTGCGGCGGACATTGCGGCAACGGTTGCCGGCGTGGGCGCAGGCGCCGGCGATGACGTGGCAGGAGCAGCCGGTGATGCCGGCGCGGCATTGGCCGCGGTCGCCGCGCCCACCGTTTCGAGCACCAGAATCACCGTGCCTTCGCTGGCCTTGTCGCCCAGCTTCAACTTCATCTCGCGGATCACGCCGCCGGCGGGAGACGGCACATCCATCGTCGCCTTGTCGGATTCGAGCGTGACCAGCGAGTCCTCGGCCTTGACCGTGTCGCCGGCCTTGACGAAGACTTCGATGACCGGGATATCCTTGAAATCCCCGATGTCGGGAACCTTGACTTCAATCGTGCTCATGGTGTTCTTTCAGTCGAGTGCGTGGGCGGCCAGCGGGATCACACCGTCCACGGTGCCGGCTTGTCGGGATCGAGCCCGTACTGCTTGATGGCTTCGGCCACCTTTGCCACTGGAATCGTGCCTTCATCCGCCAGCGCCTTCAGCGCCGCCACCGTCACATAGTGGCTGTTCACCTCGAAGAAGCCGCGCAGCTTCTCGCGCGTATCCGAGCGTCCGAAGCCGTCGGTACCCAGCACCACGTAACGGCGGGGCACCAGCGGCCGGATCTGCTCGGCGTAGAGCCGCATGTAGTCGGTGGTCACGATCACCGGCCCCTGCGTGTCCTTCAGGCACTGCTCGACGTGCGAGACCCGGGGCATGCTGGTGGGATGCAGCGTGTTCCAGCGCGTGACCGCATTGCCCTCGCGCGCCAGCTCGGTGAACGATGGGCAGCCCCAGATGTCGGCATCGACACCCCAGTCCTTCTTCAGCAGGTCCGCGGCGGCCATGGCCTCGCGCAGGATCACGCCGGAGCCCAGCAACTGCACGCGCGGCGACTTGCCCTTGGACTTGTCTCCATCGCGCAACTTGTACATGCCTTTCAGGATGTCCGTTGCTGCACCTTCCGGCATCGCCGGGTGCGTGTAGTTCTCGTTCATCAGCGTGATGTAGAAGTACACATCCTCCTGCTCGGCATTCATCCGGCGCAGGCCGTCCTGGATGATCACCGCCACTTCGAACGCAAACGTCGGGTCCCACGAAATGCAGTTGGGCACCGTGGCGGAGATGAGATGCGAATGGCCGTCCTCGTGCTGCAGGCCCTCGCCGTTCAGCGTGGTGCGGCCTGCGGTGCCGCCCAGCAGGAAGCCGCGCGAGCGCATGTCGCCGGCGGCGTAGCAAAGGTCGCCCACACGCTGGAAGCCGAACATCGAATAGAAGATGTAGAACGGGATCATCTGCACGCCGTGCGTGGAGTACGACGTGGCCGCCGCAATCCAGTCGCACATGCCGCCGGCCTCGTTGATGCCTTCCTGCAGGATCTGGCCGTCCTTGGACTCCTTGTAGAACATCAGCTGATCGGCATCCTGCGGCGTATAGAGCTGGCCTTGCTGGTTCCAGATGCCAAGCTGCCGGAACATGCCTTCCATGCCGAAGGTGCGCGATTCGTCCGGCACGATCGGCACGATGTGCTTGCCGATGTTCTTGTCGCGCAGCAGGAGTTGCAGGATCTGCACGAATGCCATCGTGGTGGAGATTTCGCGGTCGTCGGTGCTCTTGAGGAACCGTTCGAACGCGGCGCGCTCGGGCACGATCATCGGCGCCGCCGTTTGCCGGCGCTGCGGCAGGTAGCCGCCCAGTTCCTTGCGCCGCGCATGCATGTAGGCAAGCTCCGGCGAGCCCTCGGGAAAATTCACGTAGGGAATTTCTTCCAGTTGTTCGTCCGGCACCGGGATCTGGTAGCGGTTGCGGAATATCCGCAGCGACTCGGTCGACATCTTCTTCTGCTGGTGCGTGATGTTCTGCGCCTCGCCGGAGGACCCCATGCCGTAGCCCTTGATCGTCTTGGCGAGGATCACCGTCGGCTGGCCCTTGTGGTTGGCGGCCGCGTGGAACGCTGCGTAGATCTTGTGCGGGTCATGGCCCCCGCGGTTCAAGTGCCAGATCTCCTCGTCACCCCAGTCGGCCACCATTGCCTTCAGTTCCGGCGTGTTGAAGAAATGCTCGCGGACGTAGGCGCCGTCCTTGCTCTTGAAGGTCTGGTATTCGCCGTCGAGCGCTTCCATCATGCGTTTCTTCAGCAGGCCCTTCTTGTCGCGCGCGAACAGGGCTTCCCAGTGCGTGCCCCAGATCACCTTGATCACGTTCCAGCCGGCGCCGCGGAAGTCGCTTTCCAGTTCCTGGATGATCTTGCCGTTGCCGCGCACCGGACCATCGAGTCGCTGCAGGTTGCAGTTGACGACGAAGATCAGGTTGTCGAGATTTTCGCGCGACGCCATGCCGATCGCGCCCATGGACTCGGGCTCGTCCATCTCGCCGTCGCCCATGAACGCCCACACTTTGCGTCCTTCGGTCTGCGCGAACCCCCGGTCCTGCAGGTATTTCATGAAGCGCGCCTGGTAGATCGCCATCAGCGGGCCGAGGCCCATCGACACGGTGGGGAACTGCCAGAAGTCCGGCATCA
>JANNKR010000274.1:0-1928 GCA_031396395.1 Betaproteobacteria bacterium
GGAAAGCCGTCAGCCGAGTGTTTGACAGATTCGACCGCGAGTCCCGACAATCGCACGGAAGGCTCGATTGGAGCTTACCCTGATGGCGAAGCAGGCGGAATCCCGTTGCCAGGATGCTCACATAACTCGTGGGCCGGCGGAGTTGAGGGATCTCGGCCCGTTGGGCCGGGCATTCAGCGCCAACGGCGCGTCATTCCTTAGCCCAGCCCACCGGGCTGGATTCTCTGCGAAGGGAGAGGGGGAACCACAATTGTTCGGCCGTCCGAACCGTGATCCATTGGATTTGCTCGGGCGTCACTTCCCACTCACCATTGGTGACTTGCCGCAGATCTCGGTGGTACGCGGTCTCGTCGCCACACACGGGATAATTTGAACCCCAATAGATTCGCTGCGCCCCGAATTCGCAAACAATCGCGCGAATGAAATCACGCAGCTCGGCATAGGGATAAGCGCAGAATTGCGATAAGCCGGAAAGCTGCACGAACACCCCCTTTAGCGAGGCCAGCCGCAGCAGCTCGGTTTCGACCAGGCGCACGCCGCGCAACTGAGGATTGCCCAGATGCGAAACGACAATTCGAGCATCGAGATGTGCCGCGACGAACCGAGCAATTGCCGGCGCTGCGGCAGCGACTCCGTGCGGCGCGTAGAGGACCAGCGTCAAACCGAGCTCAACGGCTCGTGCCCAGAGCGATTCGTAATCGCGGAGCCATTCGGCCAGTAAGCGAATGCCCCGGAACCGGCCTGTCGCGTGCCATTTTTCTAATTCAATTCCGGCGCTCGAACTTGTCGGGTCGACCAGGCAGATGGCGGCAAACGTGGCGGGATTACTTGCGACCACTTCCGCAAGGTACTCATTGTCGTATTCGCCCAGGTGCTGGCATAACACGGCCCGACTCACCCCTGCACTGCGCATTACCGCGAGCACGTCCTCCACGGGGCGATACTTCGAGAGGCCGCAGTGGGTGTACCCATCGATCATCACGGGGCTTCCTCCGCAGCACGCTGAGCCCGGCCGAGCACTTCCATCGTGGGCAGCACACTTGCGAGGTCATATTCACACGGTTCGCCGCCGCGCCAGGCTTGCAGCAGCTCGCGGTTCTGGACCGTCAAATCGTCCAACGGCGACTCGTGGATGAGTTCCTCGCCAGCTTCATTCGTAAGGCGGCCGCGATCGTACGTAAGCACGTCTTCGCGACCGATGAACTGTAGTCGCCAGGTTAACTGTTCCAGATTATATGTCAGAGCCTGAGTGATCAGCTCTCCTCCTGCCACCACCATCTGGACGCCGACATCGAGCGGCATGCCGAGCGTCGGATGGTCCGGGCCGAACAGCGCCTGCACGCGCGTCACGCTCGGCATACCGAGCACCCACAGGGAGGCATCGACCTGATGGCAACCGTGATGCCACAGCAGGTTGTCGATCCAGCTTCGCGTGCCAACGTTTCCCATTCCCTGGTTGCGACGTCGCGGAATACCGAAGAAACCGGCGATCTGCGTGACGTGCAGGCGACCGGTTGTGATATCCTGCATCGAAACGCCGAACGATTGTTGGGCAGGCATTTTTTTTCCGGGGTCCCGTGAAAAACACTCTCGCTGGCCGTCCTGCTGCATTTTTCACGTCTAGTTTCAGACCGTGCAGAGTAGAAACGTTGTCGTTATGACTCAGTCCATCGGCATTTGCGTCATCGGCGCCGGCGCGATCGCCGAGCGGCACATGCAGGCCTTCGAGCGATTGGAAGGAGTGCTGGCACGGTGGGTCGTCTCGCGTTCCGCGGAGGCGGCCCACGACTTTGCCCGCCGCTGGAAGTTCGTTCAGGCGGGGACATCGGTCGAGCAGGCTCTGGCGGATCCGCTTGTCCATCTCGCACTGATTGCTTCCCCCAGTCCGCTGCACAGCGCGCAAGCCGTGCAGGCGATTCAGGCGGGCA
>JANNKR010000304.1:0-3295 GCA_031396395.1 Betaproteobacteria bacterium
CGAAGGACCCGACGAGCGAAAAGGAGGAGCCGCCGCAAGACGCCGCACAGGCGCACGGCGGGAACGCTATGTCCGAAGTATTGCTGAAGAATGTGGCCAAGGCCTATGGCGCCGTCAAGGTGATCCATGGCATCGATCTCACGATCAAGTCGGGGGAGTTCGTGGTCTTCGTCGGGCCCTCCGGGTGCGGCAAGTCCACGCTGCTGCGGATGATCGCCGGTCTGGAAGACATCACCGCGGGCGAGATCAGCATCGGCGGCACGGTGGTCAACGAACTGCCGCCCCGCGCGCGCGATATCGCGAGGGTCTTCCAGGACTATGCGCTGTATCCGCACAAGACCGTGTTCGAGAACATGGCCTTCGGCCTGCGCCTGCGCAAGCGCCCCGAGCACGAAATCCAGACGCGCGTGAATGATGCAGCGACGATCCTCCAGATCACGCACCTGTTGCAGCGCAAGCCGCGCGAATTGTCCGGCGGCCAGCGGCAACGCGTGGCGATGGGCCGCTCGATCGTGCGCCAGCCCAAGGCCTTTCTGTTCGACGAGCCGCTGTCCAACCTCGATGCGCTGCTGCGCGCCGAGATGCGCGTCGAGATCAAGAAGCTGCACCAGCGCCTGAAGAACACGGTCATCTACGTGACGCATGACCAGGTCGAGGCGATGACGCTCGCCGACCGTATCGTGGTGCTGCAAGGCGGCAACCTGATTCAATACGACACGCCCGACGGCATCTACAACCGTCCCGCGGCCAAGTTCGTGGCCGGCTTCACCGGCGCGCCGCCGATGAACTTCCTGCCGTGCCGCGTGGGTGAGGGAGGCCGCTTGCTGCATCTGGCGGGCGGCGTCGACGTGCCGGTGCCGGCGAACCGCGTGGCTGAATGCGCGCGCCACGTCGGTCGGGCCTTGAGCTTCGGATTGCGCCCCGAGCACATCGGCATCGGGCCGCACGCGGAGCCGGACAGCTTCGAGGTGCAGGGCACCGTGATGCTGGTGGAGCCGCTGGGGTCCGATACCCTTGGCCTTGTCAAGATCGGCGCAGCCGCCGATGCCGGCGAAATGACCGGCCGCTTCCTGCCCGAAGCCGGTCTCAAGGTCGGGCAGAACATTTCGTTGTCGCTGGCGTTGAATCGCTTCCATCTCTTTGATCCGGACACCGGGGTCGCCGTACGCGGCGCCGACTGGTAGTCCGACACCGCTTGCACCATTGCCGCAGTACCGAACCGAAGGAGATCAAGATGAAATTGTGGAAAATATTGTTGACGGCAGCACTGGGCATTGCGGTTGCGGCGCCCGTTTACGCACAGCAGACCACGTTGCGGATCTTCACCGGCGGCCAGCAGCGGCCCGACGTGATGCGCAAGATTGCCGATGAGTACCAGAAGCGCAACCCCAACGTGAAGGTGGAAGTCGAGGTCGGGGGTGCTACGTCGGACTCGCAGCAGCAATACCTGTCGACGGTGCTGTCGTCGAAGGACTCGGTGCTCGATCTCGTGCTGATCGACGTGATCCGCCCCGCGCAGTGGGCCGCGCAGGGCTGGGCCGAGCCGCTCGACAGCTATCTCGGCGCCGACAAGGCCAAGATCCTTCCCACCTACCTCAAGGCCTATGCCGAGGCGAACACGGTGGACGGCAAACTAATGGCGCTGCCGTACTTCGCCGATGCCCAGTTCCTCTACTACCGCAAGGACCTGCTGGAGAAGTACAAGCGGCCCGTGCCCAAGACCTGGGACGACATGATCGAGACCGCCCGCATCATCATGGATGGCGAGAAGGCGCCGCAGTTGCAGGGCTTCTCGACGGCCGGCGCGCCGATCGAGGGCACCGTATGTACGTACCTCGTGCCGTTGTGGGGCATGGGCAGCGACATCACCAAGGACGGCAAGCTCAACATCAACACGCCGGAAGCGCGGCAGCCGTTCCAGTTGTATGGACGGATGAAGCAGGCCGGCGTGCTGCCGAAGAATGTCGCCGAAATCCCCACCGATCGCATCCGCGTGGACTTCCAGGCCGGCAACGTCGTGTTCGCGCAGAGCTGGGGTTACTTCTGGAACCGGGCCGAGAACGATGCCGACAGCAAGGTCAAGGGCAAGGTCGGCGTGACGGTGCTGCCCCACGACAAGGGCGGCAAGAGCGCCACCTGTATCGGCGGCTGGCAGGTTGCCGTGTCGGCGTACTCCAAGAACAAGCAGGAAGCGGTGAAGTTCGCGCGCTACCTGTCGTCGCCGGAAGTGTCGAAGATGCAGGCGATCATGGCGTCGCACCTGCCCGTGTTCCCGCAGGTGTACAAGGATCCGGAAGTGGTCAAGGCCAACCCGTGGTTCGCCGACGCGCTGCCGGTGGTGGAAACCGCCAGGTCGCGGCCGGTGTCGGCCCAGTATCCGCAGGTTTCCGACGCGATCCGCAGCAACATGAATGCGTACCTCGCCGGGACCAAGACCACGGACACGGCGCTAAACGACATGAAGAACCGCCTGACGCCGCTTTATCGCTGATGTGCTGATCCTCCTACGGCCCCAACCCTCTCCCGCGCGGGAGAGGGCGGGTGGGTGACCCATGACCGACGCCGTCATTTCCCCCAGCAAGGACATGTCCGTGCGCAAGCTCGGCACGCTGCTGCTGCTGCCCGCCGCCGTGCTGCTGTTGCTGGTGGTCGTCTACCCGATCACGACGCTGTTCTTCACCAGCCTGCATGCGGTCGACAACGCCAATCCGCGTGCGGGCGAGCAATGGGTCGGCATGGCCAACTACCTGCGCGCCTTCGACGACGACCGGTTCTGGCATTCGCTGTGGCAGACCATCCTGTACGTCGTCGTTACCGTGCCCGGCGCCCTGCTGGTGGGGCTGGGACTCGCGCTGCTGGCCAACAAGCCATTCACGGTGAAATGGCCGGTACGCCTCGGGCTGCTGCTGCCCTGGGCGCTGCCGCTGGTGTTCTGCGGGCTCATCTTCCGCTGGTTCTTCGAGTACGAAACGGGGATCGTCAACGATCTCCTGGTGCGCGTTGGGGTCGAGCCGATGCAATGGCTGTCGAGCCCCACGCTGGCCACCATTGCGATCTGCATCACGATCATCTGGAAGGCATCGTCGTTCATGGCGCTGATGCTGCTGGCGGGCCTGCAGTCGATCCCCAAGTCGCTGTATGAAGCGGCCGAGGTGGACGGCGCATCCAAGTGGCAGCAGTTCGTCGAGATCACGCTGCCGATGCTGCGGCCGGCCATCTTCGTCGCGCTGATCTTCCGCACCATCACGGCCATCCAGACCTTCGACATCCCCTATGCGATGACGGGCGGCGGGCC
>JANNKR010000345.1:0-6241 GCA_031396395.1 Betaproteobacteria bacterium
ACCCTGACCCCTTTTTTGCGAATGTGACCCCGACCCCTGTTTCGGGAATCAGGCAACGCATGACGGAAAGCCTCGCCTACACCTGTGGTTGCATGTCGTGGATAATCGGTCCATCCGCCGCACCATGGTGCAGTCCCTGATTCCATGCGCATCGTCCTGATCCTCCTGCTTCTCGCCAACCTGACGCTCTATGCCTACACACGGCTCGACAGCGGTTCGGGCGAGGCGGTGTTGCTGCAGGACCAGATCCAGCCGGACAAGATCAAACTGCTGACACCGCAGCAGGTAGCCACGCTCGGCCCCGCGAAGGTGGCGGCGTTGGCGGATGTCTGCATCGAGTGGGGTCCGTTTTCCGATCCCGATCGCACGCGCGCGCTCGCCGACATGGAATCGCTGGCACTCGGACGCTTGCTGACGCAGAAGCGGGTGGAATTCGACGGCGGCTACTGGGTCAACATGGCGCCCTTTCCCAATCGTGCCGCAGCGGAAACCCGCATCGTTGAATTGCGTCGCCAGGGCGTGAAGGACCTCACGGTCGCGGACATCGGTCGCGGCCAGTTCGCGGTCGCATTCGGCACGTTTCGCACCGAGGCGGCCGCTGTGGCGCGGGCCGATGAACTGGCCGTGCTGGGCGTGAAGCTTGCCAAGGTGCAGCCACGCGCGGTCGCCATCATCCAGACGCTGCTGGTCGTGCGCGATCCGCCGCAATCCGTGGTCGCGCGCCTGAAGGACCTGCAGGGGCAGTACCCCGGCAGTGAGGTCAGGATCAGCACGTGCGAGCGTCCGTCGTGAGTCGCAGCGAGCGCGAATGATCGCCCCGGCCGACCAGGCCGCCATCGAGGCCCGCGTTGCCGGCCTCGAGTCCGGGTTCGGGGTCGAAGTCGTCACGATCGTCGTCGGCAAGTCCGACGTCTACCCGGAAACCGTGTGGAAGGCGTTTGCGCTGGGCGCGGCACTGACCGGGCTGGTCGTTGCGATCCACGACCTGCTGCGACCCGCCTGGACCACCAGTGGCAGCGCATTGTGGCCCGCGCTGGCGATGCTCGGCATCGGCGCGCTGTGGGCGCTTGGCGCGGTCTATGTGCCCGCATTCACCCGCATGTTCCTGCGCCGGTCGCGCGCTGAACTCGAGGTCGCCCAGTTCGCCGACGTGCAATTCCTGCAGCGACAACTCTTTGCCACGCCGTCGCGCAATGCGGTGCTGGTGCTGGCAAGCACGTTGGAACAGCGCGTTGTCATTCGCGCCGACATCGGCCTTCATGACAAGGTTACCGTGGCGGAGTGGGACGCGATCATTGCGCGGATGATTCCCGCCTTGCGTGTCGGCGCGTCTGGAACGGCGATGCTCGCGGGGCTCACGGCCCTGGGTGAACTCTTCGCCGCCAAGGGCTTTGCGGCATCGGCGCGCGACAACCAGTTTGCCGATCGTCCCATCGTGGAACGCAGCCCGTGATTGCGCGCACTTTTGTCGCGATCCTGGCGCTGGCCGCGTCGTCGCTCGCAACGGCGGTGATCGAGGTGCCGTTCCTGTCGGGACGCGTCGTCGACCATGCCGAGATACTGTCGGCCCCGGTACGCGAACGGATCGCCGAGCGCCTGAAGACGCACGAGCAGAAAACGGCGAACCAGGTCGTGGTGCTGACGGTGCCCACGATCGGCGACGAGAGCATCGAGCAGTACGCCACGCGGGTGTTTGCCGACTGGAAGCTGGGCCAGAAGGGCAAGGACAACGGGGTGCTGGTGGTGGTTGCGCCGAAGGATCGCAAGATGCGCATCGAAGTCGGCTATGGACTCGAGGGCGTGCTGACCGACGTCGCCAGCAGCCGCATCATCCGCAACGACATGACGCCGCGCTTCAAATCCGGCGACTACGACGGCGGTGTCGACGCGGGGGTGGGCGCGATCATCGCGCGCCTGGAAGGCGGCGCCGAGCCCGCCGGTAGCGCGACCTCCGGCAGCAGCCTGAACTCCGGCTTCATGAATATCAACGAGCCGGATCTGCCGCCATGGCCGATGCGGATCCTGCTTGGCGCATTCATCTTCGGCATCATCGGCCTGTTCACGTTCCTTGGCCTGATGACGCCGGGCATGGGGTGGTTCCTGTATTTTTTCCTGATCCCGTTCTGGGCAATGTTCCCCATCGTCGTCGTTGGCGTGAAGGGCGCGCTGGTGGTGTTCGCGATCTACCTGGTCGGCTTTCCGCTGGTGAAACTGATGTTGATGAACACCGCGTGGTACGCCAAGGCGAAGTCTGAGTTGAAGAAGAAGGGAACGACGTCGATCGGCGGCTTCGTGATGTCGAGCAGCAGTTCTTCCGGCGGGTCGTCAAGCAGCTCGTCGTCGAGCGGCGGTTTTTCCGGGGGCGGTGGGAGTTCGGGAGGCGGCGGCAGTTCAGGCAGCTGGTAGTACGCTGGTGGCCGGGAATAATGCAAACCGTAGTGTCCGGCTTGCTCTTCGCGACAATTGCCGCGTTGCCACTGCTTGCAAGGAGACCTGCTCGTGCGGTGCCATAGCACTACCGTTTGCGCTGGTGCAGGCCACTAGACCCGCGCGCTGACGACGAACGTTGCGCCGGCCTCGGACGACGCGGCGGATGGCTTGATCTCGACGTCGCGAAAACCCGCCGTGCGCACGATGTCCGCGATCTCGTCGCGCGGATACCAGGTGACGGTAAGGGTCTCGTGTTCCTCGGCCAGGCGTTGGGCGCCGCGCCGGTGCGCGTAGCGGTTGTCGGTGCGCAGCAGCCGCGCATCGACCCAGCAGGTGGATTCCGACCGCAGCGCGATCAGGGTGCCGTCGGCCAGCTTGACGGTGCGCACTTCCACCAACGGCGCGCCCATGCGCTGGCGCGACTCGGGCGGCACATAGCATTCGAGCAGCAGCAACCCCGGATCGACCAGATGCGCATGCAGTCGGGCCAGCGTGCCGGCCACGGCCGCGGCGTCGGTGATCAACTGCAGCGCGCCGCCGGCGATGAATGCCGCAGCGTAGCGGAACGGCAGGTTGAGCTGCATCACATCCTGGCGAAAGAGCGAGGTGGTGGCGCCGGCCGCGGCAAGGCGCGCCTCGCAGCTTGCGATCCGCGACGCCGAAATATCGACGCCATGAACCTTGCGCCCGGCGGCTACCAGGGGCACCAGCAACAATCCGGCGCCACACATCGGCGCCAGCAGCGTGCCGGCGTCCTGCGGCAGCGCGTCCGCGAACCACGCGAGTTGCGCGTCAGGCGCCTGCGGCCGCTCCGCGTCGAGAAACAGTGTCGCGAGGGGGCCGAAGGCCTGCATGCTGGGTCGAGTGGCCTGCGGCCACTAAAGCTGTTCCCACGGCAGGCCTTCCATGCGCCATCCGGACTGGGTGCCGCGATGGTGCTTGTCGTCGAGCGGACCTTCGAAGCCGTCAAGCACGTTGTAGACGTCGCTGAAGCCGGCCTTTTCGAGCGCGAGACCGGCGTCAAGCGAACGATGGCCGCTGCGGCAGATCAGGACGATGGGACGGTTCATGCTGGCCACCTTCTTCACCTGGCCGACAAAGTGCGGGTTCACGTCCCAATCGGGGCCGTCGTTCCACGCGACATGTTGCGCGCCCACCGGGTGGCCGACGAAGAAGAACTCCATCTCGCTGCGGCAGTCGACGAACACCGCCTGCGGATTGCTGTTGAGAAGCGCCTGCGCTTCCCGGGGTTTGAGATGTTTCATGCGCAAAGCGTAGCATGGGCGAGGCCGGTTTCGCTTATGCGCGGCTGTTCGGCACTTATGTCGCGGACGTAGGTAGGCGTGTCGAAGAAATGCTAAAATTCAAGACCTTGCGAACATTTTCGCCGCCTTCACCCAGACCACCATGCGCCCCGATCAAACCGCCCTGCTGACCCGCCTGCTGCGCCAACGCATCCTGGTGCTGGACGGCGCCATGGGCACGATGATCCAGCAGTGCCATCTGGGCGAAGCCGACTTCCGCGGGCATTTCCACGACCACGGGCATGACCTGAAGGGCAACAACGACCTGCTGGCGCTGACGCAGCCGGACGTGATCGGCGCGATCCACGATCGCTACCTGGCCGCAGGCGCCGATATCCTCGAAACCAACACGTTCAGCGCCACGGGTATCGCGCAGGCCGACTACGGCATGCAGGGCGAAGTGCGCGCGATCAACCGCGAGGCCGCCCGCATCGCGCGCGAGTGCTGCGACGCGTGGACCGCGCGCACGCCGGACCAGCCACGCTTTGTGGCCGGCGCGATGGGGCCGACCAATCGCACCGCGTCGATCTCGCCCGACGTCAACGATCCCGGCGCGCGCAACGTCACCTATGACGAACTGGTCGCAACGTATGCCGAGGCGGTCGAGGGCCTGGCTGAGGGCGGCGCCGACATCATCATGGTCGAGACGATCTTCGACACGTTGAACGCCAAGGCCGCGCTGTTTGCCGTCGAGTCGTTCTTCGATCGCGTGGGCGCGCGGCTGCCGCTGATCGTGTCCGGCACCATCACCGATGCCTCGGGACGCACGCTGTCCGGGCAGACGCCGGAAGCCTTCTGGAATGCGATCCGCCATGTGCGTCCGCTTGCGGTCGGACTTAACTGCGCACTGGGCGCGGCACTGATGCGGCCCTATATCGAGGAACTGTCGCGCGTCGCGGACACCTTCATCTCCTGCTATCCCAACGCCGGCCTGCCCAATCCGATGGCCGACACCGGCTACGACGAAACGCCGGCACAGACTTCAAGGCTGTTGCACGATTTTGCGCGCAGCGGCTTCGTCAACATCGTCGGCGGCTGCTGCGGTACCACGCCGGAGCACATCCAGGCGATCGCGCAGGCCGTGCGCACGCTGCCCCCACGCATCGTGCCGCACGAGGAAAGCGCGGAAGCCGCAGCATGACGGTGGCACAGGGGTCGGGCGTGATGCGCCTGTCGGGCCTCGAACCGCTCGCCATCGGCGACGATTCGCTGTTCGTTAACGTCGGCGAGCGCACCAACGTCACCGGGTCGAAGGCGTTCGCGCGGCTGATCCTGGCCGACGATTTTGCCGGTGCCGTCGAGGTCGCGCGTCAACAGGTGGTGAGCGGCGCGCAGATCATCGACGTCAACATGGACGAGGCGATGCTCGATTCGAAGGCCGCGATGGTGCGCTTTCTGAACCTGATCGCCACCGAGCCTGACATCGCGCGCGTGCCGTTGATGATCGACTCCTCCAAGTGGGAGGTGATCGAGGCGGGCTTGAAATGCGTGCAGGGCAAGCCCATCGTCAACTCGATCTCGATGAAGGAGGGCGAGGCCGCGTTCATCGAGCAGGCGAAGCGGGTGCGCCGCTATGGCGCGGCGGTGATCGTGATGGCCTTCGACGAAAAGGGGCAGGCCGACACCTTCGAGCGCAAGACGTCGATCTGCAAGCGCAGCTACGACCTGCTGGTCGATGAAGTGGGCTTCCCGCCCGAGGACATCGTCTTCGATCCCAACGTGTTCGCGATCGCGACCGGCATCGAGGAGCACAACAACTACGCCGTCGACTTCATCGAGGCCACGCGATGGATAAGGCAGCACCTGCCGCACGCCAAGATTTCCGGCGGCATCTCCAACGTCAGCTTTTCGTTCCGCGGCAACGAACCGGTGCGCGAGGCGATCCATACCGTGTTCCTGTATCACGCGATCAAGGCGGGACTGACGATGGGCATCGTCAACGCCGGGCAGCTGGGCGTCTACGACGCCATCGATCCGGAGCTGCGCGAGCGCGTGGAGGATGTGGTGCTCAATCGGCGGCCGGATGCCACCGAACGGCTGGTCACGTTTGCCGAGACGGTCAAGTCGCAGGGCAAGGTCAGCACCGAGGATTTGACGTGGCGCGAGCAGACGGTCGAGGCGCGCCTGTCGCATGCCCTGGTCAAGGGCCTTACCGCGTACATCATCGAGGACACGGAGGAGGCG
Organism: Betaproteobacteria bacterium; assembly: GCA_031396395.1. Lineage (GTDB taxonomy): Bacteria > Pseudomonadota > Gammaproteobacteria > Burkholderiales > Casimicrobiaceae > VBCG01. Next base: position 5,919 of record JANNKR010000345.1, read on the forward strand.
CGCCAAAAATATGCGCGACCTATCCAGGTGATCGAAGGCCCGCTGATGGCGGGGATGAACGTCGTCGGCGATCTCTTCGGCGCGGGCAAGATGTTCCTGCCGCAGGTGGTGAAGTCCGCGCGCGTGATGAAGCAGGCGGTGGGCCACCTGGTGCCGTTCATCGAGGAGGAGAAGCGGTTGTCAGGCGACGCCGGCAAACCCAAGGGCACGATCGTGATGGCCACGGTGAAGGGCGACGTGCACGACATCGGCAAGAACATCGTTGGCGTCGTGCTCCAGTGCAACAACTTCGACGTGATCGACCTGGGTGTTATGGTGCCGGC
>JANNKR010000360.1:0-12017 GCA_031396395.1 Betaproteobacteria bacterium
AAACACGCGGGCCACGCCGGCATCCAGCAGCATCTGCTCGTCTTCATCCGGCACGATGCCGCCGACGATCACCACCACATCGCTCAGCCGGGCCTCGCGCAAAGCCAGCATCAGCTTGGGCACGATCAGGTGGTCGGTGGCGAGCGAGGACAGTCCGATCACGTCGACGTCCTCCTCCATCGCGAGTTTCACGACGGTCTTGATCTCCTGCCAAGGCGGCGTGTACACCACTTCCATGCCGGCGTCGCGCAGGTGCGCGGCCACGATGCGGCTGCCGCGGTCATGGCCGTCGAGGCCGATCTTGGTGACGAGTACCTTGGGGCGGATGTCCATGGAGGCCTTGGGCTGCTTGGTTGAGCGTTGATTCAGGCGTCGAGCGGATCGCGCAGCAGCCGCACGAAGCGGCGCGCCAGCACCTGCGGCGAATCCTTGCCGGAGCGGTACCAAGTCTGCGACCAGTTGAGCGCGCCCAGCAGCATCAGCTTCAGCGCGCGGCGGTCGGTGCGCGGCGGCAGCGGCAACGCGGCGATGGCTTGCCCGAACGTCGCTTCGTATTCGTCGCGCAGGGCCACGAGCCGCGCCGCCACTTCCGGCGCATCGTCCGGTCGCACGCGGATCACCACCTGGCCATAGGTGCTGTCCTCCAGCAGGCCCTCGAGGTGCGCGGCACAGGCGTTCTCCAGGCGCGTCCACGGGTCGCCGCCCTTGGCCAGAACGGGTTCGACCGCCGCCTTGATGCGGCGGACACCTTCGGCGTAGACCGCCACCAGCAGTTCTTCCTTCGACGCGAAGTGATAGTAGAGCGACCCTGGCAGCATGCCGGCCATGCCGGCGATGTCGCGCATCGACGTATGGCCAAAGCCCTTTTCGCTGAAAAATCGCGCGGCGGCATCGAGGATGAGGGGTAGCCGGTTGTCGCTGCGCGGCACGGCCGCCTGGCGGCCGCTGGCGGGCGGCGAGGACCTGGTGATGCGACGATCCATGGTGCGGGCGACGGTGGGCATGAGTTCCTTCAAAAACAAACAATTGTTCGGTATGGTGCAGGGCGGGCTGCCTGATGTCAATCGTTGACCGCTCGCTCACTTGGCGCATGCGGCCGTCCGCGTGCGCCGTCGCCCGTAGTGCCCAGGCGCCTCGCGTATATTCCTCCCATGCAGGCGTAGCGCCGTCGCCCGTCCGCACTTACCCAACGCCACCTCACTCCATGCAACTGCAAGGCATTCGCGTCGTTGATTTATCGAGGATCCTCTCCGGCCCCTTCTGCTCGATGTTCCTCGCCGACATGGGCGCGGAAGTGATCAAGATCGAGGATGTCGAGGAAGGCGATCCGGTACGCAAGCAGGGCATCCTGCGCGATGGCTTCGGACTCTACTTCGCCTCGTTCAACCGCAACAAGCGCTCGCTGACGCTCGACCTGCGCAGCGCGCAGGGCAAGGCGGTGCTGCGGAAGTTGATCGCCACGGCTGACGTCGTGCTGGACAATTTCCGGCCCGGCGTGATGGCGAAGATCGGGCTGTCGCGGGCGGAGCTTGCCGCCATCAAGCCCGACCTCGTCAGTTGCCACATCACGGGCTTCGGCCTCGACGGGCCGTACAGCGATCGGCCCACTTTCGACTTCATCGCACAGGCGATGAGCGGCTTCATGAGCGTCAACGGGGCGGAAGGCCAGCCACCCCAGCGCGCGGCGCCGCCGCTGTCGGACCTCATCGCCGGCTCCTATGCCGCGATGGGCATCTGCGCAGCGCTGGTACGCCGCGAACGCACCGGCCAGGGCGAGGAAGTATCCACGGCCCTGACCGACAGCATGATCGCCAACCTCGCGTTCCTGGCCACCCACTATTTCGAAACGGGCGAGCAGCCGCTGCGCACCGGCAACGACCACGCGCTGGTGGCGCCGTATGGCCTCTTCGAGGCGGCCGACGGCGAAGTGGCGATCGCCCCGTCGAATGACACGTTCTATCACAAGCTGCTCGATGCGCTCGGCCTCAGCGCGCTGCGCCTGCATCCCGAGTTCCTGACCAACAGTGATCGCTTCGAGCGCCGCAGCGCGATCAATGCGCTGATCAACGCGGAGGTCCGCAAGCAGCCCATTGCGCACTGGCTGGATGTCCTCAATGCTGCCGGCGTGCCCTGCGGCCGCGTGATGGGCCTGAAGGAAGTATTCGACGACCCGCAGGTGCGGCATCAGCAGATGCGGATTACCATCGACCATCCGCGCCTTGGACCCATGGACGTGCTGGGCTTTCCGATCAAGTTCACCGACGATCCGTGCCGCGTGCATCGCCCGCCCCCTGACCTGGGCGCCGACACCGATCTCATCCTGGGCGAACTCGGCTACGGCACTGCCGAGATCGCGGATTTGCATGCGAAAGGGGTTGCCTGATGGACTATGCCAAGCCGCCGGCCGCGCGGCCACGTGTCTCGATCACCGAGGTGGGCACGCGCGACGGCTTCCAATCCGAAAAAGTGTTTATACCCACCGCAGTGAAGGCGGAGATTCTCGACGCGCTGATCGGCACCGGGCTGCGCAATTTCGAAGCCACGTCCTTCGTCAGCCCGCGCGCGGTGCCGCAACTGGCCGACGCGCACGACCTGCTGGCGCTGGTCACGCGCCGCAGCGACGCCCATCTCGCCACTCTGGTCCCCAATGCCCGCGGCGCCGAGCGCGCGCTGGGCGCGGGCGTGGACGAGATCGTGTGCTTTGTCTCGGCCAGCGAAACGCACAATCAGGCCAACCTGAACGCGTCGATCGCCGGGTCGCTGGCCCATGTGACGGAGATTGCCGCCATTGCACAAGCCACCACGCCACTGCGCGGGGCCGTGGCGTGTGCGTTTGGCTGTCCGTTCGAGGGTGACGTGCCGGTGGCGGCCGCGATGCGCCTGGTCGACGCCTATGCGGCATTGGGCATCGATCGCATTTCGCTTGGCGACACCACCGGCATGGCCACGCCGCCGACGGTGGCGCGGCTGGTGGAGGCCATTCGCGCCCGCCATCCCGCGTTGCGGATCGCACTGCACTTCCACAACACGCGCGGCGTGGGCCTCGCCAATGTGATGGTGGGCCTCGATCTCGGCATCCTCGAATACGAATCCTCGATCGCCGGTTTGGGCGGCTGCCCCTTCGCGCCCGGGGCCACCGGTAACATATGCACCGAGGACCTCGTGTATCTGCTGGAGGAATCGGGCTTCGACACCGGCATCGACCTTGATGCGCTCATTGCCGTGGCCCGGCGGGTCGAGAAGGTGATCGGACGCGTGTTGCCGGGTCAGGTGATGAAGGCCGGTCCGCGCCTGCGCAGTTATTCCGCCGACAGCGTGCGCCGCGCGGTTGGTTGATCGATGTTTCAACACAAAGGAGGCAACACCATGATTCGTTTGCTGATGGCCATGCTGGCCCTGGTCGCAATTGCCGCGCCAGTCCACGCGCAGACTTTCCCCACCAAACCCGTGCGGATGATCGTGCCGTTCCCGCCGGGCGGCGGCACCGACTTTGTGTCGCGCCTCGTGGCGACGGAATTGGCCAAGTCCACTGGCTGGACGGTGGTCGTCGAGAACAAGTCGGGTGCCGGCGGCACCATCGGTCTGGTCGAAGCGGTGCGCGCGCCCAACGAAGGCTACGACATGGTGATGGGCCAGGCGGACAACCTGATCATCGCGCCCGCGGTGCAGAAGAATCCGGGCCTCGATCCGTTGAAGGATCTGACGCCGGTCATCCAGGTGGCCAGCTCGCCGTTCCTGTTCATGGGCAGCGCCGATTCCAAGTTCAAGAACCTGAAGGACGTGATCGCCGCAGCCAAGGCCAATCCGAAGGCCATCACCTACGGCACCGCCGGGCACGGCACCTTCGCGCAACTGGCTGCCGTGCTGTTGATGCAGGCCGCCGACTTCAACATGGAGGAAGTGCCGTACAAGGGCGCCGCGCCCGCGATGACGGACCTGCTGGGCGGACACATCTCGATCGCCGCGTTGTCGATTGCGTCGGGCATGCCGCAGATCCAGGCGGGCAAGCTGCGCGGTTTGGCCGTCACCTCGCTCAACCGCAATCCCGCGCTGCCCGACGTGCCGACGGTGGCCGAGCAGGGCTTCAAGGACTTCGAGGCCGGCGGCTGGCTGGGTATCCTGGTGCCCAACGGCACGCCACCCGCGGTCATCGCGCGCCTGAATCTGGAGATCGGCAAGGTGATGCAGCTGCCCGAAGTGAAGAGCAAGCTGATCGCACAGGGGGTGGAAGCGAAGACCAGCACGCCCGAGCAATTCGCGGCGATGATGAAAAGCGACACCACCAAGTGGCACAAGATCGTGAAGGACGCCGGCATCAAGCCGGAATGATGGCCGGCGGCATGCGTTGCTCGTGACGCCATTGCCGCGCGCGCTGGTCACGCTGGCGCTGCCGGACGAAGTCAGGGCCGTACTCGACACCGCGTTCCGCGTCGAGTACGCGCCGGATTTCGACTACGGATCCGCGCCGGTCCACGCGCGGATCGATGGGCACGACGTCCTGATCGTGTCCGCGGCGAAGGACCGTCTGGACGCCAACGTGATCGCCGGGCTGCCCGCCAGCGTGCGGGTGATCGCCACCTACTCCATCGGCCACGAGCACATTGACCTCGATGCCGCGCGGGCGCGCGGCATCGCCGTGTTCGCCACACCCGATGTGCTGTCCGATGCGTGCGCCGAGGTGGGCATGCTGTTGCTGCTGGGCGCTGCGCGACGGGTCACCGAGAGCATCGAACTCGTCCGCAGCGGCCGCTGGACGGGCTGGACGCCCACGCAGTTGAACGGCGTCACGCTGACCGGGAAGCGGCTGGGCATCGTCGGCATGGGGCGCATCGGGCGCGCCGTTGCGCAGCGTGCCCGGGCCTTCGGCATGGACATCCATTACGCGAATCGCTCGCGGCTCGCGCCGGACCTCGAAGACGGAGCCACGTTTCACGCCAATGCCGAGGCGCTGCTGCGCGTGTCGCAGTTCCTGCTGCTGGCCTGCCCGGCCACGCCGGAAACCACGGGCCTGCTCGATGCGCGCCGGCTGCACCTGCTGCCGCGCGGTGCCATCGTCGCCAACATTGGCCGCGGCCCCGTGGTAGTCGATGCCGATCTCATCGACGCGCTGGTCACCGGCCAGGTGGCGGCCGCCGGCCTCGACGTGTTCAACGGCGAGCCCGCGCTGCATCGCGGCTATCTGGCGCTGCCCAACGTGTTCATGCTGCCGCACATCGGCAGCTCGACCATCGAGGCGCGGGTGGCAATGGGACAACTCTTGGTGGATGGACTGCGTGATCACGACGCGGGGCGCATGGCCGCCAACCGTATCGCCTGAGTCTCGGCACCCCATGTCGCTTGCCGGCTCGTCCTGCAGCGCAAGGTGCGGATCGCCGGATTCAACGCCACGCCGAACAACAACACGCCGCGGGGAAGTGACCCGAACCGGCTACGGTCGGGGCCGGTCATTGCTGCAGGTAATCGGGCTATAGCACGGCCGGTCGGGACGCCTCGGCGCCCAACCTGTTAGCATTTCCCGCGGCAATAGTCATCCAACCCGTCTCGGAGAGTTCCCATGGCCAAAGCGTTCCCCAGCAATACCCCGCATCCGGCACCGTCGCTCAAGCTGTTGCCAAAGCTGAAGGTCTCGGTCGCGCGATCGGCGCCGTCCACTGCAACTGCCACCGGCGTACCTGTAGGCACGCGCGGGGCCGTGCCCCGCGACGTCGGATTCGACCGTGAGGCGCTGGCTGCGGCCGGTTTCGAAGGCAAGCTCGGCCAGACGTTCGTGATACCGCAGGGCAAAGGTGCCATTCTCGTCGCCGTGGGCATCGGCGATGGGAAGCTCACCGTTGCGCAGTTGCGTGACGCGGCAGCGGCCTTTGCGCGTGCGGCGTCGCGGCATCCGGAGTTGGCCACGACCCTCGCTGACGCCGCGACCGGCATCGGACCCAAGGACGCTGCGGAGGCGGTCGTCGAAGGCATCCTGCTGGCCAGGTACCGCTACGAAATCCTGAAGAGCGAATCGACGGACATCCGGCTCAAGGAACTGACGCTCGTGACGAGCGCGGATCGCGTCAAGGCCCAGGCGGCGGGCGCAGAACTGGGCAAGACGATGGCAGGCGCGGCGATGCTTGCCCGTGACCTCGCCAATGCCCCCGCCAAGCTGCTGACGGCCACGAAGATGGCGGACATCGCCGTAGAAGTCGCGCACGACCGCGGCCTGCAGGTAGAGGTGTTCGACAAGTCCGATCTCCAGAAGATGGGCTGTGGCGGCATGCTCGGTGTGAATGCCGGCAGCACCGAGCCACCGCGGATGGTCAAGCTCACCTACAAGCCCAAGGGGGGCAAGGGCAAGGGCGGCGCGCACCTCGCCATGGTCGGCAAGGGCATCATGTACGACTCCGGCGGCATCAACCTGAAGCCCGCGCAGGGGATGCAGCTCTACATGAAGATGGACATGGCGGGCGCCGCCGCCGTGCTGGGCGCGATGTCCGTGCTGCGCGATCTCGACTGCAAGAACACGGTGACCGCTTTCCTGATGTGCACCGATAACATGCCGTCGGGCTCGGCGACCAAGATGGGCGACGTGCTCACGCATCGCAATGGCAAGACCGTCGAGATCCACAACACCGACGCCGAAGGCCGCCTGGTGCTTGCGGACGGCTTGGCGCTGGCCGCGGAAATGAAGCCCGATGCGATCATCAACGTCGGCACGCTGACCGGCGCCATTCTCCTGGCCCTCGGCGAGAAGCTGACCGGCGTGTTCTCGAATCACGAGGGCTTCATGCGCCAGGTCGATGCGTCGGCCGGACGCACCGACGAAACGATCTGGCGGCTGCCGCTCGACGCACGGTATCGGCGGCAACTCGATTCCTCGATTGCCGACATGCGCAACCTCGGCGATGCGCAGCCCGGCTCCATCACGGCTGCGCTCTACCTGCAGGAATTTGTCGACGGCATTCCGTGGTCACACTTCGACATCTGCGGGACGATGAAGTCCGACACCGACGATTCCTGGCGCTCGCGCGGGGCCACGGGTGTCGATGCACGACTCTTCGCCGACCTGGCGGTGAACTTCACCCGCCCGAAGTGAGTCCCGGCGGAGCACCACCGCGCCCGCTCGCGGTGGCGCTCCGCCGAACCGTCGCTATGCCTTCGACTTCCACAGGCCCAGCATCGCGCCGGTAGGGTCGACGATCGCCGGGCCGGCAATTTCGCCCCCTCCCCGTGCGCCCAATGATCAGCATTTCATCCTGGCGGGCAGGCGTCGCCCGGCGGGAGCCGCGCGACGATAACCGCGGATGCCCGTCCGGCATGCCGGACGCCCGACGCGAGGCCGGGCCCATGTAACATCCACCTGATGCGACGTCCCCTACTCCGCTCATGACCCCCTCCCAGAAGGCCGGCACGCTGGCCGAAGCACTCCCCTACCTGCGCGCCTTCCATGGCAAGACGCTGGTGATCCGCTTCGGCGGCCACGCGATGGCCGATCCGGCGCTGAAGGCCGGCTTCGCCCGCGACGTGGCGCTGCTGCGCCTCGTCGGCATGAAGCCCATCGTGGTGCATGGCGGCGGCTGGGGCATCGACGAACTGATGAAGCAGATGGGCCTGCCCGACAGGCGCTATCGCGGGCTGCGCATCACCGACGAGCGCACGCTGACGGTGGTCGAAATGGCGCTCTCCGAGATGAACCAGGAGCTGACCTCGCTGATCAACCAGCAGGGCGGCCGCGCGGTCGGGCTCGACGGGCAGGACGGCCGCTTCATCAACGCGCGCCCGATGGCGAAGCCGGCCGATGACCCCGACGCCCCCGACCTGGGCTTCCTGGGCGACGTGGAGAGCATCGATACCGCGCTGATCGAACTCCTGCTGTCGCGCAATTTCGTGCCCGTGATCATGCCCATCGGCGTGGCGGCCGACGGCACCACCTATCACATCAACTCCGACCTGCTGGCCGGCCGCCTCGCGCGTGCCCTCGAGGTTGAAAAGCTGGTGCTGATGACCAACGTGCCGGGCGTGCTCGACCGCGACGGCAAGCTTCGGCATGTCCTGACCACGTCCGAAGCCGAAACGCTGCTGCAGGACCACGTCGTGCGCGGCGGCATGGAGCCGCGCCTGAAGGCTGCGCTGCGCGCGGTGCGCGAAGGCGTGCGCTCGGTGCACATCATCGACGGCGGCCTGCCCAGCGCGCTGCTGCTCGAAGTGCTGACGGCCGATGGCATCGGCACGGCGGTGCGCTCGGATACCGGCCCGCGCTTCTTCGACGACAGCCGCGCCTACCTGCTGGCGCAGTAAGCCGCACCCATGCGCATCGACGACATTCGCGCGCGCCTGCGCGAAGCGGGCGCGAAGCTTGGCCACCAAGAGGCCATCCTGCGCGCGTGGACGCATGCGCGCCCGCTCGACAGCGGCTCACGGGCACCCGAGGATTTCCTGCCGCTGTCGGTGCGCGATGCGCTGCCAGCCATCGCGGCCGAACTGGATGCGCTCGCGCGCGTGCACACCGAAGCCACGGGCGCCGATGGTTCGTCGCGGCTGCTGGTTGCGCTCGGCGACGGCAGGACGGTCGAGAGTGTGCTGCTGCCGCGCGACGGACTGTGCGCGTCGACGCAGGTCGGCTGTGCCGTCGGCTGCGTGTTCTGCATGACCGGCCGCGACGGCGTGCAGCGCCAGTTGGGCAGTGCGGAGATCGTCGCGCAGGTGGTGCTGGCCCGTTCGCGGCGCACGGTGAAGAAGGTCGTGTTCATGGGCATGGGCGAACCCGCCCACAACATGGACAACGTGATGGACGCCATCGAACTTCTCGGCACGGAAGGCGCGATCGGCCACAAGAACCTCGTGTTCTCCACTGTCGGCGACCGGCGGGTATTCGAACGCTTGCCGCAAGGCCCGGTCAAGCCGGCGCTCGCGCTGTCGCTGCATTCAATGTTTGCGGCGCGGCGCGCGCAACTGCTGCCCCGCGCCGTGTCGATCGATCCCGCCGAGCTGGTTGCATTGGGCGAGGCGTATTCGCGCGCGACCGGCTATCCCATCCAGTACCAATGGACGCTGCTCGACGGCATCAATGACGGTTACGATGAACTGGAGCGGATCGTCGCCCTGCTGGTGGGAAAATACGCGGTGATGAACCTGATCCCGTACAACACCGTGCCGGGTTTCAATTTCCGTCGGCCGCCGCGCGAGCGGGCGGAATCGATGGCGCGTGAGCTGTGCTCACGTGGCGTGCTGACCAAGTTGCGGCAATCCGCGGGCCAGGATATCGACGGCGGTTGCGGTCAATTGCGCGCTCGATCGCTGGCGCCGTCGGCGCCGCGCGCCACGATCGACATCGTGGCTGCCTGAAGCAAGCAGGGCCGGCACCGCGGGCCACCGTCAATATCGTGATTGCCTGACGCAAGCCGCGCCGTCACCGCTGCGGTCGCGCGCCGGTGCGCGACTCAGGTCGGAAAAGTCCCCGGCAACAGGATGCTGCGATCGACAGCGGCGACGTTGGTGCGGCCGCAGAACGCCATCGTCAGGTCGAACTCCTTGTGGATGATTTCCAGCGCCTTGGTGACGCCGGCCTCACCCAGTGCGCCCAGCCCGTACAGGAACGAGCGCCCGATATAGGTGCCGTGGGCACCCAGCGCCACCGCCTTCAGCACGTCCTGTCCCGAGCGGATGCCGCCATCCATGTGCACTTCGATCGACTTGCCCACGGCCTCCACGATGGGCGGCAGTGCCTCGATGCTGGATTGCGCGCCGTCCAGCTGACGGCCGCCGTGATTGCTGACGATCAGCGCGTCGGCGCCCGAAGCCACCGCGAGTCTGGCGTCCTCGACATCCTGGATGCCCTTCAGGATCAGCTTGCCGCCCCAGCGCTTCTTGATCCACTCGACGTCGTTCCAGTTGAGCTGCGGATCAAACTGCTTGGCCGTCCATTCGGACAGCGAGCCCATGTCGCCCACGCCCTTGACGTGTCCGACGATGTTGCCGAATTGCCGCCGGCGGGTGCCCAGCATCCCCATGCACCAACGCGGCTTGCCCATCATGTTGATGATGTTGGGGATGGTCAGTTTCGGTGGCGCGGAGAGGCCATTTTTCAGGTCCTTGTGGCGCTGGCCGAGGATCTGCAGGTCGAGCGTCAGCACCAGTGCGCCGCAGTTGGCGGCCTTGGCCCGATCGATCAGGCGCTCGATGAAATCGCGGTCGCGCATCACGTACAGCTGGAACCAGAACGGCGCTTTGGTGTTCGCGGCAATGTCCTCGATCGAGCAGATGCTCATGGTCGACAGCGTGAACGGTATGCCGAACTTCTCGGCGGCCCTGGCGCCCAGGATCTCGCCATCCGCGTGCTGCATCCCGGTGAGCCCGGTGGGCGCGATGGCCACCGGCATGGCTACCGGCACGCCCACCATCGTCGTGGCCGTGCTGCGGCCTTCCATGTTGACGGCCACCCGTTGCCGGAACTTGATCCTGGCGAAGTCGCTTTCGTTGGCGCGATAGGTGGACTCGGTCCACGAGCCGGAATCGGCGTAGTCGTAGAACATGCGCGGCACGCGCCGCTGTGCCAGGACGCGCAGGTCCTCGATGGTTGTGATGACCGCCATTGGTTTTGCTTCCTCCTCGGTGCCGCATGATAACTGCCTGCGCGAAGCGACACCATCCGGCCCGGGCACTTCGTCTCCACGGCCAACGCAATGGCCGGTCGCGCCGCGCTACCCCGTGCGCGTGACAACGCGTACGACCAGGTCCTGATGCAGCCGGAAGCCCGCCCGTTCGTAGATGCGGCGTGCGCCGTCGTTGCCATGCATGACGTGAAGAAACGGCACCTGCCCGCGCGCGAGTTGCAGGCGCACCAGGGTCTCGACCAGCCGGCGCGCATGGCCCCGCCCCTGGAAGTCGGGATGCGTGCATACGCCGCTGATTTCCCGCAGCGTGCCCGCCTGCATCCGCTCGCCGGCCATCGCCACCAGCCGGTCGCCGTCGAACACGCCGTAGTACTCGCCCAGTTCAATTGTGCGCTCGCCAAAGGGCCCGGGCGGCGCGCTGGCGACCAGATCGAGCATCTTCGTTGCATGTTCCGGGCCCAGTCGCACCGGGGGAAAGCCTGGATCTGGCGCCGGAGCGTCTGCTGCCCAAACCATCTGGTACGCGAAGGTATCGGCATCGAGCGACCAGCCCGGCGGGACCGGACCCGCCCATCCGCCACAGTAGAAGAGTTCACCGATGTCGCAGAACGGCTCCAGCGCCGGAAAGTCGGGCGCAGAGGCCTCCACGAACGCAATGTCCGGCGAGAATCCATGCGCATATCGGCGAGCGGTCGTCGTTCCCTCGGAAAACCGGCTCTGCGGTCCCGCCAACGTGTGCCAGACGATGTTGGCGAGCAGAGGCAGCGATGCCATCCCTTCCATTGCCGGCTCCCGGCGCGGCGTCAGCCGCCGGCCGGCCGCATGCAGTTGAATGGCAAGACACCGTCCGGAACATCGGTGCGGTTCTCGCCTTTGAATATCATCCCGCCGGGCACGGCGGCAAATCCGCAAACCCATGCCACGGGTACCACCGGGGTGTCGTCGACCACGGCCGCGCGCAGCGTCAGCACCTTGCCCTTGATCGTGTTGTGCGCATTGTTGCCGAAAGTGATGTGAATGGCGCCGTCCTGCACGGCGACTGCGCTGACGTGATTGCTGACGATCTTGTCGGCTGTGGGCAATCCGGCTGCAGCGTTGTCCGCCGGCATGGCCTGCGCCGCCGCCCACATGGCTTCGATCGGCTTCTTCGCGATGTTGGCAAGCGGCACCGCGGTGACGATCTGGTCACGCACGATCCGGTTATGGAACGACGGGACGGCAAGCGCGGCAAGAATGCCCACGATCGCGACCACGATCATCACTTCCATCAGCGTGAAGCCGCTGCCTTCGCTGCGCATGCCTCGCCTGGTGCAGGAACTCGACCCGGCATCATAGCCGGTCGCGCCAGGCGCCGACGCTACTTTCGGGCGGCGACGACGCTTGGCGCCTCGCGACACTTGTGATCGGTCCCGCGCAATTGCCGGG
>JANNKR010000363.1:0-1584 GCA_031396395.1 Betaproteobacteria bacterium
GCCGAACCCGCCGCCGCCAGCAACCAAGGATCGACCCGCAATGCCCACCGATGTGGCCCAACAACTTGCCGTGTTCAAGCGCGGCGCCCACGAACTGCTGGTCGAGGCCGAGGTCGCGGCAAAGCTCAAGCGCGGCACTCCGCTGCGGATCAAGCTGGGTCTCGACCCCACCGCGCCGGACATTCACCTCGGACACACCGTGGTGCTGAACAAGATGCGCCAGATGCAGGACCTGGGCCACCAGGTCATCTTCCTGATCGGCGACTTCACGTCGATGATCGGCGACCCGTCCGGTCGCAACGACATGCGCCCGCCGCTGTCGCGCGAGCAGATCGAGGCCAACGCGAAGACCTATCACGCGCAGGCCTCGAAGGTGCTGGACCCGGAGCGCACCGAGATCCGTTACAACTCCGAATGGAGCGAGCCACTGGGCGCGGCCGGCATGATCAAGCTGGCGTCTAGGTACACCGTGGCGCGGATGCTGGAGCGGGACGATTTTTCCAAGCGCTTCCGCGGCAACCAGCCCATCGCCGTGCACGAGTTCCTGTATCCGCTGATGCAGGGTTACGATTCCGTCGCCCTCAAGTCCGACATCGAGCTGGGCGGCACCGACCAGAAATTCAACCTGCTGGTGGGCCGCGAACTGCAGAAGAACTACGGACAGGAACCGCAGTGCATCCTGACGATGCCGCTGCTGGTGGGGCTCGATGGCATCGACAAGATGTCGAAGTCGAAGGGGAATTACATCGGCATCACCGACAACCCCGCCGACATGTTCGGCAAGCTGATGTCGATCTCCGATACGCTCATGTGGAGCTGGTTCGAGCTCTTGTCGTTCCGCTCGCTGGACGAGATCGCCCAGCTTAAGCGCGCGTGCGACGACGGGCGCAATCCGCGCGACGCCAAGGTGCTGCTGGGGAAGGAAATCGTCGCGCGCTTCCATTCGGCAGCGGCAGCAGAGGCCGCGCTGGCGGAGTTCGAATCGCGCTTTCGCGCAGGAGCGATGCCGGAGAATATGGCAGAAGTGACGCTGGACGGCAGTACCGGCGGTATTTCGATCGCGCAACTGGCCAAGCAGGCGGGCGTGGTCGAATCGACGTCGGAAGCGCTGCGCCTGATCGTGCAGCGCGGGTTGAAGGTCGACGGCGATGTCGTGACCGACAAGGCGCTGGTGATCCCGCCCGGCGCTACCGTGGTCGTGCAGGCCGGCAAGCGCAAGTTCGTGCGCGTGACGGTGAACTGATTCCTTCGCTCCCGCCGCGCGGGATCTGGTAGACCGCCATGGGATTCCTCGCGGTACTGTTGTATGCATTGCTGATGAACGGCATTCCGCTCGTCGAGGTCATCGTGACCGGACGATCCCCAGCGGTGCTGCTGCTTCTCTACTGGTTCGAGACGGTGCTCCTGCTCATCACCGGCGCGATCCGGATCATCATCCACCGCAACTCCACGCAGAAGGCCGGACATTACCTGTCGTCGGCAACGATCGCCGATCACAAGCTGGGGGCGGAGGCCACGCGGCGGGCGCTCGCGGGCGAGAACGCCTACCTCTCGAGCTTCCTTGGCATCACGGTGATCTTCACG
>JANNKR010000002.1:0-15911 GCA_031396395.1 Betaproteobacteria bacterium
GCGCAAGGCGATCCGCAAGGAGCGCGCCGGGGCGTGTGACGGACTGGACATCATCGCGCTGCGGGGCGGCGAGATCGAACCGGCGCGCGGGTAGCAAAAAAAGGGGATGGTCAAAACACGACCATCCGCTTTTTTGCCGCCCGCGCCCGGAACACGCGGCTCCAAGGCGCCCGCGCCAGGCGGCTCGCCCCGCCCCGTTGCGTGGTGCGTAGCAATGGCACTCCGGATGTCGCTGCGATGAGTGATGCGGGGCAACGATACATCGAAGGTCGCTGCGATGCGTGCTGCGTGGCAACGGCACCCCGAATGTCGCTGCGATGCGTGCTGCGTGGCAACGGCACCCCGAATGTCTCTGCGATGCGCCCGTAGGCGAGGCTTTAGCCTCGCGCAGCGCAACGGCAACGGGCACGTCCCCGTGACCGCCATCGACCTTGGCCCGCATCCGGCCATCGTCTCCACCGCTCACCGCGCCGACGCTAAACCGTACCCCGCCCATCGCCAAGCCCACCGCTCGCCGCGGCGACGTTGAGTAACAGCCACAGCCGTACAGCGCTCCTTCGCTAAGCGGCAACACCAGCCAGGCGTTGCAGCGTCTCGGCCAGCGCCTGTGGCAGGTCGACGCCGTCCATTGCCGCGCGCGAGGCAAGCGTGTTGCGACGGTAACCCGGCAAGCGCACGCCGTCGTCCGCGAGCATTGCGGTGATCAATGTCTCGACGCGATCGAGGTACGCGCCCTGCCCGGCCAGCGCACCCGGGTCGATCACCAGAAACGCCTGCCCGATGCGCGGCCGATTGCCCGCATCGACGAAGAACGAATCCGCCTCGAAACCCATCGCTGCGCCGGTCAGCGCGCATGCCAGCAGTTCGACGATCAGCGCAAGCATCGCGCCCTTGGTGCCGCCCATCGGCAACATCGAGCCTTCGAGCCCCGCCTTGGGATCGGTCGTCGGCTGACCTTGCGCATCCAGCGCCCATCCCAGTGGTATCGCCTTGCCATCCTTGGCGGCAACCATCAGCTTGCCGCGCGCCACTTCGGACAACGACAGGTCGATCGTCAACGGCGCGCCATTGCGACGCGGGAATATGGCGGCGATCGGATTGGTGCCGAAGATTGGCCGCTTGCCGCCTGCCGCGGGCATCGCCGCCGGCGAGTTGCCAAAGGCCAGCCCAACCATGCCGGCTGCCGCGACGGGCAGCAAATGCCATGCAGCGACGCCAAAGTGATGACTGTTCGTGACGCCTGCAAAGGCCACGCCGAACTCGCGTGCGCGGGTAATGGCCTCCTGCACCGCCAGCGCACAGGCCGGAAACGCCAGGCCGGAATGGGCATCGATCAGCACGGCACCGCCCTTGCCGCCTGCAACGGTCGGCATCGCAGTGCCGTCCGCACGGCCATTGCGCAGATGGGTCGTGTATTGCGGAATCCGGGACAACCCATGCGACGCAAGTCCCTGCAACTCCGCGTCCACCAGCGCCGCTGCGGTGGTGGTCGCCATGGCTTCGCCTGCGCCAGCATGGCGCAGCACGCGCACTGCCAAAGCGCGCATTTCGTCGGCAGACAATCGTGGCATGGTCGGCTCCGTCAGTGGGCGCGCAGCGCTGCAGCCACGGCGTCGGCAATCAGCGACGACACGCGGACGTTCGATTCGCGCGTGACGCCGGCCACGTGCGGCGTCAGCACCAGGTTGGGACAACCCGCAAGCGGCGAACCGGCAGGCAGGGGTTCGGCATCGAAGACGTCGAGCGCCGCGCCACCGAGTGTGCCCGCGCGCAGCGCCGCCGCGACGGCGGCTTCATCCACCACACCGCCACGCGCGGTATTGATCAAAATGGCATCGGGCTTCATCCGCGCCAGCTGCGTGGCACCCATCAGGCCGCGCGTTTCCGCCGTCAAGGGCACGTGCAGCGACAGCACGTCGGCCTCCGCTATCACGGCGTCGCGCGTCACGCACTGCGTCCCGGATTCACCCCACAGCGGAGACGACGCCTGCAGTTGCGGGTCGAAGGCGATCACGCGCATTCCCAGCGCCCGTCCCACCCTTGCCGTGAGCCGCCCGATTCCGCCGAAGCCGATCAGGCCCAGCGTCTTGCCGGCGATCTCGCGGCCATTGGACAGCGACCCCCGCGGCCACTTGCCTTCGCCGACCGCAGCCGAGGATTGATAGGCGGTGCGCAGCAGCAGCATTGCCGTGCCGATCACGTACTCCGCCACGGCCTGCGCATTGGCGCCCGTCGCAGGAATTACCTGGATGCCGCGCGCGGCACACGCCGTGGTGTCGATGTTGTCGAGGCCGACACCAAGGCGTCCAACCACCCGCAGCTTTGGTGCCGCTTCCAGCAAACCCGGATCAACCTGGGTGCGGTTGCGCACGATCAGCGCATCTGCATCAACGAGTGCCGCCTTGAGCGCGTCGTGCCGGTCGACCAGGTCCTTCTCGTATCTGACGTCAAACTGTGCGGCGAGCGAGGCCACCGCGTCGTCGTCCATGAATTCGCTGATGATGATGCGCATGACTTCGTGCCTGCTCTAAGTAGAGTCGCCGTCAGGTGGCGAACAGTTGGTCGGGATCGGCAAACGCCTTGAATTCGAGCGCGTTGCCGAATGGATCGAGGAAAAACATCGTGGCCTGCTCCCCCGGCTCGCCGCGAAAGCGGACGTGCGGCTCGATGACGAACGCCACCCCCGCAGCCTTGAAGCGCACAGCGAGGCCCTCCCATTCGGGCATGGAAAGCACGACGCCAAAGTGGCGCACCGGGACGTTGTCGCCGTCGACCAGGCTGGTCGCATCGCCCATCTGCGGCGCCGCGACCTTGTGCGCCACGATCTGGTGGCCGAAGAAATCGAAGTCCACCCAGTGGGGCGAGCTGCGCCCCTCGGCGCAGCCAAGAAACGTTCCGTAGAACGCTCGGGCCCCGTCGAGGTCGGTTACCGGAAACGCGAGGTGAAACCGCGGATAGTCGTGCCGAGGAAGATGCCGGTTCATGATTGCATGCCCCATTTGCGCACCGTGCGCATTTCGATGGTGCGGAAGATCACGTTCTCGACGAAGAGACCGATCAGAATCACCGTGAACAGCCCCGCGAACACGGCAGGGATCTCCAGCTGGTTCTTGTTCTCGTAAATGAACCACCCGAGCCCGCCGGATCCGGAGGACACGCCAAACACCAGTTCGGCGGCGATCAACGTGCGCCAGGCAAAGGCCCAGCCGATCTTGAGGCCGGTCAGGATGCTGGGAAAGGCGGCCGGGATCAGGATCCTGCCTACGTAACGCAGGCCTGTCAGGCCGTAGTTGCGCCCGACCATGCGCAGCGTCGTCGACACCGAGCGGAAGCCGGAGTGGGTGTTGAGCGCCACCGCCCACAGCACCGAGTGAATCAACACGAAGATGATGCTGCCGGCACCGAGGCCGAACCAGATCAGCGCCAGCGGCAGGAGCGCGATTGCCGGCAGCGGATTGAACATCGAGGTCAGAAGTTCCAGCAGGTCGTTGCCAAGCCGCGTTGAAATGGCCAGCATCGTCAGGATCGCCGCGCAGAAAATCCCGGATGCATAGCCAACCAATAGGATCTTGAGCGACGTCACCGCTTTTTGCGGCAACTCGCCGCTGCGGACGGCATCGAAGAACGCGCCGAGCGTCGCACCGAAGGTCGGGAACAGCAGCGGATTGTTGAGCCATCGCGCATAGACCTCCCAGACCAGCGCCAGCGCCAGCAGCAGTGCCAGCTTGCGCACGCCCCCCATGTTGGTGACACGCTCCCACGTCGACAGCGGTTTCTCGACGATGCCGAACGCAGCCGTCGAAATCGGCGTCCGGTGGATCTCTTCCCGGAGTAACGGTGCGTCAGCCATGGGGCGGGATCTCCTCGACGGCGTCGGCAAACAACATCGTATGGATCGTGTTCTCGAGCGCGTCGAGCTCGGCAGCCGGCGCGTGTGGCGGCAGGCTGTTCAATTCGGCCTTGACCTGACCTGGATGCGGCGACATCAGCAGGATGCGGCTACCGATGCGAATGGCCTCGGGAATCGAATGAGTGACGAACAGCACGGTGAAGCGCGTGTCTTCCCACAGCTCCAGCAATTCATCCTGCATCTTGCGGCGGGTCAGCGCATCCAGCGCCGCGAACGGCTCGTCCATCAACAGGATGTCGGGCTCCATGGCCATGCCCCGGGCAATCGCGACACGCTGCTTCATGCCGCCCGACAACGTGTGCGGCAGGCTTTCGGCAAACTTGGTGAGATTGACCTTGGCGATCGCGTCGTTGGCCTTTTCGACGGCCGCACGCCCCGCCAGGCGGCCGCTGGCCAGCAATGGAAACATCACGTTCTCACGCACGGTCTTCCATGGCAGCAGCTGGTCGAACTCCTGGAACACCATCATCCGGTCCGGCCCGGGCCGCGTGACGATCTGGCCCTTGAGGCGGATCTCGCCTTCCACCGGCGTGATGTATCCGCCCACGGCTTTCAGCAGCGTGGACTTGCCGCAACCGGAAGGCCCCAGCAGGATGAAGCGATCGGAGCGGAAGATCGAAAAATCGACGCGGTACGTCGCCGTGACGAGATGGTCATGCGTCTTGTACTGCAGTGTGACGCCGCGTACATCGAGCAGAGGCGGTGGGGCTACTTCTGCCATGGCAGCCGATCGAGGTCCACGTTGCCGCCGGTCAGTATCACGCCGACCCGCCGGCCCTTCACGGCCAGTGTCCCTTCCATCATGCAGGCAAGCGGCACGGCGCACGAAGGCTCGATCACGATCTTCATCCGCTCCCAGGTGAAGCGCATCGCGGCGACGATGGAATCTTCGGTACAGGTGCCGATCATGGCAACGTGCGTGGAGAGCGCGCGAAAGGTGCGCGGCGACAGCGCGCCGCGCAGGCCGTCCGCGATCGTTTGCGGCGCCGGCGCAGGTTGCAGGGCGCCCGCGGCGAGACTGCGCACGGCGTCGTCCGCGCCCGCAGGCTCGGCGCCCAGCACAGTGATGCCCGGTGCCATGCCCTTGGCTGCGATGGCGGTGCCGGACAACAGGCCACCGCCGCCGACCGGCGCGACCACGAGGTCGAGGTCGGGCCGGTCCTGCAGGAGCTCGAGGGTGGCCGTGCCCTGCCCCGCGATCACCGCCGCGTCGTCGTACGGATGCACCAGGGTGGCGCCTGTGGCGCTGGCCACCTCGGCGCACAGCGACTCGCGCGCCGCAAGCGTGGGCGCGCAGAAATGCACGACGCCACCGAAGCCCTTGACGTTCGCCACCTTGATGGCTGGCGCATTGTCCGGCATCACCACGTGCGCGACGATGCCGCGGCGCTGTGCCGCCCACGCCAATGCCGCGCCGTGATTGCCGGAGGAATGCGTGACGACGCCACGCACAGCGACCTCGGGCCCGAGCGAGAAGACGGCGTTGCACGCTCCTCGTGCCTTGAACGCGCCGACTTTCTGGAAATTCTCGCACTTGAAAAAGAGCTGCGCGCCAATCGCATCGTCGAGCGAACGCGACGTCTGGATCGGCGTCCGGTGAATGTGGGGCGCGATCCGCGCGTGCGCGGCGCGGATCGCGGCGAGATCCGGCAGCAGCAGCGCAGGCGCGATGGGCTCACCCGGCGCCATCAGCTTCCCGGCAGCGCGTGCACGTTGGGGAAAAACAGGTCCTTCCACGAATCCGGCTTGACCTTGATCGACCCGACCTTGGTCATGAAGTCGGCGTACTTCATCGTGCTTTGCGGGGTTTGCGTGTAGACGATCAGCGGATCGTTGAGCATCTTCAGGATGTCGGCGACCGTGTCCTTGTCCTTCGAAATCCGCAGATAGGCCTCGGCCGCCGCCTTCTTGTCGCGGTTGATGATCGCAGTGGCCTCCTCCAGCGCCTTCACGAATGCGTCGTAGAGCTTTGGATTCTCGCTGCGGAACTTGCCGGTCGTCCAGATGACGTTGAAAGTGGCGGGACCGCCCAGCACGTCAAAGGAATTGAGGATCGTGCGGATGCCCGGCTTCTCGAGTTGCTGGTACTGGAATGGCGGCGAGCTGAAATGCCCGGAAATCTCGGTACCCCCCGACAACAGCGCGATCTGCGCATCCGGATGTGACATCGTCACCGTGAGCGCGTCGAGCTTGTTCTGCTGGCCGGGCCCGAACTCCTTTTCCGCGGCCATCTGCAGCGTAACCGCCTGGATCGACACCTTGACGGCCGGTAATGCGATGCGATCCTTGTCGGTCAGGTCCTTCAAGGACTTCACATTGGGATTGCGCGTGTTGAGATAGATCGGCATCGAATTGATCGCGCCCACGGCGCGGACATCGAGATTGCCGCGGGTACGCGCCCACAACGTCAGGAACGGGCCCACCCCACCCGAGGCGAACTGCAGGCTGCCGGACAGCAAGGCATCGTTCATCACGTTGCCGCCGGCAAACTTGGCCCAGCCCACCTTCACATCCACGCCGGCCGCCTTCGCGTACTTTTCGATGAGCTTTTGCTCCTCCATCAACATCAGCGGCAGGTAACTGATCCCATACTGCTGGGCGACATTGATCTCGGCCATCTCGGCGCGCGCCGGGGCGATGGCAAGCAGCGCCACGACCGCGACTGCTGCCCACTGCAAGCGTTGGAACGACATCGTGAAATCTCCTCGCGGCAAGGCCGCCTCAGTGCGGACGCAGAACGATCTTGGCCGAAGCGGACCGACCCTGGTCGAGGTCGGCGAATGCAGCGGCGCCTTCGGCGAGCGGCCGCTCCTCGACCCAGGCTAGATCGCCGAACGAACCATTATAGAGCGCGGCCACCGTTGCTCTTAAGTCGGCCGTGGAATACGTATAGGTCCCGATCAGCGTGATTTCCGCGAGCGTCAGACGGCGCATGTCGATCTCGCTGGCCCAATCCTGCAGGCCGATGTGCATCAGCACACCGCCGGGTGCGACTGCGGCCATGGCGGCCGTGCGCGTGGCCTTCGCGCCCACGGCGTCGATCACCAGCGGAAAGGATCCGTCGCGCGGAGCCTGCCCGGCCTTCGGGTCCATCGTGGCGCAGCCGACGTGGCGCTCCACCGACGCCCGGCGCAGAGGATTGGTTTCGGCCACCGTGACGGCTGCGCCGCGCGAGCGCAGCAGCAACGCCGCCAGCATGCCGATCGCGCCGCCACCGATGATCAGCACCCGCCCCTCCGCCGGCGGTCGGTGGGACGCGCGCGTGGCGACGTCGATCGCATGCAGCGCCGTGGCAGCGGGTTCGGTCAGCGCGGCCTGCCGTGCCGTCATGTCCTGCGGAATGTCGATGAGACTCTTCGCGGGAATGGCCATGAATTCGGCGAAGGCGCCGGGACGCGTCATGCCCACCATGGTACGGTTGCTGCAAAGGTTGTCGCGTCCCTGTACGCAGTAGTCGCAGACGCCGCAGGTGATGAGCGGATTGGCGGTCACCCGCCGCCCCTCGCCCGGTCCGGCGATGATCGTGCCGGCCAGTTCATGGCCCAGGATCAGGCCCGGCTTGCGGCGCGGATCATGGCCATGGAAGGCATGCATGTCCGAGCCGCAGATGCCCACGGCGTCGATGCGCAGCACCACTTCGCCGATGGCCAGGTCGGGACGCGGCTCGTCGCGCAACGTCATCTCGTTGGGTGCGGTATACACCAGCGCTCGCATGATCGACCGTCCTTTTCCGTCGGGTTTGCCGGCCTAGCCGGCACTGAATCCGCCATCCACGAACAGCGTCTGTCCGGTGACGTAGGCGGACGCGTCACTCGCCAGGAACAGCAGCGTTCCAGCGAGGTCGTCCATCTCGCCATTGCGCCCCGCCATCGTGCGCGCAGCCATCGCCTGCGCGCGTACGGGGTCGGCAAAGACGGGGGCGGTAAGCGGCGTCTTGAAGAAACCAGGCGCGATCGCGTTGGCGGTCACCCCGTGACGCGACAGTGCCTCCGCCTGCGCGCGCGTCAGCTGCATGATGCCGCCCTTCGACGCGCCATAGGGTGCGCTGTCGGCAAATGCTCGCACCGACTGCAGCGAAGCGATGTTGACGATGCGGCCCCAGCCCCTGGCGATCATCGCCGGCGCCAGGGCCTGCACTAGAAAAAACGGCGCGGTGAGGTTGAGGGCCATGGTGCGGTCCCAATCATCATCGGAGATCTCCAGCAGCGGCTTGCGCACATTGATGCCTGCCGCGTTGACGACGATGTCGGGCGCCCCGAAAGTCTGCGCTGCCAACACCGCCGCGGCACGCAGCGCCTGGCGGTCGGCCAGGTCGACGACGACGGTTGCCGCACGCCCGCCCGCAGCGGTGATGTCCGCAGCAGCGGTGGCAAGCTCGTCCTCGCGCCGCGCGGCCAGCACCACTGACGCGCCCGCCTGCGCGAGCATGCCCGCCAGTGCCCGGCCGATACCGGAGGACGCGCCGGTGACCAGTGCAACCTTGCCCGCCAGATCGAACAGCGATGCCGGGTTCGCAGCCGTCATTTCGCCGCGTGATCGAGCACAAACGATTCGGCGGGGAAATACTTGCGCAATCGATCGTCAGCCGTGCGCGCGTGCGCCTCCATCCCCTCGAGGCGCGAGATCCGGGCCGTGACCTGCGCCACGTCGCGATTGGCCTCGCGTGTCATCCGCTGCCAGGTCACTGTCTTGATGAACTTGTGGACCGACAGGCCGCCTGAGTAGCGCGCCGCACCTTTCGTGGGCAGGATGTGATTGGGGCCGGACACCTTGTCACCGAAGGCAACGGTGGTCTCCTCGCCGAGGAACAGCGATCCGTAGCATGTGAGGTTGGCCAGCCACCAGTCGAGATCGCGCGCATGCACTTCGAGATGTTCGGACGCATATTGGTCCGAGATGCGCGCCATGTCCTCGCGCGAGTCGCACAGGATGATCTCGCCATAGTCGCGCCAGGCCGCCCCAGCCGCGTCGCGCGCCGTAGGCGGCAAGGCCGCGATCAGCAGCGGCACCTGCCGCGCCACCTCGTCGGCCAGCGAGCGCGACGTCGTGATGAGCCACGCCGGTGACTCATGACCATGCTCGGCCTGCCCGACGAGATCGGAGGCCACGATGGCCGGATCAGCCGTGTCGTCGGCGATCACGCAGACTTCGGAGGGGCCGGCGAACACATCGATGCCGACCTTGCCGAACAGCATGCGTTTCGCCTCCGCCACGAACTTGTTGCCGGGGCCGACGATGATGTCCGCCGGCTTGCCACTGAAAAGGCCATAGGCCATCGCCGCGATTGCCTGCACTCCACCCAGAGTCATGATCACGCTCGCGCCGGCCACCTGCATCGCGTAGAGCACCTGCGGGTGGATGCCCTGGCCCTCGAACGGCGTGGAACAGGCGATGATCGTCGGCACGCCTGCCGCCTTCGCGGTGGCCACGCCCATGTACGCCGAGGCGATGTGGGCATACCGGCCCGTGGGCACATAGCATCCGGCGACATTGACCGGGACCAGGCGCTGCCCGGCCAGCAACCCCGGATGGATTTCAACCGAAAATTCGCGCAACGACGCCCGCTGCGCCTCGGCGAATCGGCGCACCTGCGCGACCGCGAAGTCAATGTCGGCCTTGATGCCCGCAGGAATGTCGCGCGTGCGACGATCGATCTCGGCGGCGGTGACCACGATATCGCCGGTCCAGCGGTCAAGCTGCTCCGCATAGCGACGCACCGCAGCCTCGCCGTCGCGCTCGATCTCGACCAGCATGCGGGACACCACGTCACGCGCATTGGCCGTTTCGGTTTCCGCCGTCTTGGCGGCCTTTTTTAGATAGGTGATTGCCATGCCGTGCTCCACGGGTTCGGCGCCGGATCGACTACCGGCCCAATGCAAACAACGAAATCTGCGGCACGAAGCCGATGATCGTGGACACGATGACCATGGCCACGACAAATGGAATCGCCTCGCGCGCGATGGCCGCAATTGGCGTTCGCGTCAGGCCCGCCATCACGAACAGGTTAAGCCCGAACGGGGGCGTGATGAAGCCCAACCCGAGCGTGGTGATCATGAAGATGCAGAAATGGACCGGATCCATGCCGATCTGCTGGGCCAGCGGAAACAGGAGCGGTCCCAGGACGACGATGTTGGGGCCGGCTTCCATGAACATCCCGGCAATGATCCAGATCAGCAGCATCAGCAGGATGATCGCCGTCTTACTGGTACCGAATGACAGAACGAAGGCGACGAATCGCTGGGGCACGTCGACCACGGTGAGCGCCTGGGAAAACAGCAGCGCCACGGCGATGATCGGCAGCACCACCCCGCAGACACGCGCGCTGGTACCAAGCATCGCTGGAAAGTCCGCGAGCGTCAGGGTGCGTTGCAAAAACCCGATGACAATGGACACGGCAACCGCCACGGCTGCGGACTCCGTGGGCGTGAATATGCCCGAGTAGATTCCGCCAAGGATGATGAACGGGATCGCCAGCGCCCACTTGGCATCCGCCAGTGCCCTGAACCAGCGCACTAGCGAAAAGTGGCCGCTGGTATTCTCGTAACCCCGGATTCGATTGATGATTACATTGGTGACGATCACCGCGAACAGCACCATGACCCCTGGAAAGAAGGCCGCCAGAAAGAGTGTCGTGGAGGAAATACCCAGGACAAGGCCGATCACGATATAGGCGATCGACGGTGGAATGAGGATCCCGGTACACGCTCCCGACGCGACCAAGGCACAGGCATAGGCCTTTGGATAGCCCTTTTCGATCAATCGATCCATCGTGATGCGTCCGATCGCCGCTGCATCGGCGGCGTCCGACCCGGAAATGCACGAAAACAGTCCGCAACCCATCACCGTCGACGTACCGAAACCTGAGCGAAAGCTTCCAAAAGTTGCCTCGGCAAAGTCAAGGAGCTTGTAGGCGAGCCTGCTGCGCACCATGACGTCGCCGGTCAGGATGAACAGCGGGATGGCGATCAACGCAAATGAGTCGACACCCTCGAACAGACCCTCCCCGATCAGCGTGAGCGGCAGGACCTGCGTCGACCACAGGATGGAGAACGTACCGAGGCCAATCGCCACCCAGAAGGGCACCCCGACCAGCAGCAGCGCGACGACCAGCAGCAGTGACAACGTGACGGCCACGCGTTACTCCTCGAACATGGATTTGCCGGACCACGCCTCGCGTCCCGCCGCAAGGTCGGCCAAGTCGCGCCGCATCGATTGCAGAACGCGCCAGACGATCAACGCAAAGCCGATGGGGACCGCGGCCTCGAACCACGCCTTGTTGACGCGCAACACCGGACTGGTGCCGCCGAACTTGAGCAGCACGCCAATGGTGTGCATCGACCAGTACAGCGCGATGCAAGCAAATGCCAGCGTGCAGATATCGCCAAAAAGATAGAGATAGCCGTGCCAGCGCTTCGGCAGGCGCTGCTGCACGATATCGAAGCGAATATGCGCGCGTTCCTTGACGGCATAGGCCGCGCCTATCCACCCCAGGTAGATGAACGCGTAGCGTGCGGCTTCCTCGCCCCAGGCTGATGAGTAGTTGAGGATGAAGCGTCGCACGACCTCCTGCACGATCACGAACACGCAGAAGCAGTAGAACACAAGCATCAGGTATCGCTCGGCATCGCGGTCGAGTGCGTGAAGTAGTTTTTTCATTGGTGCTCGATGAGGCTACGCCAGCGGCGCGGCATGCGCCGAGTCCGGTGGCATCAGATCAATGGGACGCGCGCTCTCGGGGGCGCGTCCCATTGCCGGGCACATCCTGCTTCGTGGGTGGCAATCGCCTTCAGCCGGTGTAGTCACCCACGGTGATTGGCCCCTTGGTGTTGGCCGCGGTCTTGAGCTTCTCGAAACTGGCGATGGATCCCGCAAGCTTGATCTTGTGCTCGTCCCATTCCTTGCGCTGCTCGCCGCAGGCATCGACCCATTGCTTGAATTCGGCCGCGGTCGGGTTGTAGAACTGCGCACCGCCATCGCGCATCAGCTTCATCGACACGTCGCGTGCCGGCGCAATCTGGGCAAAGGTTTCGATCTGCGTCTTGGCGGACGCCGCATCGAAGGCCACCTGCAGGTCCTTCGGCAGCGCGTCGAACCAGCCCGCATTGGCCGCGAACATCTGGGCGTCCGGCACGCTCTTGACCGTGGTGATCCAGCCCAGGATATCGACAAAACCGAAAGTGGCCAGCGCGGCCACCGCCGGGTCGAGGGCATCGGCCACGCCCTGCTTGATGGCCGTTGCCGTTTCTCCCCATGGCACCACCGTCGGATTGGCGCCAGCCAGGCGATAGAACTGCTGCAGCAACGCCGACGGCGGCACGCGCATCTTGATGCCCTGCATGTCGGCCGGTGTCTTGATCGTCTTGTTGAAGCCTTTGCGGGTGGCCACCGTGCGCGGATCGACCGTGAAATAGAACATCGGCTTGTAGCCCTTCGCCACGACCTTGGGCGTGATTTCGTCGTTCCAGGCCGCCGACGTCACGAGGTTGGCGAACTTCTGATTTTCGCCGCACCAGAACGGAATGTTGATCAGGTCGACGGACGGCGCGAACGGTGAAAAATTGGACAGTGAGACGGCCCCACCCTGCAGGGTGCCCGCCTGCACCTTCTGCGCCAAAGCCGCGCCCACGCCCAGCTGGCCTGCCGGGTGCAGCTTCACGTAGATCTGGTTCCTGGTCATCGTCTCGACGTTGGACTTGAACGCCGCCTGCATCACCGGGTACTTGACGTAGTCCTCGATCTTGTACTCGGTGGCGAAGATCATCGTGTACTTGGCGGCCTTCTGCTTCGCCTCCTCGTCAGCCGCGCTTTGCGCCACCGCGACATCGCTCCACAGGTAGCCACCGGTACCGGCAAGCACCGCCGTCGTGAAGCCGTAGCGCGACGCTACTTCAAGAAACCGCCGCCGTGCCGGTGCTGCCAGGGTGTTGTCCTTGTTCTTGCGCATGATTTCCTCCTTGACGACATGGATGTGCGGCGCGGACATGGCGCGCCCCTCTATCACTGCTGCGAAACGGCGCTGCGACCTTCGTCATCCAGTGCCTCCTCCCCCTCCTCCTCATCCTCCGGCGGTGCCGCCAGCAGCAGCCCCGCCACGAACGCCGCCATGCCCGCCAGCACCACCAGGAACTCGCCGACGTCGCCCAGTCGAATGGGCAACGCGAACCCGGACTTCTGCCCGATCTTGCCGAGCACGACGTAGGCTACGTAGAACCCGATCAGCCCCATGGACAGGCGGTACCACCAGCGGCTGGCGCGATTCGTGGCGATCATGGAATACCGATATACGCCTAATTGGCCCTACGCGCTCTCGTACAGGCGCGTCAGGACGAATTCGCGATGACCGAGCGCCTCGGCCGCGGTCAGCCGGCCGTTGGCGGTGCGAAACATCATGTCCAGCAACTTGTCGCCGGCCTGGCTCATCGTGATCTCGCGCTGCAGTAGCCCCGTCGTATCGACGTCGACGTGCTCGCTCATGGTCCGCACCGTGCGCGGATTGGCGCAGATCTTGATAACCGGCAGGATCGGGTTGCCGATCACATTGCCCTGCCCGGTCGGGAAGAAATGCACGACATAGCCCGAGGCCGCGCACAGGGTCACCATTTCCGCGGCGGCCGACGAAGAGTCCATGAACCATAGTCCGGGACCGGTCGGCATCTCGGCCTTGTCCAGCACGCCGTCGACGACGCAGGTCTTGCCGATCTTCTGGATATTGCCCAGCGCCTTTTCCTCGATCGTCGTCAGGCCGCCGGCGATGTTGCCCTTGGTCGGCTGCGAGTCGGACAGGTCGCTGGTCTTGTGGCGGTTGATCATTTCCTGGTAGCGGTCGAACACCCGCATGAACTCGGCGCGCACCTTGTCGTCGCGGCAGCGCGCGGCCACGATGGACTCGCCGCCCGTAATTTCCGAGGTCTCGCCGAACACGAGCGTGGCGCCGGCCGCATAGAGCTTGTCGAACGCATCGCCGACGGTGGGATTGGCGCCGCAGCCGGACGTGGTGTCCGACTCGCCGCACTTGGTCGAGACCCACAGTTCCTTCAGGTCGCACTCGACGCGGTGCTTCTCGCTGGCGGCCTGCAGATACTCCTTGGCCACCTTCGACGCGCGCATTATCGTGTCGTGATCACCGTGCAATTCGATGCCGAAGCCCACCACGGGCTTGCCGGTCAGGGCGATCGCGTCGACCACCCGCTTGGTCCATTGCTCCTCGATCCCGATCACGACCACCGCCGCGACGTTGGGATTGGACCCGGTGCCGATCAGCGTGCGGAAGTGCAGGTCGAGATCCGCCCCGAACTGGAGACGCCCATACGGATGCGGTATGGCGAGCGTGCCCTTGATGTTGTTGGCGACGGCTTCGCAGGCTGCGTTGGACAAGTCGTCCACCGGCAGAATGATGACGTGATTGCGCACGCCGACCCGGCCGTTCTCACGGCGGTAACCCCAGAATTTGCTTTGCATGATGATCCCGTTGTCGCGCGCTCGCTTACCAGCGCTTGGTCTTGATGTTGTGGACGTGGGCGTGCTGGCCCTTCTTGATCGGCGCGACGACCTTGCCGATATCGACGCCGTACTTGATCACCGTGTCGCCGACGGCCATGTCTTTCAGCGCAACCTTGTGGCCGAGGGGGATGTCCTGCACGCAGGGCAGCGAGATGGTCTTGTTTTCATCGAGGATGAGGCCGGTAAGCGTGGCACCGGCAGTGACGCCTTCGGTGACGACGACGGCCACCGAGTCGGCAGGGTCGTGGAGAACGCAATGAATCATGGACAAACTCCGCAGAAATGCGACCGGCAGTGCGGCCGCGAACGTTGCCCGCGCACCGGCGGGGGCATGCGCCCGCGTGATCGCAGCGGGCCGCTGATTGAAAATGCTAGTCGCTAGTTTGGCGGAAGTCAACTAGATCATCTATATCATTTGCATCACCTGCCGCCTGGCGGTTACACTGGGTCCGTACCGCTGCCGCGTTCGTCGCGGCCGCGACGACCCATGACCGATGCGACCACGCCAGGCGTCCCGCTCGCCACCCCGCTCTACAAGGAAATCAAGCGCGCGTTGATGGAAGCGCTGACGACCGGGGAATGGAAGCCGGGCGAAGCCATCCCCGCCGAGCGCCGGCTCTCGGCACGTTACGGCATCAGCATCGGCACGGTGCGCAAGGCGATCGACGAGCTGGTCGCCGAGAACATCCTGATCCGCCAACAGGGACGCGGCACCTTCGTGGCCAGCCACACGCGCGACCGGCTGCTGTTCTACTTCTTCCACATCGTCCCGCAGGCCGGCGACAAGTCCTACCCCGAGGTCGAGTTCGTGCGCTTTGCCCGCGCCAAGGCGGATGCCGAGCTCGCGCTGCACTTCGGCATCACTGTCGGCGACCCGGTCTTCCGTATCCGCAACCGGCTGCGCCTGGCCGGCACGCCGGTAATGGTTGACGATATCGCCGTGCCGGCCAACCGCTTTCCCGGCCTGACACTGGCGCAGGTTCGCGACCGGCCGTCGACGATCTACAACCTGTATCAGGAGGCGTTCGGCGTTTCGGTGGTCGGCACCAGCGAACGTCTGCGCGCCACCCTGGCCGACCACGAATTTGCGCCACTGCTCGACGTTCCGGTCGGATCACCGCTGTTGCAGATCCGGCGATTGGCGCACACCTACAACGAGGTGACGGTCGAGTATCGGCTGTCGCGGGTGAATACCGAACACCACGAATACTGGGCGGAGATCGGCAGCAACGCCTGAGTTCGCTCGCGCGTCGCCCGACCGCGCCTGCCGAGGGCCGCGTTTCAGTTCATCGCGGCACAGGACGACGCGGTGCTTGCTGCTCATCGGCGGACGGGGCTGAGTTTACTGTTCGTCGGGGGACGGGGCGGGGCGAGCCGCCTGGCGCGGGCTTCGTCGCCGCAAGCGTGTTTTCTGGCGGGGGTCGCAAAAAATGGGGATGGTCAAAACACGACCATCCGATTTTTTGCCGCCCGCGCCCGGAACACGCGGCTCCAAGGCGCC
>JANNKR010000021.1:0-2960 GCA_031396395.1 Betaproteobacteria bacterium
TACTATGTCATGCCCTACATCGAGGGGGAGACCCTTCGCGACAAGCTGAATCGCGAGACTCAGCTCGGCATTGATGAAGCCGTCCGCATCACGGCGCGCAATCGACGAACAGCAACCTCGATCACGTTGGTATCGCTGTCGAAATTCATGTCCCAGACCTGGGAAGCGATCAACGACCGCGGAAGCACCTCATCGTGGCGACGCAGCAACAGCTCCAGCAGCGCAAACTCCTTGGCGGTAAGGTTGATGCGCTTGCCGGCGCGCATGACGCGTCGGCGGTAAAGATCGAGTTCCATGTCCGCCACTCGCAGCACTTCCGGCTCTTTCACCTGTCCTCGGCGCAATAGTGAGCGCACGCGAGCGAGCAGCTCCGAAAACGCGAAGGGTTTGACGAGGTAGTCGTCAGCCCCCATCTCCAATCCCTTGACCCGGTCGTCGACCTGATCGCGAGCAGTCAGGAAGAGAACCGGCATCGCATTGCCGGCCTCCCGAATCGCCCGTAGCACGGACCACCCATCGAGACCGGGAAGCATGATGTCGAGCACCAGCAGGTCATAGCTGTCCGTAGCAGCGGCATGCAGTCCATCCTTGCCATCGCGCATCAGATCGACGACAAACCCGGCCTCTGTAAGGCCCTGCTTCAGGTAATTTCCAGTCCTTGGCTCGTCTTCGACGACCAGAATCTTCATCGCCACTCCTCGCGAACCATGCCAGGCGTCACAGCAACCGTTCCGGCACGATGATGGAGAGTACACCGCTCCATACCCGCTTCCAGAAACCCGCCATCGGCTCGGACTCGTATCGAACTTCGTCGCCCTGCTCCTCGGTAATCCATACGAGAGCGTCATCGCCCGGTTGCGGGTTCCGCAATAGCACGCGAAATGAATGATCCGGCTCGACAACTTCGTCGAACAGCAGGGCAAGCCGGGACGCGAGTTCGGGGCTTTCCACGGCGACAGACAATTCCGTATTGTAGGTTCGCGACCGTGGATCAAAATTCATCGAACCAACGAATGCCGTGCTCCGATCGACGATGAGGACCTTGGCATGCAGGCTCGATCCCGACGGCCGGATCCACTTGTGCAATCTGCGGACGTGCGCTGCGCCTGCCTGTGGCCGTACCTCGAACAGCTCGATCCCGCCGCGCAACAGCGTGGCGCGGTACCGCGCGTATCCTGCGTGCACCGACAACGCATCGGTGGACGCGAGCGAGTTTGTAAGCACTGCCACGCGCAAACCCCGGGTGCTGGCTTCTGCAAGAAACTTCATTTCCTGTTCGCTTGGCACGAAGTACGGCGTTATCAGGATGATTTCGGACCGTGCCGAGTCAAGGATTGTGCGCGCGCGCGGCCCCAAATGCGTGAAGTGCGAATCGGCGAGCGCTGGCGCGGCAGGCCTGTCGTAGAGCACGGTTGCCGACGCCCAAATGAGTGGCCTGTTGGCTTGCATCCATGGACGGTGAGAGTCATTCACTGCCAACTCTCGGCCGCGCTCAGTGCCGGTAGCACCCGCATCGCTTTCGTCGACCTTTGACCATGCGAGATGGCCGTCGCCTGTCCCCGGCACAACGTCCAGTAATGAGGCGACCGGAACCGCCCATTGGTTGTTCCAGTATTCGTCAAAGGCCTGCGAGAGCTCCGGTACCAGTGGTCCGACCGCCAGCAGGTCAATATCCCTGAACTCTGCGTCTGCTCCGGCATCGAAATACTCATCGCCGAGGTTGCGTCCACCGAATATGCCAACTGCGTTGTCGGCGATCCACAACTTGATGTGCATGCGTTGGTTGAGACGCTCGCCATCCCCGATCAGTTCGAACAGACGGGACATGCCAATCAAGCTGCGTTGCAGGAATGGATTGAAAAGCCTGAGCTCGATGCGTGGATCTGCGGCCGTAGCTGCCACCGCAAAGTCCCGATTTGGACCGTGGAGGTCGTCAAGCAGAATTCGTACGCGTACTCCCCGTCGCGCGGCGCCGACAACGCGCTGCATGAGGAACGCCGTAGTGCGGTCGTTCTGCACAATGAAATACTGCAAGTCGAGCGTTTGTTCAGCAGCATCGGCCAGCGCGGCACGTGCCAGGAGTGCTTCTGCACCATTTTCGAGAACGTGAAACCCGGACTCCTCCGGGCGCGCCGTCCCTCGATCCGCAGAGGCTCGGCCGAGCGCTGTCTGCTCCGGATGCGCAAGGGCTTGCGATAGTGGGCGCGGTGACTCAAGGCGCAGCGTCGCGCATCCCATCATGAGTACCGGCAACGCCGCAATGAGGAAGCCGAGGATCGCCGATCGAAGTTTGAAGGTCATATGCGGGTGAATTTCCGATCGCATCTTGCGGCGAGCTCCAAATCTCCCCGGGACTGTTTGATCGAGCTCGCTCGTCCAATACCCGACGAAGCATGGTGGCTAAGCGCAGCAACATGCCGAATGCTGTTGAGGGCGGCTGTCATGGGCCGCAATTGTGCACGTCCGATCGTAAAGCGTGCGCCCGTTTACAGAATTGTAATGATGCGGTCAGTTTGCTGTCGGGCTTCTGCCGCGAAAATGGATGCATTGGCTCACAACGCGCGATGGACAAAGGAAAGCGATGACACGGAATCGAAGCATTGTTCTGCTTGGGGCCCTGATGCTGAACGCCACGGCCCTCGCCGTCGACCTGCCCAAAGTCGAGACCTACAAAAGCGCAACCTGCAACTGCTGCAACCGATGGATCGAGCACGTGAGGCAGCAGGGCTTTGACGTTGCCGCATATGACGTTGCCGACGTGAACGCGGAGCGCCGACGTCTGGGAATGCCCGATGCAGTGTCCGGGTGCCATACGGCAAAGGTGGGCGGCTACGTGATCGAGGGCCACGTCCCGGCATCGGACATCAAGCGGCTGCTGTCCGAAAAGCCCAGGGCACTTGGCCTGGCGGTCCCAGACATGCCAAAGGGGTCTCCCGGCATGAAAAGCTCCAACCCGGTTG
>JANNKR010000092.1:0-4618 GCA_031396395.1 Betaproteobacteria bacterium
ATTTATCGCGCGGCAATGCCGCGCAATAAATGGTGGTCTGTCCCTGATTTTGCTTGCCCCTGATTTGTTGTCAGGACAGCGGCGGTATCCCGGTGCTCCGCCCCGCCACGACCGGTTGTCGACCCTGGCGGACGTGCGCTCCGCACTCAGAACAACTGCTGCTTCGCCGCCCGCTCCCCCACGGGCGTATTTTTCCCGGCTGCGGTTCCCTGGTCGGCCAGGTCGACCCAGCCGCCGCCTACTGCCTTGAACACGGCGATCAACTGGGTGT
Source organism: Betaproteobacteria bacterium (assembly GCA_031396395.1). Classification (GTDB taxonomy): domain Bacteria; phylum Pseudomonadota; class Gammaproteobacteria; order Burkholderiales; family Casimicrobiaceae; genus VBCG01. The sequence goes on from JANNKR010000092.1 coordinate 272, forward strand.
ACCGCTCCCCATTGGAGCGCACCGCGGCGAGTTCGGCGGCGAAGAGTTCGTTCTCCGCATACAGGACCTCGAGAAAGCCCGCGTAGCCGTTGTTGAAGCGCACGCGGCCAAGGCGCGCATATTCGCGCAGCGATGCGACGCGCAACTGTTGCGCCGTGGTCTCATCACGCTTCTTGATGGTGCCGACCAGCGCGTCGTTGGTCTCGCGGAAGGCGACCAGCACCGTTTGCTGATAATTGGCGAGCGCCTCCTGCTTACGCGCCTCCGCGGTGCTGACCTGCCCGGCAATCGACCCGGCCGTGAAGATCGGCCCGGCGAGCCCGGCGGCCAGCGTCCACGCGGCGGCCGGACCGGTAAGGAAGTTGCCGAGCGCGGCGCTGACCGAGCCATAGGAGGCCGTCAGGTTGAACTGCGGGTAGTACAGCGCCTTGGCCGCGCCGATGTCGGCGTTGGCCGCCACCAGATTCTGCTCGGCCTGCAGGACGTCGGGCCGGCGTTCCAGCAGCGAGGGCGGCAGGTCCGCGGGTATGCCGGGCGATGCCAGTTGTTCCAGCGCGCGCCCGCGCGGGATGGGGAACGGGTTGCGCCCCAGCAACACGGCAATGAGGTTCTCCTGCGACGCTATCTGCTGCTGCAACGCGGGGATGGCGGCCAACGCCTGCTGGTATTGCGACTGGACTTGCGCCAGTTCCAGTTTCGAGACCACACCCCCCTTGTAGCGCAGTTCGAAGATACGCAGCGTCTCCGCGTAGTTCTTCGCCGTCTGCTGCGATATCTCGAGCTGGCGGTCCAGCGCCCGCAATCCCACGTAAGACGCGGCCACGCTGGTCACGAGCGACAGCACGACACCGCGGCGCCCCTGCTCCGAGGCATATACCTGCGCCTGTGCGGCCTCCGTCTGCCGTCGCACGCGGCCGAACAGGTCGATCTGCCAGCCCGCGCCCAGCGCGCCCTGATAGAGGGAATAGTAGGGATCCGCGCCGGCGGGCAACGGCGACGCGCGCCGACCGCGGTGGTACGGTTGCGGCTCGCATCCACGTTGTAGCCGGCCTGCGGATAGAACTGTGCGCGCGTCGAGTTGAGCGCGCCGATGAACGCGTCGACGCGGGCCGCGGCAATGACAAGGTCGCGGTTCTCGCGCAGTGCGGTATCGATGAGGCTTGTGAGCACCGGGTCGTCGAACTGCTCCCACCACCGCGTGTTGGCGACATCGGCCGCCTGCGGATAGTCGATGCGCCACGCCGGAGGCGTGTCCACCACGGGCTTCGCGAAGTCGGGGCCGACCGTGCAGCCGGCCACCGCCAGGCCCAGTGCAACTGCCAACGCGCGACGCATGTTCATTGCGCGTCCACCGGCGGATTCGCCTGCGGCATCCGCTTGCGCGCCAGCTTCTGGGACAGCGATTCGAGAATGAAGAAGAAGAACGGCGCGAACAGCACGCCGATGATCATCGACGCCAGGATGCCGCCGATCACGCCGGTGCCGATCGCGCGGAGGCTGTTGGCCCCCGGGCCGCTCGCAATGGCCAGCGGTACGCAGCCAAGGCCGAAGGCCAGAGAGGTCATCACGATTGCGCGCAGGCGCTGGCCGGCAGCTTCGATGGCCGCTTCGCGTGCCGACATGCCGGCGTGCACCTTTTCGATCGCGAATTCGCAGATCAGGATCGCGTTCTTGGCGGACAGCCCGACCAGCGTGACGAGGCCCACCTGGAAATACACGTCGTTGTCGAGGCCCACCAGCCACGTCAGCGTCAGCGCGCCCAGTATCGCGATGGGTACCGTCAGCACGACGGCAATCGGCAGCGTCCACTTCTCGAACTGCGCCGCGAGCAAGAGGAACACGAGGATCAAGCCGAAGATGAATGCCGAGCTCGAGGTGCCGCCCGACTCCTTCTCCTGCAGCGCCTGGCCCGCCCAGGCGAAGGAGAATTCGCCGGGCAGCACTTCGCGCGCCACTTCCTCCATTGCGTTCAGCGCCTGCCCCGAGCTGTAGCCGGTCGCCTGGCTGCCGGTGACCTTGACCGCCGGAAACCCGTTGAAGCGCGTGACGAGCTTGGGTGATGCCACGTACCGCGTGGTGATGATCGCCGACAACGGCACGTTGGCGCCGCTCTTCGAGCGGACATAGACCTTCTCGAAGTCGGCGGGATTCATCCGGTAACTCGCGTCGGCTTGCAGGATCACCCACCACACTCGGCTGAATTGCGAAAACTGGCCGGCGATCTGCGAACCGAAGAAGGTCTGCATCGTCTGGAACGCATCCGACACGGTGACGCCCAGCGCCTCGGCGCGGCTGCGATCGAGATCGACGAACAACTGCTGCGTGGCGGCGCGATAGGTGGTGGAAATGCCCTGCAGCTCGGGGCGCTGGCGCGCCTTGGCAATGAAGGCCTCGACCGCCTGGCCGGTGGCGCGGGCGTCGCCGGCGCCACGGTTCTGCAGGTAGAACTCGAAGCCCCCGGTGGTGCCGAGGCCGGGGATCGAAGGCGGATTGAGCGCGAACATGAAGCCGTCGCGGATGCCGGCAAACTGCGCGTTGAGCCGCTTCAATACCGCGAAGGACAGCATCGACGGCTCGGAACGCTCGCTGAATGGCTTGAGCGAGGCGAAGAGCACCCCGGAATTGTTCTGGATCTGCCCGTCGATCAGGCTGTAGCCGGCCACCGAGGCGACATCCTGCACGGCTGGGTCCGCGGAGGCGATCTTCTGCGCGCGTTCGGTCAGCGCGGCCGCCACCTGCAGGTTGGCCGTGTCCGGCGCGTTGATCGCCGCGAAGAAGTAGCCCTGGTCCTCGTCCGGCACGAAACTCGACGGGATCGCCTTGAACAGCAGCAGGATGCCGACGAGGATGCCGATGAACACGATCACCGATACGGGCCACGCCTGGATCGCGCGCGCTACAACGCCGACGTAACCCTTGCGGATACGCTCGAAGCCGTGGTCGAACCAGCGGAAGAAGCCCTTCTTCTCACCGTGGTGCACGCGGATGATGATCGCCGCCAATGCAGGTGAGAGCGTCAGCGCGACTACACCGGAGATCACCATCGATATCGCGATCGTGACCGCGAACTGCTTGTACAGCACGCCGGTGACGCCGCCCAGGAACGCCACCGGGAGGAACACCGCGACCAATACCAGCACGATCGAGATCAGCGCGCCCGCGATCTGCGTCATCGCGACCTTGGCGGCTTCGAGTGCGGACAGGCCCTTCGCCACCATGTTGGCCTCGACGTTCTCGACCACCACGATGGCATCGTCGACCACCAGCCCGATCGCCAGGATCAGCCCGAACAGCGTCAGCATGTTGATCGAGAAGCCGAGCAGGTGCATGCCGACGAAGGTGCCGATGATGGACACCGGCACCGCGAGGATGGGGATGATCGTGGCCCGCAGCGACTGCAGGAACACGAACACGACCAGCACCACCAGCGCCACCGCCTCGAAGAAGGTGTGGATCACCTTCTCGATGGAATTCAGCGTGAAGAGGCTGGTGTCCAGCGCGATCCGGTAGTCGAGTCCGCTGGGAAACTGCTGCTTCAGCTCGGCCAGCCGCTTGCGCACGGCGCTGGCCGTGGCCACCGCATTGGCGCCGGGCTGCTGGTTGATTGCGATCGTGGTGGCGAGCTTGCCGTTCATGCGGCTGACGATCGAGTAGTCGCGCTTGTCCAGTTCCACGCGGCCCACGTCGCGCAGGCGCACCGATGCCGTGCTCCCCTTGGCGGCGCGGACGATGATGTCCTCGAATTCCTCCGGCTTGGTGAGGAGCCCCTGCGCCGTGATGACGAAGGTCTGCTGGGTTCCCGGTACCGAGGGCTGGCCGCCGATCTGGCCGATGCCGAAGGTCTGGTTCTGGCTCTGGATGGCGGCGCTGATCTCCTGCGCCGTGACGCCCAGCTGCGCCATGCGGTCCGGTTGCAGCCACACTCGCATCGCGATGTCGGGCAGGCCCAGCACCGAGGCGCGGTTGGCGCCGGGCACGCGCTTCAGCTCGTCCAGCACATAGAGGTTGGTGTAGTTGTCGATGTACGTCGCCGTGTACCGCTCGTCCGGCGAGAAAATCGACAGCACCATCATGATGCCGGAGGACTGCTTGTCGACTGCCACGCCCTGCTGCACGACCGCCTGGGGCAGCTGCGACGTGGCCTGGCTGACCCGGTTCTGCACGTTGACCTGGCTGATGTCCGGATCGGTGCCGGGCTTGAACACGACGTTGATTGACACGTTGCCGGACGACGAGCTGGTCGAGTAGAAGTAGAGCAGATTGTCCACGCCGTTGATCTGCGCTTCGATCGGCGCGGCCACCTGGTTGGCGATCACGTCGGCGGTCGCACCCGGATAACTGGCGCTG
>JANNKR010000107.1:0-5435 GCA_031396395.1 Betaproteobacteria bacterium
CAGGAAACCGCGATGATCATCGTGGAGGAAATGGGCCACAAGGCGACGGCGGCCAAGCTCGACGATCCGGATTCACTGTTGGCCGAATCGCATGGCGCAGCGGCGGCCGAATTGCTGCCGCGGCCTCCGGTGGTCACGGTAATGGGTCACGTCGACCACGGCAAGACCTCGCTGCTCGACACCATCCGCCGCACCCGCGTTGCAAGCGGTGAGGCGGGTGGCATCACCCAGCACATCGGCGCGTATCACGTCGAAACGGCGAAGGGCGTCATCACTTTCCTCGATACGCCGGGTCACGAAGCCTTCACCGCCATGCGGGCGCGGGGCGCCAAGGTCACCGACATGGTGGTGCTGGTCGTGGCTGCGGATGACGGCGTGATGCCGCAGACGAAGGAGGCGATCGCGCACGCCAAGGCGGCCAACGTGCCGCTGGTGGTCGCCATCAACAAGATGGACAAGCCCGACGCCAACATCGATCGCGTCAAGCAGGAACTGGTGGCGGAGAACGTGCTGCCCGAGGAATACGGCGGCGACGTGCAGTTCATTCCGGTTTCGGCCAAGACAGGGGAGGGCATCGAGCGCCTGCTCGACGGATTGCTGCTGCAGGCGGAAGTACTCGAGTTGCGTGCCGCCAAGGATTCGCCCGCCAAGGGGATCGTCATCGAGGCGCGGCTCGACAAGGGCCGTGGCCCCGTGGCCACCGTGCTGGTGCAGTCGGGAACGTTGAAGCGCGGCGACATCGTGCTCGCCGGCGCCGTGTTCGGCCGCGTGCGCGCGATGACGGATGAGAACGGCAAGCCGGTGGCCGAAGCCGGTCCGGCCATTCCCGTGGAGATCCAGGGACTGTCCGACGTGCCGCTCGCCGGCGAGGATGTGATGGTCCTGGGCGACGAGCGCAAGGCGCGCGAGATCGCACTCTTCCGGCAAGGCAAGTTCCGCGACGTCAAGCTGGCCAAGCAGCAGGCCACGAAGCTGGAGAACATGTTCGGCGAGGTCGGCGAGAATGCCGTCAAGACGTTGACGCTGATCGTGAAGGCCGACGTGCAGGGTTCCTACGAAGGTCTGTCGCAGGCCCTGTCCAAGCTTTCCACCGACGAGGTGAAGGTCAACATCGTGCACGCGGCGGTGGGGGGCATCACCGAATCCGACATCAACCTTGCACTGGCATCCAAGGCAGTGGTGATCGGTTTCAACACCCGGGCCGACGTGCAGGCACGAAAACTGGCCGAGTCGAGCGGCGTGCAGATCCGCTATTACACGATCATCTACGACGCGGTCGATGAAGTGAAGGCAGCGCTGTCCGGCATGCTTGCGCCCGAGCAGAAGGAGAGCAAGCTCGGCATCGTGGAGATCCGCGAGGTCTACCGGATATCAAAGGTCGGCACCGTCGCAGGTTGCTATGTGCTGGAAGGCCTGGTGCGACGCGGATCGCGCATTCGCCTGATTCGTGACGGTGTCGTCATCCATGAGGGCGAGCTCGACTCGCTCAAGCGTTTCAAGGACGACGTCCGCGAGGTCAAGGCGGGCTTCGAATGCGGGCTGTCGATCAAGAACTTCAACGAGGTGCAGGTGAGCGACCAGCTCGAGGTGTTCGAGGTCGTCGAGGTATCGCGCACGTTGTAAGGCGGGCCCACGATGAAGAAGAACTCGCAGCGGGCGCACCGGGTCGGAGACCAGATCCAGAAGGAGCTGGCCGACCTGCTGCGCAACGAGGTGAAGGACCCCCGCGTCGGCGAGGTGACGGTCACGCACGTCGACGTCACGCAGGACCTGTCCCATGCGACCGTGCATTTCACGCACCTCGCGGGTCGCGAGCACGCGCCCGCCACGCTGGAGGCACTGGCCCGCGCCGGAGGCTTCCTGCGCAGCGCACTGGCCGGCCGCCTCGATCTCTATACGGTGCCGCAGCTCCATTTTGCCTATGACGACTCGATCGAGGCGGGCATGCGGCTGTCGCAATTGATTGACGACGCCGTGGCGGCCGACAGGAAGTTGTCCGACGGTTGATATAGGGGTCAGGAATAAAGGGGTCAGGCGCGGAAAAAAGGGGTCAGGGTCAATTGACGGATGAAGCCGGCGGGCGTGCCGAGGCGGTCGCCCGTCAATTGACCCTGACCCCTTTTTTTCCGAGTCTGACCCCTTTGTTCCTGACCCCGTAATTCTGATGAACCAGGTCCGCATTCCACGCCGTCGGGTCGACGGCATCCTGCTGCTCGACAAGCCGACCGGGCTTTCGTCGAACGCGGCATTGCAGCGAGCCAGGCGCGCGTTGTCCGCCCAGAAGGCGGGGCACACCGGCACGCTCGACCCCCTGGCGTCAGGCCTGCTGCCATTGTGCTTCGGCGAGGCCACCAAGTTCGCCCAGTCCCTGCTGGACGCCGGAAAGCGCTATACCGCCACCGTCCGTTTCGGCGCAACCACCACGACCGGTGACGCCGAAGGTGACATTGCGGCCACGTTTCCGGTTGCCTTCACCGTGGATGCGCTGGTTGGGGCGCTGCGCCGGTTCGAGGGCCCGCAGACTCAGATTCCCCCCGCTTACTCAGCCCTCAAGTTCGAAGGCAAGGCGCATTACGAGTATGCCCGGGCAGGCGTCGAGGTGCCGCGGCCGCCGCGACCGATCACGGTCACCGCGATGCGGCTCGTGTCGTGGAACCCGCCGGACGCCGTGATCGACATCGAATGCAGCAAGGGGACGTACGTGCGGGTACTGGCGGAGGACCTCGGTCGGGTGCTGGGCAGCGGTGCCCATCTCGCGGCGCTGCGGCGCACCGCCACCGGCGGATTTGCCCTGGCTGATGCCGTGACGCTGGCGGACTTCGAGGCGCTGGATGCGGCAGGGCGCGACGGGGTTCTGCTCCCCGTGGCGGCCCTGGTGACCGGCCTGGCGCGGCTGTCGGTCGATGGCGTCGCGGGTGCCGCGTTCCGCCAGGGCCGTGCGGTGGACGGGGCTGCGCTGTCGGAGGGCCCCTGTGCCGTGTTCTGCGGAACGGAATTGCTGGGCATTGCCGACATCGTCGGGGGCCGGGCGCAGCCGCGGCGCGTGATCCCTGCGGCGGAGTCCGGGCAACTCCGAGCTGGTTGAAATCAAAGCGTTTTTCAGCTTATAATGACCCTCTTTGCCGAAGTGCAACCGAAGATCCAACCAAGCGTAACGACGAGCGAGAGAAAAGGGAAAATTGAGATGGCTGTAACGGTACAGGACAAGGCGAAAGTGATCGCCGACAATCAGCGCGTGAAGGGCGACACCGGTTCGCCGGAAGTCCAGGTCGCGCTGCTCACCGCCCGCATCAATGGTCTCACCGACCACTTCAAGACGAACGTGAAGGACCACCATTCGCGCCGCGGTCTGCTGCGCATGGTGTCGCGTCGCCGCAAATTGCTCGACTATCTGAAGTCGCGCAACGTCGACGGCTATCGCGCGTTGATCGACAAGCTGGGCCTGCGCAAATAATCCGGCCGGCGTCGGGTCGAAAGCCGCCGCTGCCTGCCTCCGATTGAAACCACGCAATGGCCGGGCGCGCTGACGCCGCCGGCCATTGTCGCTACTGGGATCCGCCAACATGTTCAACCACATCAAGAAATCGATTCCCTACGGTCGCCATACGCTGACGCTAGAAACGGGCGAAATCGCCCGGCAGGCCGGTGGCGCAGTGCTGGCCAGCCTCGGCGACTCGGTTGTCCTGGTCACGTGCGTCGCCGCCAAGTCGGCCAAGCCCGGACAGGACTTTTTCCCGATGACCGTCGACTACCAGGAAAAGACCTACGCCGCCGGCAAGATCCCCGGCGGCTTTTTCAAGCGCGAAGGACGGCCTTCGGAGAAGGAAATCCTGACGTGCCGCCTGATCGACCGGCCGCTGCGTCCGCTCTTTCCTGATGCCTTCTACAACGAAGTGCAGATCGTCGCGACCGTGATGTCGGTGGATCCGGAAATCGATCCGGACATCGTGGCGATGATCGGCGCCTCGGCGGCGGTGGCGCTGTCGGGCATCCCGTTTGCCGGTCCGATCGGCGCGGCGCGTGTCGGCTACATCGACGGCCAGTATGTCCTCAATCCGACCAAGACCGAGCTCGTCACGTCGACGCTCGATCTCGTCGTCGCGGGCACGGAAGCCGCTGTGCTGATGGTCGAGTCCGAAGCGCACGAGTTGCCGGAAGAGGTGATGCTGGGCTCGGTGGTGTTTGGCCACCAGCAGCAACAGGCGGTGATCGAGCTCATCCATGCACTGGTGGAAGAAGGCGGCAAGCCGTTGTGGGACTGGGTCGCACCCGCCAAGGACGAGGCCATGATGGCCAAGGTCACCGCGTCGATCGAGGCCGACCTGCGCGAGGCTTACCAGTTGCGCCAGAAGCAGGCGCGGCAGCAGCGCCTGAAGGAAATTTCCAAGAAGGCGATCGCGGAGTGCGTTCCCGCTGACGCCTCGCCCGACTACGCGCGCGCGGTCGGCAATTTCATGTTCGAACTCGAGTCGAAGATCGTGCGCCACCAGATTCTGGCCGGCGAGCCACGCATCGACGGTCGCGATACGCGCACCGTGCGCCCGATCTCGATCCGCACCGGCGTCCTGCCGCGCACGCACGGCTCGGCGCTCTTCACGCGCGGCGAAACGCAGGCGCTGGTGGTCAGCACGCTGGGCACCGCCCGCGACGAACAGATCATCGATGCGCTGATGGGCGAGTTCCGCGACCGGTTCATGTTCCACTACAACTTTCCCCCGTACGCCACCGGTGAAACCGGCCGCGTGGGCAGCCCCAAGCGCCGCGAGATCGGCCACGGCCGCCTCGCCAAGCGCGCTGTCATTGCGGTGTTGCCGACTGGCGAGGAATTCTCGTACTCGATGCGCGTGGTCTCGGAAATCACCGAATCCAATGGCTCCTCGTCGATGGCCTCGGTGTGCGGCGCCAGCCTCGCGCTGATGGACGCCGGCGTGCCCACCAAGGCGCACGTCGCCGGCATCGCGATGGGCCTCATCAAGGAAGGCAACCGCTTTGCGGTGCTGACCGACATCCTGGGTGATGAAGATCACCTGGGCGACATGGACTTCAAGGTGGCCGGCACCGATCGTGGCGTCACGGCGTTGCAGATGGACATCAAGATCCAGGGCATCACCAAGGAAATCATGGCCGTGGCACTGTCGCAGGCGCGCGAAGGCCGCATGCACATCCTGGGCCTGATGCAGGAAGCCCTGCCGCATGCGCGCACGACCATTTCGCAGCACGCCCCGCGGATGATGACGTTCAAGATCAATCCGGAAAAGATCCGCGACGTGATCGGCAAGGGCGGCGCGGTGATCCGCGCGCTGACCGAGGAAACCGGCTGCACGATCGACATCAAGGATGACGGCACGGTCACCATCGCCTCGGTCAATTCCGACGCGTGCAACGCGGCGCGCAAGCGCATCGAGGACATCACGGCGGAAGTGGAAGTGGGCCGC
>JANNKR010000114.1:0-14999 GCA_031396395.1 Betaproteobacteria bacterium
AAACGTGGTCTGTCCCTGATTTTTGTTGTCGAACTTCGGTATCGATATCGATGCCGGGAGCTGCGCGCCACAATTGCGTAAACCGGACGAGTTCATCGAGCCAGCGCAACCGCTCGATCAACGGCACCCGCGCATAGGCGCGCAATCGCTCATCCGAAATCACGTAGTGGATATCGGCGGAAGTTCTCATTGATCGAGGCCCAGCCGTTTCAGTGATTCGAGGGAAGTCACGTCAGCGAGATCAATTGGGCGGCCAGCGGCCTTCTTCATGGCGATCAGATCATCGATGCAAGCCACCGTTACCGTAACGTCCCCCACCACTCTTGAGATCGCCCGTTGCAACAAAAGTTCGAACGAAAACGGAAGTGTCGTCAGCAGATCAACCACCGGGCCTGTACCGATTCGCGGGCGCAACCCAAACGCAATCATGTTCTTGTCGCGCCGCCACTGCTCCAGTTTCGCTGGATTTGCCGCATCGCGCAGCGCCACTGGCGCCACGGGAACGAGGTCCAGCTGTTCGGCGACATCAAGGGCAGCAGCGAGGTTGGCCTCGTCCAGCGCAACAGCCAGATCCACGTCCATCGTGGCACGTTCGACGCCGTGCAGGTTGAGTGCCAGACCGCCGACAAGCACATACCGAACCTTGTGTTCTGCCAACGCACGAAAGAGGTCGACATAGAACATGGTTGGCGCGGGCCGCAGGTCAGCCGAGCTTCGACTTCAGGATCGCGTTGACCTGCGCTGGATTGGCCTTGCCCTTGGACGCGGCCATCACCTTGCCGACGAGAGAATTGAACGCCTTTTCCTTGCCCGCCTTGTACTCGGCAACGATCGCGGGATTGGCGGCGATGGCGGCATCGACGATCTGGCCGATGGCGGCGCCGTCGGAGATCTGGCGCAGGCCGCGCGTTTCGATGATCGCATGGAGTTCGTCTCGGCCAGTCCACCAGCGGTTGACGATTGACTGGGTCACGGCATGCCTTCCGCCCAGTGGTGGTGGATGGTCAGGTTGTTGCGCCGAAGAATGCTGCCACATCTCTTCGAACAACGCATTGCCGTTGCTCAGTGTGATGTCACCACTTTCTATGCTCAGCAGTAGCGCAGGGACGGCGTCTTCTGGTACCGGCGCAGCGTCGGCGTCGAGTCCTGCCTTGTTGAGCGCCGCGGTAAAGACGCCGAGGAGCCAGGTCGCAGCGAACTTGGCACTGACGCCAGCCTGCACCGCCTTCTCGAAACGCGTGCAAAGGGCGCGATCAGTGACAAGCCTTGCGGCATCCGCCACCGGCAGCGCGTACTGCGCCACGAAGCGCGTCTTCATCGCCGCCGGCAGCTCCGGCAGCTCCAACTTCACCTGCGCAATCCACGACTCGGCAATCGTCAGCGGCGGCAGGTCGGGGTCGGGGAAGTAGCGGTAGTCCTGCGCGTCTTCCTTGCTGCGCATCGACCGCGTTTCATGCTTGTCCGGGTCGTACAGGCGCGTTTCCTGCACTACGCGCCCGCCGTCCTCGATCAGCTCGATCTGACGACGGATTTCGAACTCGATGGCTTCGTGCATGAAGCGGAAACTGTTGAGGTTCTTGATCTCGCAGCGGGTGCCCAGTGGCTCGCCGGTGCGCCGCACGGATACGTTGGCATCGCAGCGGAAGCTGCCTTCCTGCATGTTGCCGTCGCAGATGCCGATCCAGCGCACCAGGCCGTGCAGCGCCTTGGCATAGGCCACGGCCTCGTCCGCGCTGCGCAGCACCGGTTCGGTCACGATTTCGAGCAACGGCGTGCCGGCGCGATTGAGGTCGATCCCCGACATGCCGTGGAAGTCCTCGTGCAGCGACTTGCCGGCATCTTCCTCGAGGTGGGCGCGCGTCAGCTCGACGAAGAACTCGCCGCGCGTGGGCGAGACGATGGCGACTCCACCGCCCACGACCACCGGGATCTCATACTGCGAAATCTGGTAACCCTTGGGCAGGTCCGGATAGAAATAATTCTTGCGCGCGAACACGCTGCGCTTGCTGATGGTGCCGCCCACAGCGAGGCCGAAACGGATCGCGCGCTCGACGGCACCACGATTCAACACAGGCAGCACGCCCGGCAGCGCGATGTCGACCGCGGAGGCCTGCGTGTTCGGCGGGGCGCCGAACGCGGTGGACGCGCCGGAAAAAATCTTGGACACGGTGGACAGCTGCGCGTGCGTTTCCAGGCCGATGACGACTTCCCAGTTCATGCCTTCGCCCCCTTGTACCCCGCCGGCGCGCGCGCATGCCAATCCGTCGCCTGCTGGAAGCGATGCGCGACGTTGAGGAGCCGGGCTTCGGCGAAGTAATTCGCCTGGATCTGCATGCCAATGGGCAGGCCACGGCGGTCGAAGCCCACGGGAATGGAGATGGCCGGCGCCCCCGTCAGGTTGGCGGCGATAGTGAAGATGTCGTTCAGGTACATCTGCACCGGGTCGTCGGTCTTGTCGCCGATCCTGAAGGCCGGCGCAGGCGCGGTGGGACCCATGATCACGTCGCACTGCGCATAGGCGCGCGTGAAGTCGTCGGCGATCAGGCGCCGCACCTGCTGCGCCTTCAGGTAGTAGGCGTCGTAGTAGCCGTGCGACAGCACATAGGTGCCCGTGAGGATCCGGCGCTTGACTTCCGCGCCGAAGCCCTCGGCCCGCGACTTCTTGTACATGTCGAGCAGATCGGTGTACGCCGCTGCGCGATGGCCATAGCGGACGCCGTCGAAGCGCGACAGGTTGGATGATGCCTCCGCGGGTGCGATCACATAGTAGACCGGCACCGACAGCTTGACGTTCGGCAATGCGATGTCCACGGTGGTGGCGCCAAGCTTGCGGTACTCCGCCAACGCCGCCTCGATCGCCGCCGCAACATCGGGATCGATGCCATGGCCGAAGTATTCGCCGGGCAAGCCGATGCTCAGCCCCGCCAACGGCTGCGCCAGGTCGCGCGTGAAGTCCTCGCGCGGGCGCTCGAGCGAGGTGGAGTCGCGCGGATCGTGCCCCGCCATCGCGTTGAGCAACAGGCCGCAATCCTCGGCCGTCCGCGCAAACATGCCCGGCGTATCGAGGCTGGAGGCAAACGCGATCAGGCCGTAGCGCGAGCACACGCCGTAAGTGGGCTTCAGGCCGCAGATGCCGGTCAGCGAGGCCGGCTGGCGGATCGACCCGCCCGTATCCGTGCCCGTGGCCGCCGGCACCAGTCGCGCGGCCACCGCCGCCGCGGAGCCCCCGGAACTGCCCCCAGGAACATACTCGACGTTCCAGGGGTTGCGGACCGGCCCGAAATACGAGGTCTCGTTGGATGAGCCCATCGCGAACTCATCCATGTTGGTCTTGCCGACCAGCACGGTACCGGCATCCTTCAGCCCGGTGACCACATGCGCGTCGTAAGGCGCCGTGAAATCGGCCAGCATCCGCGAGCCGCAGGTGGTCTTGAGGCCCGCGGTCATCATCACGTCCTTGTGTGCGATGGGCACGCCCGCCAGTGGCGGCGCGTTGCCCGAGGCCAGCGCGGCGTCGGCACGCCGGGCCTGTGCCAGTGCGCCGTCCCGGTCGATGGTGACGAAGGCGTTGGATACCGGCTGCGCGGCCTCGATCCGGTCGAGCAGGACGCCGGTGAGTTCGACACTGGAGATCGTGCGGGCGCGCAGCGCCGACACCAGGCCCGCGACCGTCGCGGCAAGGGGATCGGCCATGGCCTACTCCACCACGCGGGGAACGAGGTACAGGCCGGCATCCACCGCCGGCGCGACGCTCTGATAGAGCGCGCGCTGGTCGTGCGCCGTGACGACATCATCGCGCAGGGGCAGCATCACGTCCTGCGCGTGCGCCATCGGGACGATGCCGGTGGTGTCCACGGCCTGCAGTTCGTTGATCATCGCGAAGATGGCAAGGAGCTTGCCGTGCACTTCGGAAGCGGCGGCAGCATCGATCTCGATACGCGCCAGATGGGCGATGCGGTGGACGTCGTCGAGGGTCAGAGCCATGGCGTGGGGCCGAGCGCTTCGGCCAGACATGCGGTCCACAGGGCTTGCCAGCGGGACCGGGTTACGGGCAGGCGAGGCGCGGGAGTCGCCATGCCGCTGGAATGCAGGATGGTAAAAAACCGCGCCAAATCAGTGCTGAAGGGCAAGTGCGATGCTATCATAATCGACAATCTTTTGAGCACCCGCGCCCTCCTTGTCGCGCGGGAAACGCCCCCACCTCAGGGTCGCCCCCAAACGCGGCCCCTTCCTGTCAGGTTTCTCGCATTCATGTTCGAGTTCTTCAAAGGTTACTTCGGCAGCGATCTGGCAATCGACCTCGGCACCGCCAACACGCTCATCTACGTGCGTGGCAAGGGCATCGTGCTGAACGAGCCGTCGGTTGTCGCCATCCGCCAGGAAGGCGGCCCCAACGGCAAGAAGGTGATCCAGGAAGTCGGGCTCGCCGCCAAGCAGATGCTTGGGCGCACGCCCGGCAACATCACCGCCATCCGTCCGATGAAGGACGGCGTCATCGCCGACTTCACGGTGACGGAGCAGATGCTGAAGCAGTTCATCAAGAAGGTGCTCGATTCGCGCCTTTTTTCGCCGTCGCCCCGCATCATCATCTGCGTGCCGTGCGGCTCCACGCAGGTCGAGCGCCGCGCCATCCGCGAGTCGGCGCTGGGCGCCGGCGCCTCCAAGGTTTACCTGATCGAGGAACCGATGGCCGCAGCCATCGGCGCCGACCTTCCGGTCGGTGAAGCCACCGGCTCGATGGTGGTCGACATCGGCGGCGGCACGACGGAAGTGGGCGTGATTTCACTGGGCGGCATGGTGTACTCGGGCAGCGTGCGCGTGGGCGGCGACAAGTTCGACGAGGCCATCGTCAACTACATCCGCCGCAACTACGGCATGCTGATCGGCGAAACCACCGCCGAAACGATCAAGAAGACCATCGGTTCCGCGTTTCCCGGATCCGAAGTCAAGGAAATGGAAGTCAAGGGACGCAACCTCGCCGAGGGCATCCCGCGCAGCTTCACGGTTTCGTCCAACGAAATCCTCGAAGCGCTCACCGACCCGCTCAACAGCATCGTATCGGCGGTGAAGAGCGCGCTGGAACGCACGCCGCCGGAGCTGGGCGCCGACATCGCCGAGCGCGGGATGGTGCTGACCGGAGGCGGCGCGCTGCTGCGCGACATCGACCGGCTGCTGATGGAGGAAACCGGTCTGCCGGTGATCGTCGCCGAAGATCCGCTGACGTGCGTGGTGCGCGGGTGCGGCAAGGCGCTCGAGAACATGGAGAAGCTGCACACCATCTTCACGTCGGACTGATTCGGTGCGCACGATCCGGCACGTCTCCGCCGATCCGCCACCGTTCTTCCACCGCGGGCCTGCACCTCTAACCCGGCTCGCGTTCTTCGGTCTCCTGTCGATTGCGGTGATGTTCGCGGACACCCGCTATCGGTATCTCGAAGGCGTTCGGCAGGTCGCGGTCGTGGCCCTTTATCCGTTGCAGCGCGCGGTACAGTTGCCCGGCGAAGCGCTGGGCTGGGTTGCCGCCTATTTCGGAGCCAAGCGCGCGCTCGCCGACGACAACGCCGGCTTGAAGCAGGATCTGGTCGCCGTGGCGCCCTCGGTGCAGGGTTTCGCGGCGCTGCGCGAAGAGAATGAGAAGCTGCGCGCGCTGCTCGAGATGCGAGCCCGCTTTCCCGGAGCCGCCACGGCCGTGGAAGTCCTCTACACCGGCCGCGACCCCTTCACGCAGAAAGTGTTCATCAATCGCGGCACCGACGCCGGCATCAAGGCCGGTGAAGCCGTGATCGATGAACTTGGCGTGGTCGGACAGGTCACACGCGTCTTCCCGATGATGGCCGAGGTGACGCTCGTGACGGACAAGGATCACGCGGTGCCGGTGCGCGTTGAGCGCAGTGGCGTGCGCAGCGTGTTCTTCGGCGCAGGCGCTGGCCGCCCGCCCGAACTGCGCTTCATGGCGCCATCGGCCGACATCCAGCCCAAGGACAAGCTGTACACGTCGGGCATCGACGGCACCTATCCACCCGGCCTGGCGGTGGCGCAGGTCGAAACGGTGGAGCGCGAGACCGGGCAGGTGTTCGCACGCATCACGGCACGGCCGCTCGCCGGCGCGGACCGCAGCAGCTTCCTGCTGGTGCTGGGGGAGATCGCCGCGCAGCAGCCACGACCCGAGGAGCCGGTGAACGCCAACGCCGAGAAAAAAACCGGTCGCGGCAAGGGCCGGCGGGGTAGTTGATGGACCCCCACGCTCACTTCGTTCGCTGCCCCCAGAGGGGGAGGACATCGCCCTTGGGGCGGCCCGGCGGGCGATGAGCATGTTCGCGCGCAGCGCCACGTTTGCATCGTCCCGACCGGAGGAGATCCTGCGCTCGGTGAACCCCTGGTTCATCCTGCTCACGTTCTTCCTGGCGTTCCTTGGCAATGTCGCACCGGCGTCCGGGCTGGCGTTGATGCTGCGGCCTGATTTCCTCGCCCTCGTGATCCTCTATTGGTGCATTCAGGAGCCGCGTTACGTCGGCGTGGGTGTGGCCTGGATGCTGGGCCTTGTGATGGACGTGGGCGACGCCACCGTGTTCGGCCAGCATGCGCTCGCCTACGCCGTATTGGCATACAGCGCTGAATACTTCCGCCGGCGCGTGCAACGCTTTCCGCTGTGGCAACAAGCCCCGCAAGTAGGTGTTCTGCTGCTGGTTTGCGCGGCGCTGGTCCTGCTGGTGCGCGTGGTGGGCGGGGCGCCGCTGCCACGCTGGACGTATGTCGTTTCACCCGTCGTCGGCGCCCTGCTGTGGCCGCTGCTTTCGGTTCTGCTGCGGTGGCCGCAGCGTCCCACGCACTCGCCGGGGGAGCGCTGATGGCGCGCCGCCTCTTTGGACGACGCACCAGCGGCTACGACAGCGGCCGTGGCTTCGGCGCGCCGGAATTCCGCAACGCCGAACGCGATCTCTTCCTGTTTCGCCGGCGCCTCGTCGTCGCGGGGGCATGCGCGCTGCTGGCTTTCGCCGGACTCTTCGGCCGCTTCTTCTACCTGCAAGTGGTGCAGCACGAGCACTACCGCACGCTGGCCGAGTCCAACCGCATTGCCGTCGTGCCCATCGTCCCGAATCGCGGCGTGATCACCGACCGCAATGGCGTCGTACTGGCGCAGAGTTATTCGGCATACACGCTGGAACTGACGCCGTCACGCATCCGCAACCTCGAGGCCACGATCGACGAACTGGCCACCGTCGTCGATATCCAGCCGCGCGATCGCAAGCGCTTCCGCAAGCTGCTCGACGAGTCGAAGAATTTCGAGAGCATGCCGCTGCGCACGCGCCTGTCGGACGAGGAAGTCGCGCGCTTCGCGGTCAATCGCTATCGGTTTCCCGGCGTGGAGATCAAGGCGCGGCTGTTCCGGCAGTATCCGTTCGGGGAGGTGGCGTCGCACGTGCTGGGCTATATCGGCCGGATCAACGACAAGGACGTCGAGCGCATCGCCTCCTGGGATGAAACCGCCAACTACAAGGGGTCCGATTACATCGGCAAGGTCGGTGTCGAGCTTTCGTACGAGCGCGAGTTGCACGGCAACACGGGGGTAGAGGAGGTCGAGGTGGACGCCGCCGGCCGCGCGGTGCGGACGTTGTCGCGCTCACCCCCGGTTTCGGGCAATAACCTCAAGCTCTCGCTGGACATTCGCTTGCAGGAAGTGGCCGAGGCCGCGTTCGGGGACCGCCGGGGCGCGCTGGTGGCCATCGACCCGACCACCGGCGACATCCTTGCCTTCGTGTCGAAGCCCGGCTACGACCCCAACCTGTTCGTCGAAGGCATCGATTCGGCCAATTGGGAATTGCTGAACGAATCGCCCGACAAGCCGTTGCTCAACCGGCCGTTGCGCGGCGCGTATCCGCCGGGGTCCACGATCAAGCCGTTCCTGGCGCTCGCGGCGCTGACCTCGGGCAAGCGCACTCCTGGGCAGTCCATCAGCGACCCGGGGTTTTTCCAGCTGCCCGGATCGTCGTATCGTTTCCGCGACGACAAGCCCGGCGGCCACGGGTCGGTGGATATGTACAAGTCGGTGGTGGTGTCCTGCGACACGTATTACTACCTGCTGGCCAGCGAAACCGACATCGACGACACTGCGCGCTTCCTGACGCAGCTCTCGTTCGGCCGCAAGACCGGCGTGGATATCGAAGGCGAGCTGATCGGGGTGCTGCCGTCGCGCGAGTGGAAGCGCGCGCGCTTCGCCGGTGACAAGTATCGCGAAGAGCACCGCAAGTGGTATCTCGGCGATTCGATCTCCGCCGGCATCGGGCAGGGCTACAACAACTTCACGCCCATGCAACTCGCGGTGGCCACCGCAACGGTCGCCAACGATGGCGTGGCCTTCAAGCCGCACCTGGTCAAGAGCATCGTCAACCTGAAGAACGGCGAGGAACGCCTGGTGGCGCCGCAGCCCACGCACACGATCACCGCCAAGGCCGAGCATCTGGCGTTGATCAAGAATGCGCTGGTCGGCGTCAACAAGGAAGGCACCAGCGCTGCCGCGTTCCTGAAGGCCCCGTACGTGTCCGGCGGCAAGACCGGCACCGCGCAGGTATTTTCGCTCAAGGGCGAGAAGTACGTCGCCAGCAAGATCGACGAGCGCCTGCGCGACCACGCCTGGTTCATCGCGTATGCCCCTGCCGACAAACCGCGCATCGCCCTGGCCGTGTTGGTGGAAAACGGTGGGTTCGGCGCGCAGGCTGCAGCGCCGATCGCGCGCAAGGTCCTCGACTATTTCCTTCTCGGCAAGACCGAACCCGGCCCCGCGCCGGCGGTGCCGGTCAAGGAAGGCGAGGACGTGACCGACTGATGCCGCTCGTTGAACTTGCCGGGCGCGCGTGGGAAGCCCTGACGCGACGCATCGACAACTTCCTCTTTGCGTGCGCGCTTGCGCTGGTGGGGGTGGGTCTCGTCACGCTGTTCTCGGCCGCCGACCAGAGCGTGGCTCGCGTCACCACGCAGATGGTGTCGCTTGGCATTGCGTTGGCGCTGATGTGGATCCTGGCCAACATCGCGCCGCAGACGCTCGCCCGCGCCGCATTGCCGTTGTATGTACTCGGCGTGCTGCTGCTGGTGGGTGTCGCGCTGTTCGGTGTCGTGGTCAACGGTTCGCGGCGCTGGCTGAGCCTCGGATTCATCCGCGTCCAGCCGTCGGAACTGATGAAGGTCGCATTGCCGCTGATGCTTGCGTGGTACTTCCAGAAATTCGAGGGCCGCATCAACTGGAAGGATTTCGCCATTGCCGCGGTGCTGATTGTGGTGCCGGTTCTGCTGATCAAGCGGCAGCCCGACCTGGGTACGTCGCTGCTGATCGGCGCATCGGGCTTCTACGTCCTGTTCCTGGCGGGCCTGTCATGGAAGGTGATCATCGGCCTGGGTGCCGCAGGTGCGGCAGCGGGGCCATTCCTGTGGAGCAATCTGCATGACTACCAGCGCGAGCGCATCCTCACGTTCATCGACCCCGGCCGCGATCCGCTGGGCGCCGGGTATCACTCGACCCAGGCGTCGATCGCGATCGGTTCCGGCGGGGTGATCGGCAAGGGCTGGCTGAACGGCACGCAGACACACCTCGACTTTCTGCCGGAGCGGCACACCGATTTCATCTTCGCCGTGTTCGGGGAGGAATTCGGGCTGATCGGCAACGCGCTGCTGCTCGTGCTCTACATCCTGCTGATCGGTCGCGCGATGGTCATCACCGCGAATGCGTCCACACTGTTCGCGCGGCTGCTTGCCGGCTCGATCACGCTGATGCTCTTCACCTATGCCTTCGTCAACATGGGCATGGTCAGCGGCCTGCTGCCCGTGGTGGGCGTGCCGCTGCCGCTGGTTTCCTACGGCGGCACCGCACTGGTATCCCTGTTCATCGGCCTCGGCGTGCTGATGAGCGTGCAGGCGCATCGCAAACTCGTCAGCAGCTAGTCGTACGGCACATCGGTCACACGCGCGCGCCGGCGACCGTACCCCGCTCCAAAGCGTGACTACGGCGCGTCGGACAGCGAGGGCGCCATCAGCCCCGCCTGCGACGGTCCATTGGGATTGCGCCGGGCCATGCGCGCCTTGACCAGATCCAGCGCCGAATGCTCGCATGGCGGCAGCGCGACGTCGCTGTGGTCGAGCGGGGTCGCGCGTTCCCCCCACCGGATCACATGCGAGCAGAACGTGAGGCCTCCGCCGAAGGCCGGCGTGAGCAACACGCTCGACGGCTGCACGCGCCCGGCTTCCAGGGC
Organism: Betaproteobacteria bacterium; assembly: GCA_031396395.1. GTDB lineage: Bacteria > Pseudomonadota > Gammaproteobacteria > Burkholderiales > Casimicrobiaceae > VBCG01. Next base: position 10,242 of record JANNKR010000114.1, read on the forward strand.
CTCGACCAGCGCGACGGGAACGGTGGCCGCTGACATGTTGCCGTACTTCTGCACCGTGACGAATACCTTTTCCATGGGCATGCCGGTCTTCCTCGCCACGAACTCGATGATCCGCAGGTTGGCCTGGTGGGGCACGACCAGGTCGACATCCTGCGGTCCGAGCCCGCTCTTGGCCAGCGCCTCGGCCGACGCCACCGCCATCCCCTCGACGGCGCGCTTGAATATCTCCGGACCATCGAAGTCCCACAACGTATCGCCATAGGTGACGTCGCCGTTCATCGCATAGACGAGACCGGTGCCGCGCACCCGCAGGATCTGCCGCGCTTCTGAAAAACACCCGAGCTTTTCCGCAAGTACACCTGACGGCTCGTCGCTGGCTTCCAGCACCACTGCGGCGGCGCCATCGCCGAACAGCACCGCGACGTTGCGGTTGCGCCAGTCCATGAACGGCGTGATGTTCTCGACACCCACCACCAGCGCGCGCCTAACCACGCCGGTGCGGATCATCGCGGTTGCCGTCGACAATCCATACAGGAAACTCGTGCATGCGGTGTTGACGTCCATCGCGGCGGCATGGCCGCACTGCAGCCGCGCCGACAGGCCCGAGGCGGTGTTGGGGATCTGCTCGTCGTTGGAGCAACTGCCGTAGACGATGAGGTCGATGTCCGAAGGCTTGAGCCCGGCGCACGCCAACGCCTGCGCGCCGGCAACATGGGCCAGTTCGACGCCGCTGACATGCGACACCCGACGTTCGCGGATCCCCGTGCGCTGCGTGATCCATGCGTCGTCGGTGTCGAGGATCGTGGCGATATCGGCGTTGGTCAGAACCGAGGGCGGCATGCACTTGCCCCAGCCGACGATGTTGGCGTACTTCATCGTGTTTCCTCCAGGGTCAACTCCGGTGCGCAAGGCATCATGCTTCAGGTTACTCGGGCGTCGCTGGTCGAGGCAAGATTCGAAAAGCGGTAGACCGCGCGGTGGCGGTACTTCGCACCTGGCCGCAACACCGTGGATGGGAACATGGGCTGATTGGGTGAGTCCGGGAAATGCTGCGTCTCGAGGCACAGCGCGGCATGCCTGCCGTAAGTCGCGCCCCCCTTGCCGGCAAAGCTGCCGTCGAGCTTGTTGGCGGTGTAGAACTGCACCCCCGGCTGCGTCGCATGCACGTCCATCACGCGGCCGCTGGCCGGATCGACCACGCGCGCGGCGTGCCGGAGGCCCGCGTCGGCGCTTGCCCCACGCAGCACGAACGTGTGATCGAAGCCGCCCTCGACCAGCCGCATCTGCTGGTCCGGTGCGTCGAGGCGATCGCCCACCCGCACCGGCGCGCGCAGATCCATCGGCGTGCCCGTTACTGCGTGTATTTCACCCACCGGAATCGACAGCGCGTCGACTGGCAGGAAGGCATCGGCATGCACTGTCACGACATGGTCGCGGACGTCGCCTTGTCCGGCGAGATTGAAGTAGCTGTGGTTGGTGAGGTTGACCACGGTCGCGCGATCGGTGGTCGCGGCAAAATCGAGCGTCAGGGCGTTGTCGTCATCGAGTGTGTAGCTGGCCACCGCGCGCAGCGTGCCGGGATAGCCTTCCTCGCCATCCGGACTTGCATACTCGAAGCGCACGGACTGATCGCCCTCGATGCGCCACGCCCAGTTGCGTTTCGAGAACCCGACGTTGCCGCCATGCAGCGAGTTGGGGCCGTTGTTGGCCGCCAGCGTGTACGTGACGCCGTCCAGCGTGAAGCGGGCGTGCGCAATGCGATTGCCGTAGCGGCCCACGGTCACGCCGAAATTGGGATGGCGCACGAGATACGGCGCCAGCGTATCGAATCCAAGCACGACATCGGCGCAACGGCCATGGCGATCGGGCACCTCCAGCGACTGCAGCAAGGCGCCCCAGGACATCAGCGTCGCGCGCATGCCGTTGCGATTGGCCAGGATGATCGACGCGACCGGCGTTCCGTCCGGTGCGTGGCCGCAGATCGAATGACTGGTGCTCACGCCTGCGCGCGACCGGTACCTGGCCGCCGCCTCCGTTGCCATAGCCGCCAGTACACCGCGACATTGAGCGCAACCACGACGGCGCCCAGCACCATCTGAATGCCCGGCGTCAGGCCGCCCGGGTAGATGATCGGCTCGAGATAGTGCCGGATGAATCCGCCGGCATACCCGGCGTCGCCGGCGCGCATGCGCAGTTCGTTTTCCAGAGGCGTGAGCGGGCAGGTGGCCTGGGTGAATTCAAGCCAGGCGACCCAGGCCACGGCCGGGACATGCAACCATGCCCAGCCCGGGCGTCGCCACACCGCTGCGCCGCCGGCGATGACAAACAGGATGAAGGCGAGGTGCAACGCGACCGTCGCATCCGCCAGCACGCGATCCACCATCGTGCGGACTGCCGGCTACTTCCGGCGGGCGCGCGACTTGGCTGAACGTGATTTGGCGGGACTGGACTTGGCCTTGGCGGACGGACGTTTTTCCGGTTCGGCGGCGGGCGCCTTGTAGTCGCCGATCACGCCCTTGACCGGGCACACCTTGAAAATCGGGCACTTCTTGCAACCGACAGCGATGGCGACGGGACAGATGACCATGGTGACGACTCCGGGAAAATGCGATGCAGGATCGCGATAATGAGCGCGATTGCCCCGGAACGCCAGTCCATAGGCGCATTCAGGGAACTGGGCGCGTGCCGGGCCGGCTAGGCCCCGTACCAGTAGTAATAGGTGGCGATGCCGAGCAACGCCACCGCCCAGTACCCGGCCAGCGTGGCGCGCATCAGTCCTTTCCACCAGCCTACATGCCAGCGGGCCGGCAGCACATCATTCATCTGCAGGACCAGCCACACGCCAGCCGCCACCGTCAGCACGCCGAAAATCGCATGCAGCACGGTGATGGCGTTGCCAATGTCGGTCAACGCCTTGAGGTTGGGGATCTTGAAGCTCAACATTGCCGACAACATGATGAAGAGCACCAGCGCGCAATTCACCAGCACCCAGATCGTTTGATTCACGCGATGCGCCTCGATGTTGCCGGCGCGCGCGAGCGTCATGCCCCAGGTCAAGCCCAGCACCAGCAGGAGCTCGAGCGCGAGGTTGATGTCCGCGATGAGCGGCCCGGTGCCCAACACCCCGCCGCCTTCCGCCTTGCCGGTCGCGTGCAGCGCATAAATCACGGCACCCACCGCCGCCAGTGAAGCGACGCCCGCGATCAACGCGCGCCTGCGCATCGTCGGCATGCCCATCCTAACTGCTGCCGCCCGAAGCGAGGACGCTGACGGAAAGGATGGTATCGCGTTGCAGGACCGCAAAGGCCTCGGTGTCGCGCACCTGTTGCTCGAAAATCTTCAACTCGGGCACGGAATAGCACCACACTTCATTGCGCGGAAGTCCGCGCAGCTCCGGTGATGCGGTCAGGCGATAGGTGAGTTCGAATTCGCGCGCGAGCGGTGGCGCGCCCTCCCGGCGCGTGGAGACCACGCGCGCCAGATTGACCTCAAAGTGGTCGCCCTCCCCCCGGTCGCGCACGCCCCACGCGAATTTCAAGTGATCGTCCGGCGGCGGCGTGATGCCGGAAACAGGTTCGTCGCGGTAGAACGCGGCCATCAATTCCATTGCCTCGGCAATGCCGAGGCTGTCGACTTTCAGACCCCGGGCACGGACGCGTTGGTTGAATTCAGTCGCGAAATCGTCGTAGCGCATGGTTCGCTGTCAGCGGGAAGTGGGTGGAAGCGATATGGTACGCGCCCGCAATACGGCCAGCGCAAGCACCCCGGCCACGAGACCCCAGAATGCGGAGCCGATGCCGAGGAAGGTGGCCCCGGAGGCCGTGACCACGAACGTGATCAGCGCGGGCTCGCGTTGCCGCTCCTGCGCGAGGGCAGTGACCAGCCCGCTGCCGATGGTACCGAGCAGGGCCAACCCGGCAATGGCCAGCACCAGCTCGCGCGGGAACGCGGCGAACAATGCGACCACCGTTGCCCCGAACAGCCCGATCAGCAGGTAGAACACGCCGGCGCTGACCGCCGCGACATAGCGCCTGGCCGGGTCCTCGTTGGCTTCGCGACCCATGCAGATTGCCGCCGTGATCGCCGCCAGGTTGAGCGCAAACGCGCCGAACGGGGCGAGCATCAGCGTCGCCACCCCGGTCCAGCCGATGATCGGCGATACCGGGGGCTGGTATCCGGCGGCTCGCATCACGGCGACCCCGGGGACATTCTGCGATGCCATCGTCACCACGAACAGCGGCAGCGCGACGCCGATCATGGCCGCCACCGAGAACGCGGGTGCCGTGAACACCGGCTGCGCCAGCGTCAGACGCACGCCGCCAAAGTCGAGCAGGCCCTGCGCGGCGGCGATCGCGAGACCCAAACCGAGCGCGACCACAACCGCATAGCGCGGCAGCCAGCGGCGTGCGGCGAGGTAGGCGCAGAACATCGCGAACACCATGCCAAACCGGGTCTGCATCGCGACGAAGACATCGAGCCCGAAGCGCAACAGCACGCCCGCCAGCATCGCCGCGGCCAACGCCAGCGGGATCCGCTCGATCGCGCGCTCGAACCAGCCCGTGAATCCCACCAATGTGATCAGCGCAGCGCAGGCAATGAAAGCGCCGATGGCCTCCCGCATCGCGATGCCGGCCGTCGCGGTGATCAGCATGGCCGCGCCCGGCGTCGACCACGCAGTCACCACCGGCATGCGGTAGCGCAACGACAGGCCGATGCAGGTCAGGCCCATGCCGAGCCCCAGCGCCCACATCCACGAGG
>JANNKR010000273.1:0-7739 GCA_031396395.1 Betaproteobacteria bacterium
TTTTCATCCGTGTCGCGCCAACCGGCAGATTCGAGGCCACTATACCGTCCGGAAAGACGTTGCCGGTGACCTTCAGGAAGGTGCGTTGACCAGATTGAAGTCACTGCGAATTGCGGTGCCCGCGCGTGGCGCGGACGGTGGTGGCCTACGCCGCCCCAACGAGCATGGGCAACTGCGCCAGCGTGCTGATCTCGCAGTCCGGCGCCCCGGGCAACGACTCGGATCGCTGGCCATATCGGTTGCACCAGACGACACGCATGCCGAATGCCGAAGCGGCACACGCATCCCACGCATTCGACGACTGGAAGGCGATCGCGGATGCCGGCACGCCAAGTTGGTCGACCGCGAACTGATAAACCTTCGGATGCGGCTTGAACACGCCGACGGATTCGACCGAAAGCACGGCATCGAAGAGGCCCTCGAGTCCCGCACCATTGACGGCCGCTGCCAGCATGGCGGGCGTGCCGTTCGACAATATTGCCATCCGCATCCCGGCCGCCTTGAGGCGGCGTAGGACCTCCGGCACCTCTGGAAACGCATCGAGTGTCAGGTAGAGCGCCAGCAGGCGCTGCCGCAATGCCGCGTGTTCGATACCGAGCGTTCCCATCGAAAAATCGAGCGCATCGCCGGTCACCTGCCAGAAATCGGCGTGTCGTCCCTGCGCCGCACGCAGCCAGGTGTACTGCAGCTGCTTGTCGCGCCACAACGCCGACAGCCGATCCGCGTGGTCGCCAAGATCGTCGCGGCAGCGTCTGGCCGCAGCGGTGAAGTCAAACAGCGTTCCGTAGGCGTCGAACACGCACGCTTCGATCCCGCGCAATGGCACATTGCTCATCGTGGTCTCCGGTGGGGACGCCAAATTGGCGGCACCTGGTGAAGCTTGTTGTCGAGGCGTGAACGGTTGCGCCGCCGGACCCGCGACAAGGCCATTTCAGGTCTGACGCCAATCGAGCGGCAAGTAGCCAACATTCGCGTCAGGGTAAATTAACATGCCACCCAACAATCTGGGTTTGGCCCGGTAACGGGCACCGCGCACCATCACTTCGTCCGGCGCACCCCCATTTCGTCCGAATCCGCTTCGGCATTGACCGGCGGGTCGCTATGCTCCCGACATCGCAGCCCGACCCGGCCCACCCATGAAATCCGCCGTCCGCTTCTACTTCCGCCTCGTTCTCGCGTGGATGCTCCTGCTCATCCTCACGCTGGCGGTCACGTCGAACTTCACCACGCGCGGGCAGGGTGGCATCTTCCTCGCCTGGGTGATCACCATGGTCTTCGTCATCGCGTCCGCGATCTCGCATGTCCGGCGCGTCCGGATCGTCGGTGGCGGGGCCGATGGCGGCACCTTTGCCAATCGCCAGCACCGGCAGATCGAAGTGCCGATGGAGGCGGAGCGAGCGTTCGACCTCATCGATACGACGATCCGCGAGTTGCCCGGTGTCGAGCAGGTGGAAAGCGTGCGCGACAGCCTGCAGATCCGCGCCAAGGTGCCGCGAGGCAATTCCGACGGGTCATCGATGCCGCTGCTCGAGCGCATGCTGGGATGGTTCGGCACGCCGCACAACCGTATCTTCGCCACGGTCACGCCGCGGCCGGACACAGGCACCGTCAACATCATCTGCGAGCCGGAGGGTGGCGCATGGCGAGACTGGTTCATGGTGGACAACGGCACCAACCTTGAAAACGCGGAGGCCATCAGCCGCGCCATGTCGCGCCGCATCGCGCAGCTGCGCCGCGACGAGCAGGCATCGACCAAGGAAACTGAAATCGAGAAGGAGCTGGCGATCGCCAAGCTGCAGCTGCTGCACGCGCAGGTCGAGCCGCATTTCCTCTACAACACGCTGGGCAGCGCCAAGTACCTGGTGAAGAGCGACCCGGACGGCGCGGAGCGGATCATCGACAATCTGATCCTGTACCTGCGGCACTCGCTGCCGCGGATCGAAAATTCGCTGACTTCGTTGGGCGAGGAGCTGGAGCGCGTGCGCGCCTATCTGGAGATCATGCAGATCAGGATGGGCACGCGGCTCAAGACCGAGCTGAAGGTGCCCGAGGCGCTCAAGTCCGTCCCCTTCCCCACCATGATGCTGCAGACGCTGGTCGAGAATGCGATCAAGCACGGACTTGAGCCCAAGCCGGGCGGCGGCACGATCTGGATCCTGGCGTCCCCCAAGGATGATCGAGTGGCCATCACCGTAGCCGACGACGGCAACGGCTTCGGCACCACCACCACCACCGGCAGCGGCATCGGCCTGCGCAACGTGCGGGAGCGGCTGCAACTGGCGTATGGCGCCGACGCCGCGTTCGATATCGCCGCCAACTTCCCGGTGGGGGTGGCCGCTACCATTACCGTGCCGCTCGCCGGCCCGACGGAGGCCCGCCATGACTAGTCCGGTCACCTGCGTGATCGCCGAGGACGAGCAGCTCTTCCGCGACGCGCTGCTGCAACTGCTGCGCCAGGAATGGCCGGCGCTGCAGGTGGTGGCGGCCTGCGAGGATGGCGGCGCGGCGCTGGAAGCCATCGGTGAGCACCAGCCCGATGTGGCCTTCCTCGACATCCGCATGCCGGGCCTGACCGGCCTCGAAGTGGCCGCCGCGGCCGCCGAAGCCAGCCCCGCGACCCGCATCGTGTTCGTGACGGCCTTTGATCAATATGCGATCCAGGCGTTCGAGCGCGGCGCGGTCGACTACCTGCTGAAGCCCATCGCCCGCGAGCGCCTGGTTGCCACCATTGGCCGGCTGCAGGCGCAGGCGGGATCCTCTGGCGCGCACGGCGCCGCACTCGCGGCGCTCGTGAAGGAGTTGGGCGCGGCGCTGCCCGTGGCGAAGCCGGCCGACGCCCCGCTCGTGTGGCTGACGGCAAGTGCGGGCAAGGAGACACGCCTCATCATGGTCGATGATGTCGCCTATTTTCGTTCCGATCACAAGTACACGACGGTGATGACGGCGCAGGGGGAGGCGCTGCTGCGCACGCCACTGCACGAGCTACTGACCAAACTCGACCCGACTCATTTCAAGCAGATTCACCGTTCCACGATCGTCAACCTGCGGATGGTGGCCGCCGTCGTGCGCGACGACAGCGGACGCGGCACGATGCGGATCAAGGACCGGCCCGAGACACTGCCGGTCAGCCTGACGTTCATGCCCCTGTTCAGGAACATGTAGACGGCCACGCCGGCCGGGATGATCAGCCGCGCAGCCAGGTCGCCAGGTCGCGTTTGAGTTTCTTCAGGTCGGCCTCGCGCGTGTACATCATGTGGCCGGCGTCATAGTAGTGATGTTCGACGCGCGCCATCACGTCGGCGGGCACATCGAGCTGCGCCAGTGACCAGTCGGACGCGCTGTACGGCGTGCCGAGGTCGTAGCGGCCGCTGGCCACCAGCACGCGCAGGTGCGGATTGCGCCGCAACGCGCGCGAAAGATCCGGACTCGTACAGGCGAAGCCGTTGCCCTTCTCCTCGCCGCGGTTCCAGTTCCAGTGCTTGTGGGCGTCCATCGACAGCACTTCGTAGCGCGCTTCGCTGGCGATGCCCAATTGCTCGCTCATGTAGGCGTGCGCCGCCATCGTGTACGGCGCGACGATCGCCTCGATGCCCGGGTCGAATTCCCATTCTCGCGTGCGACTGGCCGCCATCGGGCCGGTGACCCGCGCCTCCAGCCGACCGACCATCAGTCCGCGGTCGCGCAGCAGTTCGAAGAAGAACGTCTGGTCATTGACGCGCAGGTTCTTTTCCTCGATCAGCGCCGGCGTCAGGCCGGTCAACTGGGCCAGGCGGCTGACCACGCGGCGGCGCGCGGTCTTGGAGAGGCGCGCGCCCGCATGCAGCGCCGCGAGATACTCGCCGGACGCAAACTCCTCGGCGGCCGCGCGCGCGGCCTCGGGCGATGCGCCGACGGCGCCCTTCAGCTTGCCGTGGTACTGCGCGACGTTGGCGAAGCCCGGCAGGAACAGCGCATACGGCAAGTCGTTGCGTGGCGCAAAGACAAGGCTCTGCAGGTCCATCGCGCACGAGACCAGGATCAGCCCCGACAGCGCGACGCCCAGGTCCTGCAGCTTGTCGGCCAGTGCCGCCCCGCGCGTCGTGCCGTAGCTTTCGCCCGCGAGGTAGACCGGCGAGCGCCAGCGGCGATGGCGGCCAAGCCATGCACGCACGCATTCCGCCAGCGCGTTGACGTCACCGTCGACACTCAGCATCTTCTTGCGCGCATCTTCGCTTGCGGTCAGCGAGTATCCGGTGTGCGGCGGATCGACGAACACCAGGTCGAAGTGCTCGAACCAGGATTCCGGATTGTCGGTCACCGCGTAGGGCGGCGGCGGCATCGTCCCATCTTCGCGGATGACGACACGCTTCGGTCCGAGCGCGCCGAGATGCAGCCAGATCGACGCCGAGCCCGGCCCGCCATTGAAAGCGAAGCACACCGGGCGCGTGGCCGGGTCGGCATCGACCAGCAGGTAGGCCGTGGTGAAGATCGCAGCCTCGGGCTCGCCGCGCTTCTCGTCGAGGCCGCCTCCGGTCACCGGAATGAACCCGGCGACCGCCTCGTATTTCATCTTCCGGCCGTTCAGCGTGATGCTGCCTTCGCTGCGGCTGGGTGCCGCGGCAAGCAGTTTGTCGACGTTGTCGCGCAGGCGCTTTTTTGCTTCCTCAGTGGCGGGGACGGGCGGGGTGTCGCTCATGGTCGGTTCGCGGGAAAGTGAAGGAGAAGACGCATTCTCCCCGCGCAAAGTCCCTGTGTCACGACCCGTTGCGCGTGCCGGTCGCGCCGCGATACTGCTAGGCGGTCACGGCCGCAGCCCGCTGTAGAGCGCCACGCCCGCCTTTTCCAGACGCTGCTTGGCCAGTTCGCTCGCATTGCCGGAAATCAGCAGCGCGCGGCGCTTGCCGCGCATTTCCTTGCGTTGCGCGAATTCCGCGGCAGCATTGTTCCAGTAGGCATGGTCAATCGCGGCAGCGGCCACCGGCGTGCCGGCCTCCGTGATACCCACGGGCACCATGTTGCTCATCGTGAGCTTGGCCAGCCGGCCCTCCTTGCCCTGGTACTGGCCCAGCATCCGCACCGATTCGACCAGGAAGCGGACGTGGGTCTCACCCTGCACCTGGGCGGCAACCCGGATCACGGATTCCACGCCCGCGATGCCACCCATCTTGGCCAAGGCAACGACCAGCGCGGTCTGCAGCGACGGCGTGAACCACCGGTTGCGCAGGAAGTCGCGCACGACGCGTGCATTGACACCCATGGCCAGCAGCCGCGCTTCGTTCTGCCGCGCCAGGTCCACCGGCGGCTGGTTCCATACGGCGTCGCGCACGTCGGTATCGAAACTCACCACCATGTTCGCGCCCATCGACACCGCACCGATGGCGGTATTGATCGCGAAGCTGCCGGCAAAGCTGGCTGTCGACACGTTGTCGAGCAAGGGCCGCAGGACCGGATTGGACGTGTAGGGATCGATGTTGAGTTGCTGCGCCCATTCGCGGCGCGCCTTGTTGTAGCCGAACGGATCGCCGGTGAACGCCGACGGAATGGTCTCCCCCGCCGGCGCCGCCGGCAGGGTGGAAGGCGTCGCCACGGTGTTGCGATCGGACGAGGCGTCCGAGACCGTCTGGGCGGTCGACCGGGCCAGGAACCCCACGCGACCCAGCACGTTGCCCATCCCCTGCCCGATGTTTTCGGCAGTGCCCAGCGGGTTGGTCACCGCGCTTTGCACGAGCTGCACAGGCGCCGACACCGCACGCGCCAGCGAATCCTGGAACGCCTGGCTCTTCTGCACTTCCTGCAGCGTTGCAATCGCCTGCAACTCGTTCACGCGCACCGCGAGCATGTTCACACCCACGACCGAGAACTTGCCGAACTTCGACTCGATCACGAAGCGGCCGAAAAAGCCGTCCAGCGATATCGGCTCGGCCACGGTGTGCAACGGCCCCTTCAACAGCGTGGCGGGGGCGATCGCGGCGCCCGCCAGCACCGGTGATGCCTCGAAGCCTGCCTTGGATTGGGCGTTGGCTGCGACGGGTGCCAAGGTTGCCCATGCCAGGAGCGAGCAGGCAGCGGCAAGGTGATGCGCAGTGCGATGGGGATTATTCATGGCGGGCTTCTTGAAAGGATGAGGCAATGGCGCGGGGCACGAACCGACTTCGTGACATCCTCGGCGAGCGGCATGCCGGGGCCGACAACGTGCGGGAAGGGCCGAATTGCGCGGTATTCTACAGTGCTGGAGTCACCCCGTCCGGTGGTCAAAACCTCCAGTTGACGTTGGCGGCCAGGACGAATATGCCGACGCCGTTGAACGAGCCGACCACGTCGCCACAGCCGCCGATGGCGACGGGCACACTGTTGACGACGTTGGTGTGCAGACTGGCGCCGTAGATGTATTCGGCGCTCAGCCCCCAATTGAAGGCGGTCGACTCCACCTTCTGCCCCCCCGACACCGAAGCGCAAGGCGGCATGGGCGGACAACGCCAGCGCAACGTTGCCGTTGTCCTGGAATGCCGAGTCATAGGCAATGCCGGCATTGAGCGCTCATGGCTCAGACAACTTGAATATTGGCCGCGGCGGCCTTCGAACAAGATGCGCTGCCACGATTTTTCCATACAAAGCTACAACAGCGAAGTCCATTGCATTGACGCATGTCCATGTTCCAATGTCGATCCCCTTGGTTCATGCAGCCCTAACGACCACATCAGCGCCGTCCGTCAGGAGACCTTCGGCAGCACGGTTGGCAACGGCGCGCGCCCAGGTTCAAACTGTCGGTGTTACCTGCCAAGGACGGCCATGCCCGCGATGTTGATCGACCTGCTGCCACTGATCATCGGCGCTGCGATGCTGCCGCTGTGGATCGTCATGTCGCTGCTCCTGCTGCGCGGCGACGGCGGCGTGATCAAGGCCACGGCCTTTGCGGCCGGCGCGATCGTGGTGCGCCTGCTGCAGGGCATACTTTTCGGCTATGTCTTCGTCGCCGCCGCCGACGCGAGCGGCAATGGCGGATCGAGACTCATCGCCTCGACACTGCTGCTGGTGGTTGGCGTCGTCCTGCTGGTTACCGCCGTCCGGCAGTGGCGCAAGGTAATCGACCCCGATGCGCCACCGCCACAATGGATGGCGACGCTCGGCGCGGTTTCATCGATCAAGGCCTTCGGCATCGGCGCGCTGTTGATGACGGTTGCAATCAAGCAGTGGGTCTTCACGCTTGCGGCCATCGCCGTGCTCGACGATGCGCAACTGGGCCCGGCGCGCAGCATCGTCGCCTATCTGTTCTTTGTGTTGGCAGCGCACGCGCTGGTGATGATGCCCATTGTGATCTCTGCCTTTGCACCCAACCGCTCGGCCGCCCTGCTGAATGCGATGCGCGGCTGGCTGGAGCGCCACAACCGGGTGATCACGCTTTGCGTTTCGTCGATCTTCGGCACGTGGTTCGCATGGAAGGGCATCACGGGCCTGCTCGGATGATGCCGATTCAGGAATTGCGCCGCGCGACCCAGTACGTGGCACCCGCGTCGCCATAGCGTTCCGCATGAGGCACCTCGCTGTCGAGCACGAATTCGTCGCCTGGATGCAGATGGCGTACCTCGCCCCCCACGGTGAGCCACATTTCACCCTGGACGACCAACGCTCGCACCGCGAACGCGTGCGTGTGCGTGGTCAGTACCGTGCCCGGCGCCCACTGTCGCTCCAGCACCTCGTCGAAGCCCTGCGCTCGCGCGTCCACTTCGAACGTCTGAAAATCAGGTTGAATCACGACAATC
>JANNKR010000162.1:0-2199 GCA_031396395.1 Betaproteobacteria bacterium
TGCTGCTCCAGCCATTCTCGATTCGCTGTCCGCCCTGGCCGATGCCACCCGGTGCCGGATGCTGACTGTTGTTGAGTCGCATGAGCTGACCGTGTCCGAGTTGTGCACCGTCCTTCAGTTGCCGCAGTCCACCGTCAGCCGGCAACTGAAGATTCTTGCCGATGCAGGCTGGCTGGCCTCGCGGCGCGACGGCACCAGCCGGTATTACACACTCGCGCTTGATGATGAGTCGCGGGCGCAGGTGTGGCGAATCACGCGTGAGCAGGTGGCGGGACGGCCAGGCGCGGGGCAGGATGAGCGGCGGCTGGAACGCGTACTGAAGCTGCGGACCGCCGCATCCCAGAAGTTCTTCGCCTCGACCGCGGGTCAATGGGATCTAGTTCGCGACGACCTGTTCGGACGCGACTTCCTGTCGGCGTCACTGCTGGGCCTCCTCGACGAGACCTGGGTGGTGGGCGACCTTGGCTGCGGCACGGGCCTGGCGACGGCGGCCCTCGCGCCGCACGTGGGGCGCGTCATCGGAGTGGATGCGTCGGAGGAAATGCTTGGCGCCGCGCGAACGCGACTGTCCGCGGTGAAGAACGTGGATTGGCGGATCGGCACGCTCGAAGCGTTGCCCATCAAGGACCAGACGCTGGATGCCGCAGTATTGATGCTGGTGCTGCATCACGTGCCGTCACCGGCGGCTGCGCTCACGGAAGCCTTTCGCGCGCTCAAGGCGGGTGGCCGCGTGCTGGTCGTGGACATGGCGCCGCATCATCATGAGGAATATCGCCAGCAGATGGGGCACGTCTGGCTGGGTTTCAGCGAGGACCAGGCGCGCAAGTTTCTGACGCAGGCAGGTTTCGATCGCGTGAAGGTTTCGAATTTGCCCGAAGACCCCGGCGCCAAAGGCCCCGGGTTGTTCGTGGCCACAGGGCGTAGAAAGAGTTAAGTGCAAAACTCACACGAGACAGGTAGGCCATGAAGGTTTTTCTTTTTGACAAAGCGCCTTCACGCCCTCCATGCCTCGTGTGAAAAACAAGAGGAGAGAGTGATGACGACCGCAACGATGAGTGCACACCCGTTCGATCTGGCGAAGGCCGCCGGACGACCACCGTTCAAGGTGGCTGACCTGAGCCTGGCCGAGTGGGGCCGCAAGGAGATTCGCCTCGCCGAGCAGGAGATGCCCGGCCTGATGTCGATTCGCGCCGAGTACAAAGGCAAGCTTCCGCTGAAGGGCGCGAAGATCATGGGCTCGCTGCACATGACGATTCAGACCGCCGTGCTGATGGAGACGCTGGCGGTGCTGGGCGCCGATGTGCGCTGGGTCTCATGCAACATCTTCTCGACGCAGGATCACGCCGCGGCCGGTGTGGCCGTCGGCAAGGATGGCACCGCCGAGAATCCCCGCGGCATCCCCGTGTTCGCGTGGAAGGGCGAAACGCTCGACGAATACTGGTGGTGCACCGATCAGGCGCTGATGTGGCCCGACCGCTCAGGCCCCAACATGCTGCTCGATGACGGCGGCGATGCAACGCTGCTCATCCACAAGGGTGTTGAGTTCGAGAAGGCGGGCGCGGTGCCGGCGTTCGATGAAGACAAGGACGCCGAAGAGTGGGGCGTGATTCTCGAGCTGCTGCGCACCCAGCTCAAGACGAACCCGGGCCGTTTCACGAACATGGCCAAGGACATCAAGGGCGTCACCGAAGAGACCACAACCGGCGTCCATCGTCTCTACGAGATGATGAACGCGGGCACGCTCCTGTTCCCGGCCATCAACGTCAACGACTCGGTCACCAAGTCGAAGTTCGACAACCTCTACGGCTGCCGGCACTCGCTGACCGACGGCATCCTGCGCGCCAGCGACGTGATGCTGGCCGGCAAGGTGGCGGTCATCTGCGGCTACGGCGACGTGGGCAAGGGATGCGCGCAGGCGCTGAAAGGCCAGGGCGCGCGCGTCATCATCACGGAAATCGATCCCATTTGCGCGCTGCAGGCGGCGATGGAAGGCTACCAGGTCACAGTGCTCGACGATGCGCTGAAGACGGCCGACATTTTCATCACCGCGACGGGTAACACGAACATCCTCACCGTCGATCACATGCGTCTGAGCATTTTCCCATGCCATTTCCGTGGTATGATGCATATTCCCTAGCTGTGACCGATCATGACATTCGCCTACGTTACCATGCGTAATGATCTTGAGGTCCTGATTTG
>JANNKR010000200.1:0-5304 GCA_031396395.1 Betaproteobacteria bacterium
GGCGATGTTCGGCGACTCGATCACCACCGACCACATCTCGCCCGCCGGCTCGATCAAGGAAGCCTCGCCGACCGGCAGCTACCTGAAGGACAACGGCGTGCTCAAGGCCGACTTCAACAGCTACGGCGCGCGCCGCGGCAATCACGAAGTCATGATGCGCGGCACCTTCGCCAACGTGCGCGTGAAGAACCTGATGATCCCAGCGGGCGCCGACGGCTCGCGCGAAGAAGGCGGCCTGACGCTGTACCAGCCCGGCGGCAAGAAGGAATTCATCTACGACGCGGCGATGAAGTACATCGCCGCCGGCACCCCCACCGTGATCTTCGCCGGCGAGGAATACGGCACCGGCTCGTCGCGCGACTGGGCCGCCAAGGGCACGCAACTGCTCGGCATCAAGGCCGTCGTCGCGCGCAGCTTCGAGCGCATCCACCGCAGCAACCTGATCGGCATGGGCGTGCTGCCGCTGCAGTTCAAGGGAAGCGACTCATGGCAGACCCTCGGCATCCAGGGCGACGAAGTCATCGACGTCGTGCTCGGGAAGGACATCAAGCCGCAGACCGATGCGACGCTGGTGATCACCTCGGCCGACGGCAAGAAGCGCGAAGTGACGGTGATTCTGCGCATCGACACCGCGATCGAGGTCGACTACTACAAGCACGGCGGCATCCTGCCCTTCGTGCTGCGGCAGCTGCTCGCGGCTTGAGCGCCCGCGGGCGCCACGAGTGACACCGAAGGCCGCTGCGGTTGCAGCGGCCTTCGGCGTTTCCGTGGGTCGGGCGTTGTGCGGGATCGCCTGTCGAACAAAATTTGTCGAATGGCAGATGCGCGGCAGTGACCGGCCCCTTCATCACCTCACGCCAATCGGCAGTACACGACCCGTCGCTGTCCATCGACGGATGCCGGTGGACGACAGCATTGCAGCGGTTGCTGTCGGTCGCTCGGAGGTGATCTATGTGCGCTTCCCGCCAGCAAGCGGTCGTCGCAGACCAACGGTCGGCGGTCGTTAGATTGAAGCCTACGACAGCTTCCGGACGCGCGCCCGCCACGCCCAATCAGGATGGTGCCACCGACCTTCAATCGTCCCGGCCCAGTGACTCCGAGGGCAAAACCGCCTCACTTTCCAAACTTGTCGATCGCAGAGACCAAGCCGGTCACAGCGCCTGCAAGACCGGTGAGAGCTGCGATGTATGGCACCCATCGGCCCTTCTGCTTCGCGCGGTGCTCTTCCTCTTCGCGGATTGCGGCGCGGACAGTGGTCTCGCCTTTGAGCGACAGGTGCACTTTGCTTGTGAGTGAACTCTCCTCGTACGAGTCACCAAGCTTGTTGCCCTCGTAGTACGCCGGGACCAAGACACGGAGGTTGCGTGCTCGCTTGAGCAGCTTGCGCGAGAAGTACGCCTGCTCTTCATCCGCGAGCATCGCAGCTTCGTACTGCCAGTCGTTGTGCCCGCGCTCGATGTGGTCGGGGTCCTTTGTCTGCTCGGCGACCTTCATGACACGCGACCAGTGCCAGTTCATGAAGTTGCGTTCGAGGCGGAATTTGACTGGCCGGCTGATCGGCGCCCACTTGATGACGCGGTACCCCAAGTGAATCAGGTTCATGCCCCACCTCCATGTGCGTAAAAGTTTAGCCACGGGGCGCCGCTGAGCGTCGACCGCTTGGCGTGCCGCCCCGCGACGAGCCCAGGGGGCCCGGTGGCTCTTAGCCGACCCGCCATCGGCCTAAAACTGAAGGAGCGGAGGCGAATTGCTACACCACCAAGCACCTCGCGCTGCCCAGCGCCTACCAGTTGCCGTCCAAGCTCGCCTCGTCGACTGCAGCGGCAAATTCCGTCACCAGCGCCCGCCCGATTCGAGAGAAGGTGACCGATGCGTGCACATCGATGTGATGACCTGAGTACGGCCGCTCCGTGTCGATACCCATATTGACGTGGCCTTCAATCTCGATCCGCTGCGACATGCCGATCGGGGCAGCGTCGAAGTCCAACTCCAGTGGAATGTAGATCTCGTCAATGCCGTCCGGGTTCGTTTCAGCCATGGGCCCCGACGTCACGCCGCCGTTGGCTGCGTCGTCGTCTAGTTCTTCCTGCACATAACTTTCGAAGGCACTGGCCGATCGGTGCAGGCGGGCGCCAGTCACCACCGGCTGCGCCGCGGCGACAAGGAGCGACAGGAGACCGCCGCCTGCCACGAGCCCCAGCTCCGCGACTCTTGCTTCGAACAACGTCGCGTTGAAGACAACGTGCTCAGCCTTGTCGATCGCTGCTGGTTCTGTTCCAGAGGAGATCGCGGCTTGGTAAGACGCGAGCGACTTGTACCCCAATGCAGCCGCGACGAGCTGCTCGGAGTGGCCATGGGAAATGGCCTTTGATGCGCCTTGGCAAGCTTGCCGAAACGCATGAGCCAGACGGAGAATGTTGGTCGCCATGCGACACTCCTTCACGTTAGACCAGGTCAGTCGAACGCTTGCCTGCCTGGCATGCGAAGGTGCATGACGGCCACGGGAACAGCTCAAATCGCGCGAAGCGCGTGTCTTGTTCGAGTCGTTCGAAACTCGTAGGGGCGGACGCCTAGCCGAAAGTTTAGCGCAGAGGTAGGCCACGCCCGGTCGTGGCCGGCGTCCGGGCTGCGGCACGTCACTCGGGCCACAATCACTGCTCATCGCCGCCAGCGTTGGACGGTCAGATTGGGTGGCCATGGCGCCCCCTCCGCTGGCACGTCGGTGGGGGCGCGTTCAACAAGAAGCGTCACCCGTGAATCGAAGCAAGCTGCCATCAACGAAGCGCCCAGGTGCTGCCCTCCTGGAGCAGACACTTAGCAGGCCCTTTGCGTCCGAAGCCGACCTCGTAGAGACCTTCGTCCGGACGCTGCGCCGGTGTTGCCCGCTCGGCTGGTCGCTGCTCCGTGAGATTGATGCGGGCGTGGGTATTGCGGACCTTGTCTTGGTGCCCAAGCCCGTGTGCGCGCGCGCTGACCTGAGCTTGATGCGCCGCGTGCCACCCCGACTTGCGCCGCTACTGTCCCCGAGTACTGCTCGCCGCGTGCGGTCCGTCCAAACCTTCATGCAGAGCACTGGCATGTCGCAAGTGTCGGCCGCGCGTGTCCTCAGAGACATGGGGCAGGCTCGCCTAGCGAGCCGCGAAGGGGACGCCATTCACCTGCATTCAGTGACAGCAGCCCCCTTCAAGCACGTTGTTGTAATCGAAGCCAAGCTTCACGACTGGGGTAGAGCGCTAACACAGGCATACCGCAATCGCCAGTTTGCGACCCAGTCATGGGTTGTCCTCGACGCACACTATCCAATAAGCGAACTCGCAACCGAAGCGTTCAGGCAAGCTCAAGTTGGCTTGGTGACGTGCTCTACTAAAGGCGAGCTAGTCTTCCACGCAACGGGCAAGACGATGCGGGCCGCGAGCGCTCAACGGTTCTGGGTAGCTCAGGCCACCATTTCCCGCTCACCCCGTCAGGTGCTTAGGCCACTCAGATAGTTGCTCCACGCTGGCAAGTGACTTCCACGTCCGTGCCGTTCCAAGATGATGCCGGCGTCTTCGATCTCCTTGTATCTACGGCGCGCCCCGGCGACGCGGGACTTTAGGCGGGCCAGTCTCGCTTGACGGTCCATCTTCGCCAGAGTCTCGAATTCGCTGCTCATAACGACGAAGTAGTGTTTGTAGAGCGGCGGCTGGTTGAACGTCGGATCAATTGCCTGGGCCAGCGCCTGCTCGCTGTATTCCGTGGGGGTGTGTATGGCCTCCCAAACTTTCGGTGCTTTGGACTTGATCTGACGCGCGTCCTCAAACTGCACCCAGTTCAGCAGCCCGGGAAGATAGATGCGCGCCTTGGGGCCGCGTCGCTCCTCCTCGGAAACTACGAATTTGTCGATGGAGAAGATTCGAGTGTTCTCGAATGCCCCAATCGTTAGCTCAATGTCGTCGAGCACGCTAAAGAGCAAGCACTCGGTGTTGGTGTAGCCAACCGTCAACGACAGTCCAGTCCCTTGTATCTCGGCAAAGAAGTCGTGTGCTGCGCGCAGGAAGGCGTCATCGGCAATCTGCTTCGTGTCGCGCGTATGCTGGTACATGAGATAGACGTGATCCACGGATGGGTAGGACGTGATCCAGTTCAACAGCTTCTTCCGGAACCCAGCGTCCTCAATCATGGGCGAGGTAACAGCTAGCGAGAGGCACAGCGGGTCCTTTCCCCCGGCATCCACGAACGCCTCAACGGTGAACGCCTTCTGCCTGTCCACGTAGTCAGAATAGAGTTGGTCGATGAACCGCGTCGGAATCACGAGACGCTGGACTCCAAGCGAGCGCTGGAAGTCCAGGCACGCCTTCGCCACGCCTAGAGCGTGTCCCTTAAATGACGACGTATTGAACCCGCCCCCCACCGCCTCGGGGAAGAAGGGGTACTGGAGAAGCTTCGGCTTCTGCGAACTCGGCAGGTAGAACTGTGGATCGAACAACGAAGCAGCCCGGGTTGCCGCGCTCAACCGTTCGACGCTGTCCTTCGACTGATGCAGTGCGCTGAGAATGAGTCCATGCCCGCACCCCCCATCCTCAAAGGAATCAATGTTCCACTTCGCGTTGTGTCCGACCTGATGGAGAAGACGAAGGCTCACGCTAGCTCCCTTGGATCAACTTCAGTTCTTGGATGAGTGCCGCGGGTGTCCGTGGCCGCTGATATGGGGCCTTGCGGAGCAAAGCGTCAACCAGCGTGCAGGTTCGGTCGTCCGCGCAGCGCCAGTCCGCGAGGGGCTTATGCGGCGTCTCCTGTATCGCTCTCGCAAGCTCATACTGGTCCATACCGGTGCGCGTCTTGAACGGATGAGTTCCAGACAGCATCTCGTACATCAACACACCGATGGCAAAGAAATCAGACTTGAACGAGATAGCGTCCTTGTCGTTGGCGACCTGTTCCGGGGCCGCATAGTCAAGGGTCAAGGGGCCGTTTCCCCAGCCTTCCTGCGTAATGCCGATCCCGCCAGTCTCGCGCACGATGCCAAGGTCGATGACCACCACCGTGCCGTCGGGTTTCACCAAGACATTGGCAGGTTTGATGTCACGGTGGACGAAGCGCAACGGGTGCGACCAAAGTGGGTCCAATGCTTCCGCGATGCCTAGGGTGACTCTGGCAACGTCGCGCGGCGAGCCGCAGTGCGAGTGGAGAAGCTCAGAAAGTGTCTGCGACTCGATGAACTCCTCAATGCTGACGTAGAGCGACTGCCTCAACTTGTCGTCGGTAATCGGGTTCTCTACAAAGAGATTTGAGAAGCGCAGCGCCGGAAACTGGGCCGGTTTCACC
>JANNKR010000226.1:0-10649 GCA_031396395.1 Betaproteobacteria bacterium
TGAAGAGCGCACTGGCATTGGCAAACGGCGCGTCATCGGCAAACCACTGCGGGTCGGTATGTCCATGCGGGCTCACGATCGGCAGGTCCTTCACCGTCGCGTAGAGACGTCGCGCAATGCCGCGTGTGGCGGGGTCGGCAGGAAACAGGCGGTCGGGGTGGAGGTTCAGCGGAATCGACATGGTTCGGCCTTGCGTCGTGACTCGTCGGTGGCAGGAAAGATCCGGTGGCGCGACACTTCAACTGCCGGCCAGGTGCCGGACCAGCGTCGCGCGCGTGCCGTCGCGAACCAGCGCGACGACATTGGTGCGCACGGCTTCGCGAAAGGCATGATGCGCCGCCAGGTCGCCACCGAACACGGATTTGAGGTCGAGGAAACCATCGGCCATGGCCCCCGGATCGCCCTTCGCCTCGCGGACGATGCCGGCGAAGGTGGCTGCCAGCGGATCCTGCACGTCGATGTCGGCGCCATGTTCGTCCTTGCCACCTGCGTAGCGAATCCATGCGGCCACCGCCAGCGCGAGATGCCGCCACGGTTCCCCCGCGCGCATCCGGTCGCGGATGGTGCCAAGGAGGCGCTGCGGCAGTTTCTGCGAGCCATCCATCGCGATCTGGCGGGTACGGTGTGGCAGCGCGGAGTTGCGGAAGCGCTCCATCAACTGTGCGCAATAGGCGTGCAGGTCAATGCCCGGCGGCGGCGAAAGTGTGGGCACGATTTCGTCGGCCATCTGCTGGCACACCAACGCCGCGAGGTCGGGATCACCGGACGCCTGCCAGACGAAGTCGTGGCCAAGCATGAAGCCAAGATACGACAGCGTGGAGTGGCTGCCGTTGAGCAGCCGCAGCTTCATCCACTCGAATGGCGCGACATCGGCGACAAACTGCGCACCCGCCCTGTCCCACGGTGGACGCGGTCCCACAAAGCGGTCCTCGATGATCCACTGTCCGAACCGCTCCGCCGCCACCGGCGCGGCATCGTGCACTCCCAGAAGCCGCTCCGCATCGGATACGTCCGCAGCGGTCACCGCCGGCACGATGCGATCGACCATCGTGCATGGAAACGCGACGTTGACGCGGATCCACGCCGCCAGAGCCGGATCGCGGCGCTCGGCCAGGGCGAGCACCACGCCTTCGACCAGGCGGCCGTTGTGAGGCAGGTTGTCGCAACAGACGAATGTGAGCGGCCCGGCATCCGCCGCACGACGCGCGGCTAGCCCGGCGACCAGGATTCCCACTGCGGACTCGGGCGCACCGGGGTGCGCGAGGTCATGCACGATGTCCGGATGCGCCGCGTTGAGCGCGCCGGTGGCGGGATCGTGGCAATAGCCCTTTTCCGTCACCGTGGCCGTCACCACCATGATGCGCGGATCGGCAAAGCGTGCGATCAGGCCAGCGCGGTGCGCACCTGCAAACAGGGTTTCGCGCACGCTGCCGATCACGCGCGGCTCGATGCCGTCGCCCGAGCGTGTCAGCAGTGTGTAGAGACCATCCTGCGCCGCCAACGACGCGGTGGCACGCGGCGACTTCAGCGACACGCCGCAGATGCCCCAGCGCGGATCCGCCGCCAGGATGTCATCGGTGTACACCGCCTGATGCGCCCGGTGGAATGCACCGAGGCCGAGATGCAGGATGCCGATGCCAACCGCGGTTGGATCGAAGCGCGGGCGCGCGATGCCCGCGGGCAATCCCGCGAGCGTTGCAAGGGTAAGCAATTCCATCGTGTCAGGTATATCCGAAGAATCGCGGCAACCACATCGAGAACGCCGGGATGTAGGTCACCGCGAGCAATGCCGCGGTCAACGCGCCGTAGAACGGCCAGATGGTGCGCATCACATACCCGACCGAGACACCCCCGATCGCGCAACCGACGAACTGCGTGGTGCCCACCGGCGGTGTGTTGAGCCCGAGCGCACAGTTGACGAGAAGCACGATCCCGAACTGCACCGGATCCATGCCGTACTGTACCGCGATCGGCAGGAAGATCGGCGTGCAGATCAGGATGGTGCTGGCCATGTCCATGAACGTGCCAAGGATGAACAGGATGACGTTGATCATCATGAAGATCACCCACGGCTCCGACGACACCTTGGCCATCCACGCCCCGGTCAGATCGGCAACCGAGTACAGGCCGATCAGATACTGGAACGTGCCGGAGACGCCAATCAGCAGCAGCACCACCCCGGTGGTCTTGACCGCCTTGGCCGACGCCTTGAGGAAGTTCTTGCGTGACATCGTCCGATAGAGAACGACCGTGACGAACATCGCATAGATCACCGCGATCGACGCGGACTCGGTCGCGGTGAAGACACCGGAGAGGATGCCCGCGATGATGATCACCGCCACGAAGAGGCCGGGAACGGCCGCCGCCGCCGAACGCCACACCTCATGCCAACCGGGGAAGACACCCGCCGGGTAGCCGCGATGCACGGCAACCAGATAGGCGGCGACCAGCATGCAGACGGCGAGCACGATGGTCGGCATCACGCCGGCCAGGATCAACGCGCCGATCGACACCTTGCCGCCTGCGGCGAGTGAATAAATGATCATGTTGTGCGAAGTGGGCGTCAGCGCGCCCACCAGCGATGCATGCGTGGTCACGTTGACCGCGTAATCGGCGTCGTAACCCTCTTTTTTCATCATCGGGATCATCACGGATCCCATCGCGGACACGTCCGCCACCGGCGAGCCCGAGATGCCACCGAACAAGGTGCAGGCCACCACGTTGGACATGCCGAGGCCGCCGCGCACATGGCCTACCAGGTTCTTGGCGAAGACCACGATCTTGTCGGCGATGCCGCCATACAGCATCAACTCGCCGGCAAAGATGAAGAACGGGATCGCCAGGAAACTGAACACGTTCATGCTGCTCATCATCCGCTGGAAGATGACGATGAACGGCAGGCCCTCGTACAGAATGGTACAGACGGCCGACAGGCCGATGGCAAAGGCCACCGGCACGCCGATGATGAGAAAGAACAGGAACGTGACGCAAAGGATGGTCAGAGCCATGCCGGCACCACTTCCTTGTGCTGCACGTTGGCGATGATGTGTTCCACCGAGAAGAGGAAGATCAGTGCGCCGGAAAGCACCAGCGGCGCATAGTGCCAGCCCTCCGAGATGCCGAGCGTGGGAATCTTGTAGGAGAGCACGCCCGACATCAGACCCCAGCCGCCCGCAACCATCAGCGCACCGAAGATCGCCACCAGCAAGTGAATGACGACCTCGAGGCGCCGGCGCCATTCGTCGCTCACCAGCACCAGCAGCGACTCCATACCGATATGCCCGGCATCGCGCACGCCGACCGCCGCACCGAACAGGGCGACGTAGAGGATGAGCACCAGCGTCAGGGCCTCAGCCCAGGTCGGCGTGTCGTTCATGACGTAGCGGCCAAAGACCTGGAAGACGACGGCGGCGACGATTGCGTACAGGCCGATGACCGCGATGATCAGGCAGTACTTCGCGAGGAACGCGTTGACGCGGGTGAGCATGAAGAGTCCCGGGGATGACACAGCGAACAGTCCGTCACGCGCACGCGCGCGGCGGTTGAGCAACGATGCGGGCGGCGCACCCTGCGGCGCGCCACCCGCGGCGGTCAGCCGATCTCAGTTCGACGCCTGGATCTTGCTGACCATGTCCTTCATCTTCGGATCGGTGATGAATTTTTCATATACCGGTTTCATCGCGTCCTGGAAGGATTTCTTGTCCACTTCGACGATCTGCGCGCCGCCCTTCTCCACCACCGCGCGCGAGGCCAGTTCCTTCTCGTCCCACAGCTTGCGCATCACCGGCACGGAGGCCTTGGCCGCATCGCGCCACATCTGCTGTTCGGCGGGCGTCAGGCCATCCCAGATCTTCTTCGACATCAGCAGCATTTCCGGCGCCATCGAATGCTCGGTGATCGAATAGTTCTTGGCCACCTCGAAGTGCCGCGACGTGTCGTACGACGGCCAGTTGTTTTCGGCACCATCGACCAGCCCGGTCTTCAGCGCGGTGTAGACCTCGCCATAAGGCATCGGCGTGGCATTGGCGCCCATCGCCTGCAGCAGCGATACCCACAGGTCCGATTGCTGGACGCGGATCTTCATGCCCTTTACATCCGCCAGCGTCTTGATCGGCTTCTTGGTGGTGTAGAGCGAACGCGAGCCCGAGTCGTAGAACGCGAGTCCGATGTAACCCTGCGCCGCGCAGGCTTTCAGGATTTCGTCGCCGATCGGGCCGTCCAGAGTCTTCCGCATGTGCTCCTTCGACTTGAACAGGAACGGCATCGTCGGGACCATGGTTTCCGGGCAGATGTTGTTCATCGGCGCCACGTTGATGCGGACGAGATCGAGCGCGCCGATCTTGACCTGTTCGATCGTGTCCTTCTCACCACCCAGCTGATTGCCGGTGTAGACCTTGATCGAGTCCTTGCCGCCGGTCTTCTGCTTGATGTAGTCGCTCATGAACTTGACGGCCATCACGGTCGGGTAGTCCTCCGGATGCACGTCGGCGGAACGGTATTCCTTCGCCACTGCCGGCAGGCAGATGGCAGCGGCCGCCAGTGCCGCAGCAATGTGAGTCAATTGGAAATTCATGGTCATGCTCCTTGATGGTCAGGATGTGGACTGGGTAGTGGAACTACGTTTGCGCAGGGGCGGCACGCGGCGTGCGCCATTCCCTGCTCCTTGCTGCGGGACAATCACGTCCCATTGCCGCTGAAACTCTCGCTCGACACGGGCAAGATGCTTGTGCATCGCATCGCGTGCCGCGTCGGCGTCGCCCTGTTCGAGGGCATCGATGATAGCGGTGTGATCGAGCAGGACGCCATCGCGCATCTTCTGCGTATGGAAGTAGGCCTCGATGCGTGCCCACAGCTTGCCGCGGCGCTGCTGCCACAAGCCCTGCACCACCAGCGCCAGCGAGCCGTTGCCCGTGGCGGCGGCCAGCCGGACATGGAATTCGCGGTCGGCGGCATCACGCTTGGTGAAGTCGGTGGCGTGATCGCGCATGCGGTCGACCGTCTTGCGCATGGCGACGAGGTCGGCCTTCCTGGCGTGGCGTGCGGCGACGGCCGCGATCTCACCTTCGATCAGATGGCGGGCGGCCAGCAGGTCGAAGGGACTCGGACCCTCGTCGGTTTCGACGGGCACGTCGGCCGCGCGCGGTTCGGCCACGAAGATGCCCGAACCCACGCGTACCTCGACGCGGCCGCCGATCTCCAGCGAAATGATCGCCTCGCGCACCGAAGTCCGCGACACGCCCAGCAACGTCGCGAGTTCCCGCTCCGCCGGCAACCGGGTACCGGACGCGAACTCGCCGTTGTCGATCAGGGCGGCAATCTGGCCGGCGATCTGCCGGTACAGCCGCAGCGGTTCGACCGTATGCAAGGGCACGGGGGCACTCCTCCATGGGCCGCGGCGGCCGTGGCCTCCATGGGGCCGTGAGGTCCGCGCGACCCGCGAGTGCACTCTACGCGGGGGAGCCCATAGTGGTCAAGTGGTCCAACCACCGGACCAACAAGATGCCGCACCCGGCTCCGCCTCCGAAGGCGAGACCTCAGTCTCCCACGGTCGGATCGCATAAGCGGAGCTTCAGCCGCGGGGACCACAATACGAGGCTGAAGCCTCGCCTGCGGCTACCGCTACGGATTGTGGAAATGGCCCGACTTGCCGCCAAATTTCTCGACGACCCGCACGCCGTCGATCCGCATGCCGCGATCGGCAGACTTGCACATGTCGTAGATCGTCAGGAGCCCGATGGCTGCGGCCGTCAGCGCCTCCATCTCCACGCCGGTACGCGCCACGGTCTCCGCGGTGACCTCGATCGCAATCGCATGCGCGTCAGCGTCGACGACGAACTCGACGGCGACCCGGGTCAATGGCAGCGGATGACAAAGCGGAATGAGGTCCGCCGTACGTTTGGCCGCCTGGATGGCGGCGATGCGCGCAACGCCCAGGACGTCGCCTTTCCGGCTGTCCCCGGCGCGAATCAGCGCCAGCGTCGCCGGCAGCATCACGATGCGGCCTGCCGCGCGCGCGAGACGTTTGGTTACATTCTTGTCCCCGACGTCGACCATGTGAGCCTGACCGGCCCCGTCGAAGTGGGTAAAATGCGGTTTTGCGGTCGCGGCGCCCCGAGCGACGCGCCCCGAGCGACGCGCCGCGAGGCGGTCATGGATGCGAGTACGGGCACCGCGCCTGCCGGTTTCCTGATCGTTGGGGCGCGCGCCACGGCGGGGTCTCCGTTGAACTTGATCGTGCGGCTACCATCTTAGCATCTGTGATGTGCATCCACGACTCGAACCACTCGCCCGCTTGAACGCCAATTGCACCTCGATGCGCACCTTGCGCACCCCTTGCCTCCGCAGGCGCCGCTTCGTCGCGCTGACGCTGGCCATCGCGCTTGCCGCGATGCCGCTGGCACCGCTGCCGACAGCGCACGCGCAGCCGCTGCCCGATCTCGGCGATGCATCCCAGGTCGCGCTCACGCCGGCGCAGGAGCGCAAGATAGGGGAGCAGGTGGTGCGTCAGATCCGTGCCGCAGGGGCCTACCTCAATGACCCCGAGGTCAACGACTACCTGAACGATCTCGGGTATCGCCTGGTCAACGGCACCCCCGACACCAAGCAGGACTTCGAGTTCTTCGCGGTCCCGGACGCGCAGATCAACGCGTTTGCGCTGCCGGGCGGGTTCATCGGCATCCACACCGGCCTCATCCTGCTGGCGCAAAACGAGTCCGAGCTCGCCAGCGTGATGGCCCATGAAATCACGCACGTCACGCAACGGCACATGTCGCGGATGGTGTCGGCGCAGAAGGATTCGATGCTGCTGTCGCTGGCAGGGCTTGCCTTGGCCATTCTGGCTGCGCGCGCCGGTGGGTCGAGCGGCGCCCAGGGGATGTCGGCCGCCATCGCCGGCACGCAGGCGCTGGTGGCCCAGAATCAACTCAACTTCACGCGCGAGAACGAGTACGAGGCCGACCGCGTTGGCTTCAACCGGCTGGTGGCCGCCGGCTTTGATCCCAACGGCATGGCCGCGTTCATGCAGCGCCTGCAGCGCTCCAGCCGCTACGTCGAGGGCAGTGCGCCCTCCTACCTGCGCACCCACCCGATCACGTTCGAGCGCATCGCCGAAGCGCAGACACGCGCCCAGGGGATGCCCTACAAGCAGGTCAGCGACCCGCTGGACTTCCACCTGGTTCGCGCGCTCCTCAAGAGCTACCAGGGCTCGGCGCGCGAAGCCGTGGTCGCTTTCGATGTCGCATTGCGCGACAAGCAGTACAACAACGAGATCGCCGAGCGCTACGGCCTCCTCGCCGCGCTGGTGCGGGCCAAGGACATTCCACGGGCCCGGATCGAGCTCGCGCGCGTGGAAAAGATTGCCCCGCCGCACCCAATGGTGGAGGCCATAGCGGGCCATGTGCTGATGGAGTCCGGCGACAACGCCGCAGCAGCGGCGCGATTCGAAGCCGCGCTGTTGCGCTATCCCAACAAGAAGCAATTGATCTACGACTATCCCGAGGCCCTGATCAAGGACAAGCGCCCCGGCGAGGCCTCGGCCTTCGTCGAGATCCAGTTGAAGCGCTTCCCCGAGGACGGATTGCTGCACCAGATCGCGGCGCGCGCGTACGCGGCGCAGAACATGCGGCTGAAGCAGCACGAGCACCAGGGCGAGTTCTACGCGTGGGCCGGCAACCTGCCGCTCGCCGTGGACCAGCTCGAGCTGGCGGTCAAGGCCGGAGATGGCGACTTCTATCAGATCTCCGCCGTCGAGTCGCGCCTGCGCAAGCTGCGCTCCGACATGGCCGAACTGCAACGCTCGGGCTTCGGACGGCCCGGGTGACGACGGTGCGCCGCATCGGCGTACCGCTGCTCGTCGCCGCCGTCGTTGGCCTTGCCGCCTACGCCGCCTGGCGGGCCTTCGGTCCGTCGACCAATGCCCCCGACTTCCGCGTGGCGAAGATCGAGCGCGGCAACATCACGTCGGTGGTCTCGGCCTCCGGTACGTTGAATGCCGTCACCACGGTGCTGGTCGGTTCGCAGATCTCCGGCCAGATCAAGGAGCTCAAGGTCGATTTCAATTCGGCAGTCAAACAGGGCGACCTGCTGGCGCGCATCGATCCGGAAACCTACGAAATCCGCGTCCGCCAGGCCGAGGCGGACCTCGAGGCGGCGCGCACGTCGATGCTGCAGAAGCAAAGCGACGCCGCCGCCCAGCGCTCGCAGGCGTTGCGGGCGAGGATCACCCACGACGACTCGAGGCGCGATCTCGAACGCAAGCAGACGCTGGTCGAGAAAGGCTTCATCTCCGGCGCGGATCTCGAGAAAGCCCGGTTCCTCGAGCAGGGTCTCAACGAGGCGATTCGTACCGCCGATGCACAGACGAAATCGGCCGAAGCCCAGATTGCCAATGCCGCGGCCGTGATCAAGCAACGCGAAGCGGCCCTGGCGGCCGCCCGCAACGACCTCGCCAAGACCGCGATCACGGCACCGGTGGATGGCATCGTGATCTCGCGCCAGATCGACGCCGGGCAGACCGTGGCTGCCAGCCTCAATACGCCGACGCTCTTCAC
Organism: Betaproteobacteria bacterium; assembly: GCA_031396395.1. GTDB lineage: Bacteria > Pseudomonadota > Gammaproteobacteria > Burkholderiales > Casimicrobiaceae > VBCG01. Next base: position 8,550 of record JANNKR010000226.1, read on the forward strand.
CATTGCACGCGATCTGCGCGACATGCAGGTCGAAGTCGCGATCGACGAATCGGACATCGGCAAGCTCAAGCCCGAACAGCGCGTCACGTTTACGGTGGACGCCTTCGCTGGACGCACCTTCGAAGGTCGCGTGCGCCAGATCCGCAAGGCCGCACAGACGGTGCAGAACGTGGTGACCTACACGGTCGTGGTCGAGACGCCCAATGCCAACCTGTTGCTGGTGCCCGGCATGACCGCCAACGTGCGCATCACTGCGGAAAGTCGCGACAGTGTATTGAAGGTGCCCAACGCGGCACTGCGCTGGCGCCCGGCAGGCGCCACGGCCGCGAAGGACGATGCGGCGCCGGCCACCGCAGCCGGCCCTGCCGGCGGCGGCGACGCACAGGCGCGCCGGCAGAAACTGGTCACCGATCTCAAGCTCGATGCCAGCCAGCAGGCGCGTCTGGATGAGATTTTTGCCGAACTGCGCGGGAAGATGGCCGAATTGCGCGAAGTCCCGGAAGCGGACCGGCGCGTGCGTAGCGACCGATTGCGCGCCGACGTCCGCCAGAAGATCAACTCGATGCTCAACGCCGACCAGCAGAAGCTCTACGCCGAAATCGTTGCCGCCGAAACCGGGCGTGCGGCAGCCGGCAGCGGCCGCGTTTTTGTCGCGGCTCCCGACGGCAAGCCGATGGAGGTCCGCCTGCGCCTCGGGCTCACCGATGGCAACGCCACCGAGGTCGTGAGCGGCGAAGCGAAGGAAGGTACTGAAGTGATCGTGGGGATCGTCACCGCGGGGATGGCCACCAAATCCGCGCCGGCAGGCGGTGCGCCGCGGCTGCCGTTCTGACCCGAACACGCGATGTCTCTCATCGAAACCAGGCAACTCAGCAAGACCTACCAGCTTGGCGAGACCGAGGTGCGCGCGCTTGCCGGCGTGTCGATTGACGTCGCGGAAGGCGAGTTCGTCGCGGTGATGGGCCCGTCCGGGTCCGGCAAGTCGACGTTCATGAACCTGATCGGCTGCCTCGATGTTCCGACGTCCGGCGATTACCGCTTCAATGGGGATGCTGTGGCCGGACTTTCCCGGGATGCGCTGGCCGGCATTCGCAACCGCTCCATCGGCTTCGTGTTCCAGCAGTTCAACCTGCTGCCTCGCACCACCGCACTGGCCAACGTCGAATTGCCTCTCCTTTATGGCGGCGTACCGGTGACGCAACGGCGCGAACGCGCGCTGCACAAGCTCGACCAGGTGGGCCTTGCCGCGCGCCGACCATCATCCGGCGCAGTTGTCGGGTGGTCAGCAGCAGCGTGTGGCCATCGCCCGCGCGCTGGTCAACGAACCCAAATTGATTCTAGCCGACGAACCCACCGGCGCGCTGGACTCGATGACCAGCCTCGAAGTGATGGCCTTGCTGCAGCAACTCAACCGCGACGAAGGCCTCACGATCATCGTGGTCACGCACGAGCAGGACATCGCTGCCTTTGCGTCCCGGCTGCTCACGTTCCGTGACGGCAAGCTCGTGTCGGACGCGCGTAGATCGCCCGCCGACGCGGCGGCCGCGCTACAAGCGCGCCGGGCCGAGGATACGGTCGCGGTCGCATGAACTTCCTCGCCACCCTGCGCGTCGCGCTGTCTGCATTGCGCGTCAACAAGCTCCGCTCGGCGCTGACGATGCTCGGTATCATCATCGGCGTCGGCGCCGTGATCGCCATGGTCGCCGTGGGCGCCGGCGCGCAGGCGCGTGTCGAGGACCAGATCAAGAGCCTCGGCTCCAATCTCATCATCGTGCTGTCGGGCAACTTCACCGCCGGCGGCGCACGGCAGGGATCGGGCACCCAGCTCACCATTACCGAGGATGATGCATACGCATTGATGAAGGAGGTTTCCGGCATCCAGGTCGCGGCGCCCATCCTGCGTGGCAGCGGCCAGGTGGTGTTCGGCAACAGCAACTGGGCGACCCAGATCCAGGGCACCACGCCGGAGTACCTCGAAACGCGGCAATGGGAAGTCGCCAGCGGCAAGGGTTTCGACCAGTCGCACGTGGACGCGTCCGCCAAGGTCGTGCTGCTGGGTCAGACGGTCGCGCGATCGCTCTTCGGCGAAGCCGATCCGGT
>JANNKR010000238.1:0-7399 GCA_031396395.1 Betaproteobacteria bacterium
GAAGTGGATGGCACGCCGAACAAGGCCGGCATGGGCGGCAACGCGCTCGTGGCCATTTCGCTGGCCGTGGCGCAGGCTGCGGCCACGGCGCACGACATGCCGCTGTGGATGTACCTGGCCGGCGATGAACCGGTGTCGCTGCCGTTGCCCGAGGTCCAGATCTTCGGTGGCGGCGCGCACGCCGGCCGGCGCATCGACATCCAGGACCTGATGGTGATGCCCATCGGCGCCTGGACCTTCAGCGACGCCATCACGATGGTGGCCGAGATCTATCGCGCGGCCGGCACGCTGATGCAGGAGGCGGGCAAGCTCTCAGGCGTGGCGGACGAGGGCGGCTACTGGCCGCAGTTCGCGTCCAACGAAGAGGCCCTCGAGATGACCGTGCGCGCGATCGAGCGGGCCGGGTGCCATCCCGGCAGCGATGCCGCCATCTCGCTCGACATCGCCGCCTCCGAGTTCGGCCGCGACGGCCGCTACACGCTTGCGCTGGACCAGCAGGAGCTCGATCGCGATGGCATGTCCGAGATGCTGCTGCGCTGGCTCGACAAGTATCCGATCGTGTCGATCGAGGATCCCTTCGCCGAGGACGATCGCGTGGCGTGGATGGAATTCAACCGCGCGGCGGGCCATCGCGTGCAGATCATCGGCGACGACTATCTCACCACCAGCGCCTTGCGCGTGGCGGAAGCCAAGCTCGACGATGCATGCAACGCCGTGCTGATCAAGGTGAACCAGGCCGGCACGCTGACGGAAACCAAGGCTGCACTCGACGCCGGCAAATCCGCAGGCTTCGGCACCATCGTGTCTGCGCGCTCCGGCGAGTCGGAAGACGTCGCCATCGCGCACATGGCCGTGGGCTGGAACGCCGGCCAGCTGAAGGTCGGCTCGTTCGCGCGCAGCGAACGGATGGCCAAGTGGAATGAAGTGCTGCGGATCGAGGAGGCGCTGGGCAAGGATGCCAAGTTTGCCGGCGCCGCCGCGCTGGCGAAACGGAAGTAGCTAGCCTGCCTTCGTGAACCACGCGGCCACGGCGGAGTGGGCCAGCACCTCGCGGTTGACCACTGACACTGGTACCTTGCGCATCACGAAATCGACCACGCTGCCCAGGCCCGCGCGGGCAATGGCGTCGAAGCATTCGTCGGTCCAGCACAGCGAATGCGGCGTGACGATCACGTTGTCCATCGTCAGCAGGGGATTGTCGGGCGCCACTGGTTCCTGCTCGAACACGTCCAGCGCGGCACCCGCAATCGTGCCGCTGCGCAGCGCTGCAATCAGCGCCGCTTCGTCCACGATCGGGCCGCGCGCGACATTGATCAGGTACGCGGTCTTCTGCATAAGCGCCAGGCGTGGCGCGTTGATCAGGTGACGGGTACTTGCATCCAGGAGGCACGACACGATCACAAAATCGGCGCGCCGCATCAGGTCGTCGAGCGGCACGAGTTGCGCGCCCGCCTGGGCCACATCCGTTGCCGCGGCAAAGGGGTCGGCGGCCAGGACCTGCAGGTCGAAAGCGCGCGCCAGTCCCACCGTCTCGCGGCCGATGCCGCCGAAGCCCACCAGACCGATCGTGCGACCGGTCAGCCCGCGGCCCATGAAATCGTTGCGGCGGTTCCAACCGCCGGTGCGCGTCAGCTGGTCCTTGGCGAAGAGCTTCTGCGCCAGGGCCAGGACGAAGGTCATCGCCATCGTGGCGACGGGCCGGCGGATGGCGATCGGCGTGTTGGTCAGCACGATGCCGGCGCGCGTGAGCGCGGGGACCTCGACGGAATCGTAGCCCACGCCGTGCCGCGCGATCATCTTCACCCGGCAATCCGCGCGACTCACCGTGGCGGCGGTCACCCGGGGCGAATTGACGTAGAGCACGTCGTAGGCAGCCGCAACGTCCGGGGTGATTTCAGCGGCCGCGGCGGGCAGGTACTCCCACTCCAGCACGGCGCAGTCGTTGAGCAGCGCCAGCGGCGCCTCGCCGAAGGAGGGCACGCCGGTGCTGGTGAGAAGGTCGGGCGTCACGCCCACGCGAAGTTTGGCGGTCATGGCGATGGCACCCGTAGTCCAGGATTGGTGTGGGAACGGCGCTGCAACTAGCCGAGCCCGCGCAGATGGGCGAGCCCAGCCGCGAGGCCGGTCTTGTAGAGCTGCGAGTCGAGACCGTAGGCCAGGACGCGAAAGCCGAACGCGTGATACCGGGTGGCCCAGGCGTCATCCAGCGCAAGAAAGCCCGCGGGCTTGCCGTGCTTGCGCGCTGCGGCCACGATGTGTTTCACGTTGGCGAGGTATTCGGGATGATCGAACTGCCCGGGGATGCCCATGAAATTGGTCAGGTCGAAATGGCCGAGCCACAGCATGTCGATGCCGGGGACGGCGGCGATGGCTTCCGCGTTGGCGACACCATCCGGGGTTTCGATCAGCGCGATCATTACCGTGCGCGCGCGCGCGGCGGCGATCTTCTCGTCGGGCGCCCCTGCGCGGTAGTCGTCGTGCGCCATGCCGAACGCCGCGCCACGGCGGCCCACCGGCGGATACTGCGAACAAGAAACGATATGTCGTGCCTGCTCCACCGACTCGACCATCGGCACCATGATGCCGTGCGCCCCGGCATCGAGCACCCGCGCGATGAAGTGATATTCACCGACCGGCACGCGCACCAGCGGCGTGATCGGAAGGCCGCGACAGTGCGCCACCTGCGCCTTGATCGTCTCGATGTCGGCGCCACTGTGCTCCATGTCGTACAGGATGAAGTCGGCGCCGGCCTCACGCGTGAGTTGCGCGATGCCGGGCGTGAAGAACTCGAACACCATCGTGCCGGTCAGCAATTCGTTGCGGGCCAGGCGCTGGCGGAAGGGAGAGAGTTGGATGGTCATCGGTGCGAGTCTTGCGGAGGTTGGCGCCGGCGTCAAACGGAATCGTTGCGAAATGCTGGAGGACCCTGTAGGCGAGGCTTCAGCCTCGCGCAGTGCGGCCAACGGGACTGCCCGCGAGGCTGAAGTGCGGCCAACGGGACTGCCCGCGAGGCTGAAGTGCGGCCAACGGGACTGCCCGCGAGGCTGAAGCCTCGCCTACCTACCGATTTACAAGCAGGTCGGCCACCTCGACGAACCCGGCGCCACCTTCGCCCACCGTGACATACGCGGGCGGCGTCGCAATGCGGTCGAGCAACGGCATCACATTGGCTACGCCCACGGCGTTGGGGAAGAACCCGAACATCGGCGCATCGTTGGGTGAATCGCCCACGTACACGAAGCGCTCGCGCTCGGCGTCGAGATCGATGCCGAAGGCTTCCGCCAGCAGCGTGCGCGTCATGCCCAGCTTGTCGTAATCGCCGAACCAGCCGTTGACATGAATGGAACTCACCTTGGCGTTGAGTCCCGCCGCCTGCATCATGGCCACGATGCGATCGACCTCAGCGCGCGGCAACGCTGGCACGTCCTCGCAGAAATCGATGGCGAGGTCGCATTCGCGATACTGCTGGTCGGACGCCAGCGCGGTGCCGGGCATTGCCGCGAGAATCCGCGCGCCGATAGCGGCCAGCCGCAAGCGCTGTCCGGCCCGTGCGGCCGCGTCCGCGACGAAGCGTCGAACGAGTGCGCGCCGGACCGCGTCGTAGCGCATGTAGAACGCCCCGTTTTCGCCCACCACCGCATCCACCGGCCACATCCGCGCGATGTGATCGCACCAGCCCGCCGGACGACCGGTGATCGGGATCACGAGCATGCCGGCCGCGCGCAGGCGCGCCAGCGCGGCGTAGGCCTCCGGCGTGAGATGCCCGTGCGTGGTGATCGTGTCGTCGATGTCGGCCAGCACGCCGCGGATGCTGCGACGCGCCGCCAGCGGCATCGCGGCCAGCGGCTGCAGGCTCACGGTTTGGGCGAGCCCTGCAGCAGCCACTGCGGCACCTCCGGCGCGTGCCATGCGGCCAATGCATCGAAGGCGCCCTCGACGGTGTCGACCACCGCCAGCATCGCGCGATGTTCGGGGCGCAGGAACCGGTCCGCCACTGCGCGATCCAGCTGCAGCAGGAAGCCATCGTAATAACCGTCCACATTGATCAGCACCAGCGGCTTGGCGTGGATGCCCAGCTGGTCCCACGTGGCCATCTCGCACAGTTCGTCGAGGGTACCGAAGCCCCCTGGCAGCGCAACGAAGGCATCGGCGTGCGTGGCCATCCGCATCTTGCGCTCGTGCATCGTCGGCACGATCTCGAGCTGCGTCAGGCCGGGGTGGCCCACCTCGCGCACCATCAGCTGCTCGGTGATCACGCCGATGACCTCGCCGCCGGCGTCAAGCGTGGCCTGCGCGGCGATCTGCATCAGGCCGACACTGCCGCCACCGTAGACCAGGCACAGCCCGCGCGTGGCGAGGGCGCGGCCGAATGCTGCGGCAGCCGCCGCGTACACCGGCTGCGCGCCGGCACTGGAACCGCAGAATAGACAAACACGTTTCATGTGCGACTCGCAATGTAAGTAGCGACGGCCTCGCGCTGCGCGGGCGTCATCGGCAGCCCGCATTTGGTCCGGCGCCACAACACGTCGTCGGCGGTGCACGCCCATTCCTCGGCCAACAGGTAATCGACTTCGCGCGCAGTGAGTTGCGCGCCGAAATGTTGACCGAGGTCGTCGATGCTCTGCGCGTCACCAAGGATGCGCACCGCGCGCGTGCCGTGCCGCTGCGCCAGCGCCCGCAGCAATGGCGCCGGCAACGCCGGATACCGCCGGCACAACTCGGCAAACCAGGCATTGCGGTCCCCGTTCGGCAGGTCGCCGCCGGGCATCGGCGCGGTCCGCGTCCACGCGGGCTTGAGCCCCGGGAAATAGGGCGCCAACGTGGTGAGTACGGATTCAGCGAGCTTGCGGTAGGTGGTGATCTTGCCGCCGAAGATCGACAGCACCGGCGCGCGCTCCGGGCCAGGCTCGCCCGGCAACGCATCCACCTTCAACACGTAGTCGCGCGTGATGGCGGAAGGGTCGTCGGTGCCATCGTCATACAACGGACGCACACCGCTGTAGCTCCAGACGACGTCGGACGCCGTGAGCGGATTCTCGAGATAGGTGTTGGCCAGCGCCAGCAGATACCCGGTCTCGTCCGTGGAAATGGCCGGTTGCTCGAAGGATTCGACCGGCACATCGGTGGTGCCGATCAGCGAATAGTGTTCCTGATAGGGGATCACGAACACGATCCGGTTATCCGCGTTCTGCAGGATGTACGCATGCGCCTCGTCGTGCACGCGCGGCACGACGATGTGGCTGCCCTTGATGTGCCGCACGTTCTCGTTGGCCGGTGAAGTGCTGACGCTGTCCTGCACGCGCTTCACCCATGGCCCGGCCGCGTTGATCAGCGCGCGTGCGGTGACCTCGGTGACCGTGCCATCGGTCGCGCGAAGCGACACGCGCCAGACGCCGCCATCCCGTTGCGCACCGGTGACCGTGGTCTGCACGCGGATGTCCGCACCCTTGGCCGCCGCGTCGAGCACGTTCAGCACCACCAGCCGCGCATCGTCCACACGCGCGTCCGCGTAGACGAAGCCTTTCTTGAACTTGTGCTTGAGTCCCGCCCCCCAGCGGCTGCCCGCGAGCTTCACGCCGAAGGACTTGGGCAGCGTCATCTTGCCGTCGAGATGATCGTAGAGAAACAATCCGATGCGGATCATCCAGCCCGGCCGCAAATGCCGCTCGTGCGGCAGCACGAAGGACAGTGGTTCGACGATGTGCGGCGCATTGGCGAGCAGCACCTCGCGCTCGGCGAGCGATTCGCCGACCAGGCGGAACTCGTAATGCTCGAGGTAGCGCAGGCCGCCGTGGATCAGCTTGGTGCTCCACGACGACGTGGCGGAGGCGAGATCGTTCTGCTCGGCCAGCAGTACGCACAGGCCACGGCCGGCGGCGTCACGCGCGACTCCGGCGCCGTTGATGCCGCCGCCGATCACAAGGAGGTCGTAGAGGGGAGAACTCATGGCGGGCAGCCCTCAATTCTACCGGATGCGCTAGGATGGCTTTCCGCCCGCCCCGACAGGCCATCCACCATGCCCATCCTGCCCGAAATCGCCGCCCTCGACCCCCAGATGCGCCAATGGCGGCATCACATCCATGCCCATCCGGAAACCGCATTCGAGGAGACCGCGACCAGCGCGTTCGTGGCGGACAAGCTGCGGTCGTTCGGCCTTGAGGTTCATGCCGGCATCGCGAAGACCGGCGTCGTGGGCGTGTTGCGGCATGGTTCCTCGAACGTCGGTGTAGGCCTGCGCGCCGACCTCGACGCGTTGCACATCCACGAGAAGACGGGCGCGCCTCATGCGTCCTTGAATGAAGGCAAGATGCACGCGTGCGGCCACGATGGCCACACGACGATGCTGCTGGGCGCCGCGCAGGCGATGGCGCAGCGGCGCAACTTCGATGGCACAGTGTATTTCATCTTCCAGCCGGCTGAGGAGAACGAAGGCGGCGGGCGCGTGATGGTGGAGGAAGGACTCTTCGAGCGCTTTCCGATGCAGGCCGTGTACGGCATGCACAACTGGCCCGAGATGCCCGCGGGCAGGATCGCGCTGCGCGAAGGCCCGTTGATGGGCGCCTACGACATCTTCGAGATCATCGCCACCGGTCGCGGCGGGCATGCCGCCATGCCGCACCTCGGCCGCGATCCGATGCCGTTTGCCGCGCACGTGATCAATGCGCTGCAGACGATCGTCGCGCGCAACATTCATCCGCTTGAGGCCGGCGTGGTCAGCGTCACGCAGGTGCACGGCGGCGACACGTGGAACGTGATCCCACAGGAGGTCGTGCTGCGCGGCACCGTGCGCTCGTTCCAGCCGGCCATCCAGGACCTGATCGAGAAGCGGATGCGCGAGATCGTGGCGGGTCTTGCCGCGACGTTCGACATGGGCGCCACGCTCCGCTACGAGCGCCGCTATCCCGCCACGATCAACACGGCCACGGAGACGCAGCACGCACTGGCCGCGGCCACGGCGCTGGTCGGTGCCGAAAATGTCGACACCAATCCGACGCCGTCGATGGGCTCCGAGGATTTCGCGTTCATGCTGCAGAAGAAACCCGGCTGCTACATATGGCTGGGCGGCGGACGCGGGCCCGGCACGCCCAACCTGCATAACCCGCATTACGATTTCAACGACGATGCGTTGCAGATCGGGGCGAGTTATTGGGTGACGCTGGCCGAGCAGCAATTGCCGATGCATACTCACGCGCGGCGGGCCGCTTGATGCGAATGTCTGGAACCCACGCGCGGCGGGTCGCTTGACGCGAATGTCTGAAACCCACGCGCGGCGGGCCGCTCGACGCGAATGTCTGGAACCCATGCGCGGCGGGCCGCTCGACGCGAATGTCTGGAACCCCGTAGGCGAGGCTTCAGCCTCGCGACCCGACGCGTGGCGAGATCCCCGCGAGGCTGAAGC
>JANNKR010000242.1:0-8496 GCA_031396395.1 Betaproteobacteria bacterium
AAACGTCCGGTCGAAGACGCGCAGCGAAAGCGTGCGGATTTCTCCAGGCGTTGCCAATTCGAGCCGCGATGCCTCGGGCCACGCGGCATCGAGGCGGGACCGGAAGTCCGCCATGGACACGCCCGGTTTCAGCCACACCGCAGCATCGTTGGCCAGCGTGTCGCCGGTAAGGCGCGCGTAGAGGGCGCGATCGATCACGATGGCCCCTTGCTGGCGCGCATAGTCACGCCAGATGCCGGCGACGACAAACGGATGCAGGCGACCTGCCAGTGGAATTTGCACCGTCGCGCCCGGGGCAATTGCGAGGAGATCGGCTGCGGCTTCGCTGAGCCAGGCTGCGGGCGGACCATCGGGCGGGACGAACACCGCGTCGTCGACCAGCGGCAGCGCGAGCGCCGTATCGGTCGCCGGCAGATCGCGCGCCAGCAACGCCAAGCGCGGTCGCCGGGGATCGAGCACCACGCTTTGCACACGGAGGAAGTCGATGCGCGCGACACCCGTGATGCCGCGCAACGCAGCCTGCTCGGCCGCAGTGAACCACGCGGTATCGCCCGCCGTGCCCGCGCGAACGTAGACATCCGCCGGCAGGATGCGCTCGAGCCAGTCATCGAGCGATGTGCGAAACGACGCGACCATGATCGCCATCGAGACCATCAGCGAAACGCTCGCGACGGTGGTGGCGAGGCTGACGGTCGCCGCTCCCGGCGCGCCGCGCAGTTGCAGCAGCGCGAGGCCGGCAGTGACGGAACGCGGCGTTGGCAGGTGGGTCAGGATCCACGCCGCGATCTGCGGCAACAGCAGCAACGTGCCAACGAGGAGCAGCGCGATGGCCGCATACCCGGCGAGTGGCAAGCCGCCGAGCGGCGGGACGAGCGTGGCCAGTGCGCCCGCGACGAGCAGCGCGACCCCGATGCCGGGATGGCGCAGTCGTGCAAATGCAGTCTCCTCGTCACCTGCCTTCAGCGCAGCAGCCGGTGCCGCCTGCGCCGCGTCGCGCGCAGGCAGGAGACTTCCCAGAACCGCGAAGGCAATACCCAGCCCTGCGAAAGCGAGCGCGGCGACGGGCTCGAGCACCAGTTGCGGCAGTTCGCCGCGGAAAAAGCCGGCACCCAGATCGGCGCCGAGAAAGCGCATCGCGGTGCCCGCCAGCACCAGGCCGCCGGCGATGCCCAGCGCGCTGCCGAGGGCTCCCAGCAGAGCACCTTCCACCAGGATCCAGCGCTGCAAGGCCCCGCCCGAGAGACCCAGCGTGCGCAGCAGCGCAAATTGCGCGCGCCGGCGCACCACCGACAACGCCTGCGTCGAGAACACCAGCAGTCCGCCTGTGAACAGCGCCACCAGGGCGAGCACATTGAGATTGACGCGATACGCGCGCGTCATCCGTGCCATCGTCGACGCGTTGTCGGCAGGCGCCGCGACGCTGGTGCCAGCGGGCAGTTCATTGGCAAGGCGACGGCGAACCTCCTGCACATCAGCGCCGGGATGCAGCCGGAGGTCGATGCGCGACAGCGTGCCGCCGCGCGCGAAAAGATCCTGCGCGGCGGCGATGTCCATGGCGCCATGGCGCTGCGCGCGTGCGGCCGGAAGCATGCCCGCGATCCGCAGCGTGACCTCGCGCTGGCCCACCTGCACCACCAGCGCATCACCCTCGACCTTGCCCAGCGCGACGAGCGCCGCCGGCGTCACGAATACGTTACCGGGGCGCAGCAGGTCGAGCGCGTCCGCGGCAGTGCCGATCAGCGCCGGCGTCACCAATGCCGCGCGAAACGCGTCGATGCCGTCGATGCGCAACGCATCATCGCGGCCGCCGATCCGGGCGTCGACCTCCACGACCGGACTGGCGACCGCCACGCCGGGATCGCGCGCGACGCGGGCGAACAGCGACTCTTCGAAGCCGCCACGACCGCCGCGGATTTCGAGATCGGCGGCGCCCGCCATCGTACGCATGCCACTTTCGAATTCGCCCACTGCGGTTGCATTGATCACCGCCACTGCAAAACCCAGCGCCACGCCCAGGGCGATCGCAAGGGTGGCCAGCGCCAGTCGTCCACGATGCCGTCCCAGCGCGCCGCCAAGGACCGCGCGCCCCAGTGCCAGGTTCATCGGAATGGGCCGGGCACCAGCGCCAGCGTCCCGGTGCGCAACGTGAAGATGCGGTCGGCGCGCTGTGCCGCTTCCACGGAGTGGGTGACGAGGACGCCGCACGCGCCTTGCGCGGCCATGCGTTCGCGCAACAACGAGATCACTCCCGCGGCGCTGTCCGGGTCGAGATTGCCCGTGGGTTCGTCGGCCAGGACAATCGCCGGCCGATGGACCAGCGCGCGGGCGATGGCCACGCGCTGCAACTCGCCCCCGGACAGCTCGCGCGGTGGACTGTCGGCGCGATCAGCGAGGCCGACGCTTTCCAGCATGGTCCGCACCCGCTCGACCGCAGCCGTGTCGCACTGGCCGTCGAGCGTGAGTGGCAGGGCGACGTTCTGCGCCACCGTCAGGTAGGGCAGCACGTGAAAGGCCTGGAACACGAACCCGACCCGGGTTCGACGAAACGCGGTCAAGGCGTCGTCGTCGAGCGTGGCCAGCGCCACGCCGTCCACCCTGACGGCTCCGGCGTCGGGCCGTTCCAGGCCGGCAATGATGTTGAGAAGGGTGGACTTGCCGCTGCCGGACTCCCCGCGAATCGCGACCATTTCGCCGGGGCGCACATCGAGGTTGACATCGTGCAACACCACGCGCGGACGAGGCCCCGCAAACTGTTTTCCGACCGCGTCGAGGTGGATCAAGGGACGCGGTTACGGGATGTTCGAGGCCGTGCCATAGCGCGCAATGACACTCACGCAACTCGCCTCCAGCAAGTCCTGGTTCTCCGCCGTAACCTTCAGGTCGGTGACCAGTCCGTTGCCCAGCGCGTAGATCCATCCATGCAAAGTCAGCGCCTGGCCGCGTGTCCACGCGTCCTGCACGATCGTGGTCCGCGCCACGTGCCGCACCTGCTCGATGACGTTGAGCTCGCACAGGCGATCGGTGATGGTTGCCTCGTCCGGCAGGCTCACCAGCATCTCGCGGTGCCGCTCCGCGACGTCCTGGACATGCCGCAGCCAGTTGTCGACGAGGCCGAGCGGTTTTGCCTGCCATGCGGCCCGCACGCCGCCGCAGCCATAGTGACCGACCACGATCACGTGCTCCACTTTCAGCACGTCGACCGCGTACTGCAGCACCGACAGGCAGTTCAAGTCCGTGTGCACGACCACATTGGCCACGTTGCGATGGACGAACAGCTCGCCGGGAAGCAGATCGACGATCTCGTTGGCGGGTACGCGGCTGTCCGAGCAGCCGATCCAGAGATAGCGGGGCGATTGCTGTTCGACCAGCTGGCGGAAGAAGTCCGGTTCGCGGGCCGCCACGGCTTTGGCCCAGCGGTGATTCTTGTCGAGCAGGTGCTGAAGCGAGGACATCGTCGAGTCGCCAATGCGTGTTGCCAACCCGCATGATACCGGGCGCCGGGGACCCCGCACGGCAGTCCTCGTCACGTTGCTGCGTGGACATGCCGAGCGTAGACTCGATGACACCGCGAGGAGACGCGATGGAACTGCCCGATGCGATTCGCCGCCGCGGCTTCCGCCGCTGGCATGAGCGCCAGCTGATCGAGGGCCATGCCTACCTCGTGACGGGCCTGCTGGCGCTGATCATGATGGCCGTTGCGCTCGAGTTGATCGACTTCCGCCAGTCCGTAAGTGGTCTTGCAACCCTCCTGATCGTAGGGGCAGCCGGCGGCGCGCTCACGCTCTTTGCCTGGAAGCAGTTCACGTTTCTGCTGGCACGCGCGGAGTATCTGGCCGGTCGCGCGACTTGTTCCTCCTGCAGTACCTATGGGCGCTTTGCGGTGGACCATGCCGACAACAACCCGGAGGCGGTGGCGGGCTGTACCCTGCACGTGCAATGCCGGAAGTGCGGGCATCGCTGGAGCATCGCCTGAACGGCCCGCAGGGGCCTTCGCAATCGGTCGTCGCCGGGATCAGCCGGGCTGATCTCTGCCATCCAAATTGACGATTGGCAATGGCGGGCGGTTGGACCTATCTTGCAAGTGTACGAAGCCGGATGCCCACGCGTCACCCGCAGGGCCGACCCCGGGACTTCGCGCTTAGGGGAATACATCCATGACCCATTCGACAACCATCCCTTCGCTTCACCGTGCGCCTGTCGTGCGCCCGTCGTTCGTGCAGCTCTACGTCACGCCGCTGTGGCAGCGCTCGCTGTTTGCCGCGACCTGGATCACCGAGGTCTGGTGCGAAGCCCGCGCCCTCGAACACAAGATGACGTCGCAGCGCGTTCGCGGCTAGCGCAACCCCGCAGCGGCCAGTCCCAGCGCGCCGCACGCCAGGATCACGCGGATCACGCCCGCTTTGTAGCGAAAGAGGGCGATGGCCGCGGCGATCGCGATCGCCACCCCGATCGCATCGATGCCGCCAGCAAGCTTCGCCGTGTTCCAGCCTGCGGGCCAGAACACGTGCCACGCGAAGAACGCGGCCAGATTGACGATCACACCGACGACCGCAGCCGTTACTGCGGTCAACGGCGCCGACAGCCGCAGTTCGTCGCGCGTGGACTCGATCAGCGGACCACCCGCAAGGATGAACAGGAACGACGGCAGGAACGTGAAGAACGTCACCACGCACGCGGCAACGATGCCTGCCACGGGCAATAGCGCGGCGCCGAACAGCGCCTTGGTCCAGCCGCCGACGAAGCCGACGAAGGCGACGACCATGATCAACGGCCCGGGCGTGGTTTCGCCCAGCGCAAGTCCATCGATCATCTGCGCCGGCGAAAGCCAGCCGAAGGACTCCACCGCGCCCTGGTACACGTAGGGCAGCACCGCATACGCACCGCCGAACGTGAGCAACGCGGCCTTGGTGAAGAACCACGCCATGTCGAGCAAAGGTGACGAGCCGCCGCCCGCGAGCCACACCACGGCCATGGCGGCACACCACAGACCGAGGAAGATCAGGACCGTCGCGGCGAAGCGCGGCCAGCGAAAGCGCGCATGCGGCGGGACCGGCGTATCGTCGCCGATCACCGCCGGGCCCGCCGCCGCGGTGGCCGCCGCATGCTTCCCGCCGAGCGCGAACACGCCGGGTGCGAGGCGGCCGCCGATGTATCCAATGACCGCGGCGCCCAGCACGATGGCCGGGAACGGGACGTCCAGCGCAAATATGGCGACGAACGCGACCGCCGCGATCACCCACAGCGCCGGATGCTTGAGCGCGCGCGCGCCGATGCGCCACGCGGCCTGCAGCACGATCGCGACCACGGCCGGCTTCACGCCCGCCAGAAAAGCCGCGACGGCGGGAACGTCGCCGAAGGCCATGTACAGCCACGACAACGCGATGAGCACGAAGAGCGACGGCAGCACGAACAGCACGCCGGCGACGATCCCGCCCCAGGTCCGATGCAGCAGCCAGCCGATGTACGTGGCAAGTTGCTGCGCCTCCGGTCCCGGCAGCACCATGCAGTAGTTGAGCGCGTGCAGGAACCGGCGCTCGGAGATCCAGCGCTTCTCATCGACCAGTTCGCGGTGCATCAACGCGATCTGCCCGGCGGGACCACCGAAGCTGATGCAGCCGAGGCGCAGCCAGTACGCAAACGCCTCGGCCCGCGTGGGCGCCGCCGGCGCTGCGCGCGCCGGCGACGATCCGCTCGTCATCGGCGCCGCGCTATCCTCCCGCGGCTGCACGCAGGACCTCGGGATGCCAGCCGTGCTGCTCGAACTGCTGGCCACGACACCATGCAAACAGGGCGTCGTACGTCAGCAGGCCCCAGCGCAGCATCGCGTGGTCGTCCTGGATCATCGCGGAAAGGCCCAGCGAAATCGCCAGCAATCCGCCGGCAGCAGGTGCCTGCCCGGGTACGCCGGTATCGGCGGCGCGAACAATTTGCGCGAGCGCGGCCAGCGCCGGGTCGTGCAGCGCGTGCCGCGCGATGAACGCATCGAAGCTGCAGTGATCTCCCACGTGCGTGTAGTCGACGTCGGGCACGTCGTAGGCGACGGCGCCATGGGCCTGCGCGAAGCCGCGCACTTCCGCCGGCGCAACGTAGTGGAAGATCGCGTCGGGATCGATGAACCGCCGCACCAGCCACGGGCACGCGATGCGGTCGATCTTCGGTCGCGCGCGGGTCACCCATTGCGTCGGGGCGGCGTAGGGCACGACGACATGGCCGTCCTTCTTCCAGCCCTCGATACCTTCGACGAGATGCTGCGCGGCGAAGCCCCTGGCGCGCAGCGCGGCCACCGCGTTCTGCGACACCTCGTGGCCGTGCACGCAGTAGGCGACGACGGCGCGCCACGGGTCAAGCGCCTGGGCCCAGACGTCGATATCCTCGGGTGCACGGCGGATGGCCCCGGGAATCATCTGTGGATCGCGTTCGAACGCAGGCACGCGCCGCACGTCCACGAGCGTGGGCGGCGGCCACTGCCGGAGCAATTCGACGAGCTGGGGGTTGGTCAGTGCGGTTTCGGGTGTCATTCCAGTTGCCTCCTGTCGCATGCCGCGACAACGAAGCAGAACTTGGATGCCCGATGGGCCATCAATGCGGCGGGGCGTCTGCGGTGACCCCCGGACATATCTTCGCAGGCATCACCCGGTCGCGTCAATCGTCTTCGCGGTGCCATGACCTGCACATCGCTTGCAGGCGACGCAGCCGTCTTGCGGGATGCAACGGCTCCGTCAGATCAGGCCTTCCAGCAATTGCACATTCACGTCCTCACCAGCCGCCACGTTGCCGGTATCCGTACTCAGCACGATGAAGCAATTGGCCTGCGACATCGAGGAGAGAATCCCGGAGCCCTGGTCGCCCGTGGTGCGCACCGACCAGGTACCGTCGGCACCGAGCGCGAGAATCCCGCGCTGGAATTCGGTGCGCCCGGGCGCCTTGCGGATCGGCACCGCGAGGCGCGCCTTGAACAGCGGCTGTGGCAAAACGTCGGTACGCCCCTGCAACACCAGCAGCGCGTCGCGGACGAACTGATAGAACGTGACCATCACCGACACCGGGTTGCCCGGCAGTCCGAAGAACTGCGCGGAGCCGATGCGGCCATACGCCAGCGGGCGGCCCGGCTTCATCGCGATCTTCCAGAACAGCACTTCACCGAGCCGATCGAGCAGGTCCTTCACGAAATCCGCCTCGCCCACCGAGACCCCGCCGGAGGTGATCACCACGTCGGCGCTGGCGGCCGCCGTTGCAAAGGCCGCTTCCAGCGCCTCCGGTATATCGGGCACCACGCCCATGTCCAGCGGCTCGCAATTGAGGCGCGTCAGCATGCCGAACAGGGTGTAGCGATTGCTGTCGTAGATCTCGCCTTCCGCCAGCGTCGTCCCGATCGAGCGCAGTTCGTCGCCCGTGGAAAAGAACGCGACGCGCAGGCGACGATAGACGCCGACCTCGTTGATGCCCAGCGATGCGAGCATGCCGATCTCAGCCGGACGCAATGCCTGTCCGCGCCGGAACACGACCTGGCCGGCCTGCAGATCTTCGCCGGCGAAGCGCCGGTTCTGGCCCGCTTTGGTGATCGCGCCCGGATGAACGCGCACGCCGCCGTCAATTTCGGTCGCCCGCTCCTGCATCACCACGGTGTCCGCGCCGGGCGGCATCACGCCACCCGTGAAGATGCGTACGGCTTCGCCTGCACTGATCGCGCCTGCATACGGCTTGCCGGCAAACGAGACGCCGACGCGGCGCAGCGAGGTTTCGGTGTCCGGCGCAAGGTCGGCGAAGCGCACGGCCCAGCCATCCATGGCGGAGTTGTCGTGTCCCGGCACGGCGAGCGGCGAGACGACGTCCTGGGCCAGCACGCGATCCAGCGCCTGCCGCACATGCACGCGCTCGATCGCGCCGACCGGCGTCAGAAATTCGCGGATCAGTGCGCGCGCGCGGTCGACCGGCATCGAATCGGGATCGTAATCGTCGGCGCAGCTCGCGTCGCGTATGGATAGCGGTCTATCGTTCATGGCAACCTCGGAAATCGGCATAGCGGGTTCGGCAACCCGGGATTCTACCGGAACGCCGCCTGCGTATCGCCGAATGCGTCGGCGACGCGCTGCGGCGCGTGAGTGGCGGGCGCGCTGTAGCCCGGCAGGCGCGCGAGTTCATTGCGCGTTTTCTGGCGCCGGTGTCCGCGGTCGAAATGCTGAATATCCGCGCCGCGCTCGGCCGCGTACTGGCCGAGGACGTGGTTTCCCCGCTCGACGTGCCGTCGCATGACAATTCCGCGATGGACGGCTATGCGGTGCGTTTTGCCGATCTGAAGCCTGACTCCAAAGTTACCCTCAGGGTTGCCGGTAACTCGTTCGCTGGCGTTCCATACCAGGGCAAGCTGAACCCGGGCGACTGCGTACGCATCATGACCGGCGGAGTGGTCCCTCCCGGCTGCGATACCATCGTCATGCAGGAACACGTCGCAACCGAGAACGACCGTGTCAGGATCGGCGGCGGCCATAAGCAGGG
>JANNKR010000374.1:0-9486 GCA_031396395.1 Betaproteobacteria bacterium
CGAGGAACTGCAAGACCTCGCGGAGTCGACCGGTTCAACCGTTGAATCTCTGTCACGCCTGAAGAACATCGCGGCTATCGACGGCGCGGAGTTCGGCAAGTTCCAGGACGCGATTCAACGGCTCGCGGCCGGCATGGCTGGCGCCGAGGAGGGCAGCAGCAAGACCGCGAAGGCGTTGGCGTTCCTGAAGATCAGCGCGACCGACCCGGCACAGGCGCTCGAGGAAATCGCTCTCAAACTGGACAAGTTCGCAGACGGCGCCGGCAAGGCAGCGCTGGCGAAGGATCTGTTCGGCAAGGGCGGCGTGTCATTCATTTCGACGCTGAAGCAGATCGCCGCATCCGGCGAGGTGGCGGCCAGCGTGACCACCGCGCAGGCGCAGGAGGCTTCCCGCCTCGCCGAGTCATACCGGTCGCTGCAGGTCAACACCGAGCGCGTGAAGAACGAGCTTGCGTCCGGGCTTGTCCCGGTGCTGGCGAATGCGGTCGAACAGTTCGTAGAGGGTAAGCGCGTCGCCGGCGGGTTTTTCCAAGCGCTGCTGCTGTTCGGCACCATCAATCCATTCCGTGATCTCCCCGGCAACATCAAGGCGGTGCGTGACGAGCTGGAGAAACTGCAGGCGGCCAAGGCGGGCGATTCGGGCTTCTCAAAGTTCTTCAACGACCTCACCGGTAAGTCGTTCGATCCCGCGATCGAGGACGCGCAGAAGAAACTGACGTTCCTGAAGTTCCAGCAGCGGCAGGCCGCGCTGGCGCTGATCGACCCGTCGAACGACGACGCACGCGACCTGCGCGCCAAGTTCAAGCCCGCGCTGCCGTACCTGGGCGGCGCCGACGAAAAGGCCAGAAGCGGCCCGAAAGACGACCCGACCCGCAAGCTACTCGAAGGCCAACTGAAGGCCATCGAGGCGCAGACCGACAAGGTGCGCGACTCGCTGCAATTTCAGCAGGAGTACTACCAGCGATATTTCGATGCAAACCTGACGAGCTACGAGGACTATTTCAACCGGAAGTCCGCGCTGCAGGATCAGGAGCTACAGGTTACGGTCGACGGCATCAACCAGCAGATCGCCGCGCTGGAAACCTACAAAGCGGCGAAGGGACGCACGCAGACCGACATCGCCGACACCGACAACAAGATCGCCGACCTGCAGTCCAAACGCGAGAATGCCGAGCGCAAGGCGTCGCAGGCCAGCCAGCTCGGATGGTTTGACGCCAAGCGTGCGGCCGATGCCTACGCGCAGAGCGTGGTCGACATTCAGGCGCGACTGCTCGAGGTGCAGGGGAACGCATCGGCGGCGGCTGCATTACGGCTGAAAAGCCAGAACGACGGACTGCGCCAATCATTCACCAACAACAACGACACCGGCGCGCTGCTCAACCTCGACGCCTATGAAGCGGCGGTTCTGGCGCAGGCGAAGTTGAGCGAACGAACGCGCGACTTCGGGATCGTGCTGGGCGAGGTCGGCAACGCGCAGGCCCGCATCGGCATCCTGCGCGCGACTGGCGCGATCACCGAACTCGACGCGCTGGGGCGCATGTCCGAGGCCAACAAGGCGCGGATCAAAGACCTCACGCGGATCGCTGAAGCTTACGAGGAAATCGCGCGCGCGAGCGGCGACCCGACCGCGCTGGCCGCAGCCGACGCGATGCGCCTGAAGATCGAGGAACTGGCGTCTGCTACCGACTTGGTCGCGCAGAAGTTCAACGACATATTTGTGACCAGTTTCAGCGACGCTTTCACCGACGTGATCAACGGCACCAAGAGCGTGAAGGACGCGTTCAAGGATATGGAGCGGTCCATCGTGCAATCGATCAACAAGATTGCAGCACAGAGCCTCGCGGAGTCGCTGTTCGGGAAGGGCGGCGCGACCGGAGGATTCTTCGGCGAAATGATGGCGAAGTTCTTCGGTGGCGCTAGCGGTGGTGGCGGCGGCGGCTTCGACATAGCCAAGATATTCCAAAGCGTCTTGGGTGGATTTTTCGGCGGCGGTGCCGGCGGCGGGGCATTCGTCGGGCCGTCCTTCGGCTTCGCTGCCAACGGCTCAAGCTTCACCAGTGGAGGTCCTTACGTCGTCGGCGAGCGCGGGCCGGAAATCGTGATGCCGGCGCGCGGATCGCAGGTAATCCCGAACCACAAGCTGGGCGGGTCATCCGTGAACGTCACCAATCACTTCTCCATCCAAGGCCCTGTGAGTGCGGCGACGCAACGGCAAATCGCCGCTCAGACAGGGCGCTCGGTCCGCAGCGCCATGGCAAGGGGTTAACCATGTTTCTAGAAGCCCCACGATTCCCGGAGGGAGTCTCAAACGCGGCCGGGTGGCAGGGTGGGGCCGGCTATCAGACCGACATAGTAATTGTCGATTCGGGCCGAGAACAACGCAATAGCGTCTGGGACTACCCGCGCCACGAATACGACTGCGCCCACGCCGCTCGCTACGTCGAGCAGTACAAGCCTCTGCAAAACTTCTTTCATGTAGCCGGTGGTATGGCCAACGGGTTCCGGGTCAAGGATTGGCTGGATTTCACCGTGACCGGGACCGAGGGCGTGTTCGATATGATTGACGCCACCCACTTCCAACTCGTGAAGGCATATTTCAGCGGAGCGCAGAGTCGCGAGCGGGCAATTCAAAAGCCAACCCTCGGCTCTGTAATCGTGACCGGCGGCACCTTCGGGTCGATTGACCTCTCCACCGGCATAGTCACGATGGCCAGCGGAACGCCTACATCGTGGGTCGGCGAGTTCGACGTGCCGTGCCGGTTCGACACCGACAGAATGGTAGGCCGCGCGATCAAGGGTGCGGGCGGGGTGGCGATGGAGTGGGACTCGATCCCGATCGTAGAGATTCGCGTCTAATGAATTCCATCGACCCCGATTTGCAGGATCACTATGAAGGCGACGCGGTTACGACCGCGCGCTGCCTGCGGCTGGAGCGGCTGGACGGAACCATTCTCGGGTTCACCTCACTCGACCGCGACATCTCTTTTGGTGGCCTCACCTACGCGGCGACGCGCGGATTTATAGGTAGCAACGTGGTCGGCGGGCATAACTTGGACGTAGATAATTCCGAAGCGTCCGGGATGCTGAATAGCGACAATATCACCGCCGCCGATCTATACGCTGGACTTTGGGACTACTGCGGGTTCCGCCTGTTCGAGGTGAACTATCGCGACCTGACGCAACTCTCCCGGAAGATCAGAACAGGAACCCTGGGCCAGTGCAACACCGATCGCGCCGGGTTCACTGCGGAGCTTGTCGGGTTGCTGCAACGGTATCAAACCGTGTTGGTAGATCTGTCGTCTGTCACCTGCCGCGCTTCACTTGGCGATAGCCGGTGCGGCGTCACTCTTGGCACCTATACCGTGGCCGGGGCGATTACGTCGGTGACCGGGCAATTTCAGATGGCGGACACCGGCCGTAGCGAAGCTAACAACTACTTTTCCGGTGGCGTCATCACGTTCACCAGTGGCGCGAATAATGGCATTGCGCGCGAGGTCAAGTCGTTCGCAAACACCGGCGGCGTCATCGTCCTGCAGGTTCCGTTCCCCTATACGGTGACGGCGGCCGACGCCTACACAATGCACGCCGGGTGCGATAAGACGAAGGCTACCTGCATCGCCAAGTTCAACAATATTGCGAACATGCGAGCAGAGCCCGATCTGCAAGGGCGCGATCGATTGGTCCAGGTAGGCCGCTCGTGACGCGCCAGGGCATCGTGCAGGAGGCGCTGGAATGGGTCGGAACCCCGTGGCAGCACCAGGCGTGCCTTAAGGACGTGGCGACGGACTGCATCGGGCTGATCGCTGGTGTGGCGTTGGCTTGCGGCAGTGCGGAGGCACGGGAATTCCTGGACACGCCCAACTGCCGCAATTACGGTCGCGAGCCGCTGCCGCAGATGTTGCGGGCGTCTTGCGAGAAGTTTCTCGATCGGATCCATCCTGTCAACGCGCAGCCGGGGGACGTCCTCGTTCTGCGGTTCAAGATCGAGCCGATGCACTTCGCGTTCCTGGCGCCGGATGATCGGATGATTCACGCTTTTGCCCCCTTTGGTGTTGTGCACCATCGGTACAACGATACATGGCGAGCGCGAACAATCGCCACCTACTCGATAAGAGGGCAAACCTAATGGCCCAGCTCGCACTCGGCATCGCCGGCGCCGCGGTAGGGTCGGCGTTTGGAATGCCGCAGCTCGGGTTTCTAATTGGGTCGACGCTCGGCGGGTTGCTGTTCCCGGAAAAAATTGAGTACCCGCCGCTCGAAGACTTGAAGTTGCAGGACTCCACCTATGGGAGGCCGATTCCGCTTGTCTGGGGGACGATGCGCGTGGCCGGGAACGTGATCTGGCAAACACCGGAGCTAACCAAGCACCAAGAAAAGAGCGGCGGCAAAGGTGGGCCGGAGGTTACCAGTTACACCTATTCCGCATCATGGGCGGTTGGATGGGTCGGTAACGAAATTCTCGGATACAAGCGCAAATGGGCGGCCGGTCGGCTGGTCTATGACACAAGTCAGTCAACGGGTACAAGCGAGTTTCCATTTACCCGATACCTCGGAACCGAAACACAAATGCCGGACGCCACTATGGAGGCGATCCTTGGCGCCGGCGAGGTTACCGCCCACCGCGGCATGGCTTACACGGTATACGACGACGTGTACTTGACCGAGTTCGGTAATTCGATCCCGCTGCTCGAGGCCGAGGTTTACACAGCGGTCGGTGACTTTCCTTACCGGGTCAGCACTTTCGACCCGACGCCAGATGAAACGCACTATGCGCCGTGCGTTACCTATCTCGACGGCGTGATCACCGTCGGCGTGTATCGGGACTTCGGCACATACACAACATATTTCCGCCGCCGGTTCAGTATGGACGGCACCGAGGTCGAAGCGGCCTATTCTGTGGGCTTGGGTGATAACCCGCGGATCCATTCTCGGGTAGAAAATCTACAGGTGGCCTTCGGTAACTTCAACGGAACCCAGGACTCGGCCTGGTATCTCGATGGCGAATATTTCACTGCGATTATCGACAATCCATTCCAGTCTGGCTTCCAATCCAATGCCGCCTTTGGTCAGGCAATTTATCAAAACGATTTCATCTACACAATCGCCAGAAACAGTGCTGCCGGCACCGCAGGAGTCGCTCGCTGGGCAGCGCCGAGCGGGATACCGACTGGCACTGCGGATCTAACTTATTCACTTGGCGTCATTGACTATTCAACGCTTCTTTTGGGAACGAGCACGGACGGCAATGTCTATCTGCGGGTCGCCTCTACCGGGGCACTGTATGAGCTTGACGCGGAATTGAATCTTTTGCGGTCGTGGGACGCTTCGGAAACGCCGGCCAACATTGACTGCGGACACAACTTCCACGTTCACGAAGGGATGATGGCCCTATCGTCGGGCCTCACTGTTTCTGCTTTTGTTCATCTTGTGAATGTTGAGGACGCATTCCCAGAGGTCGGGCAGCAAGTAAGTCACTACGCAAGCTATTTGATCCCTTTTTTGTACGGATACGTGTTGTCAACGGACGGGGTTATTTGCTTGTTGCCGACGGTCGCGCCCGCGATCCTCGGGGACATTGTGGCTGATATTGCGGCGAAAGCCGGAGATACGTCGCCTGACGTTTCGGCCCTGACCGACGAAGTGGACGGCTACGTTCTGAATGCAGCCATGAGCGCCAAAGCGGCGATCGACGGCCTGCGGTCTGCTTACTCATTCGACGGCGCCGAAATCGACGACCAGGTTGTGTTTGTCAAGCGTGGTGGCGCCTCGGTGGCGACGATAACCGTCGACGAACTCGCTGCGCGAGAGTATGGCGCAGAAGCGCCTGTGGCGTTGAGGTTGGTGCGCACGAGCGAATCAGAGCTGCCGAGAAGCGTGTCGGTCAAGTTTGTGAACGGGGCGCGCGACTACCAGATCGACACGCAATACGATCGACGTGAAGTAACCAGCAGCCTCCTCGACCTTACTTACGACCTGCCGATAAACATGACGGCAGGCAAGGCGCTGGCCATCGCCAAGAAACTGCTATACGAAGCATGGGTCGAGCGGGACCACTACACGTTTTCCACCCATAGGAAATATGCGCGACTCGTCCCGACCGATGTAGTGACGGTCGACGGCATCATGATGCGCATCGAAAAGAAAACCGAAGCGCCCAATGGCGTTTTCACCTTCGAGGCCATAGCCACCCTGGCAGAGGTTTACACGCAGGATGAGGGTGCTACCGCCGGCGGGAGTTTCACGCCGCAGACGCCGCCCGGCTTGAGGTCGGCAACGACACTGCTGCTGCTTGATCTGCCGCTTATTGTCGATGAGGATTTCTCATATGGGCTCTACGCCGCAATGGGACCATCATCCGATGGGCCTTGGTCGGGCGCTGCCCTATACAAATCAACTGATCTCGGCGCGACTTGGAGCGCCGTAGCGTCTACGGAATCTGCAGCAACGATGGGCGTAGTGACCGGGGTTCTTGCCGACCACGGCGGCGGCGATACCTTTGACGAGTCAAACATTATTGAGGTGACACTGGAGGACGCCGCGGCAACGCTTGAAAGCGCTACAGAATTGGCGGTCTTGAACGGCGCGAATGTCGCGGCGGTTGGTCGCGAGGTAATACAGTTCAAAACAGCAACGCTCACCGGGCCGGGTGTTTACGACGTGTCAGGGTTGTTGCGCGGCCGCCGGGGGACCGAGTGGGCTCAGCCTGGGCATACCGCGGGGGATCGCTTCGTGCTTATGCCGGTGATCGACGTGAACGCGCCGTTATCCGACATGCACGTTTCTCGGACATACAAGCCGGTCACCTACGGCACGGCGATTGCCGACGCCGTCGCGCAGAGTTTCACCAATCAAGGGATGCGCGTTAAGCCCTACGCGCCGGTAGGTGTTGGTGGAGGTGGAAATGGGGCCGGAAATATCACTATCAACTGGACGCGCCGCACACGCATCGGCGGCGATTGGCTGGACTATTCCGACGCGCCTTTGAGCGAGGAATCAGAACTGTACGTGTTGGAAATTCGCAATCCGTCAGGGGTCTTGGTCACCCGAGTTATCGAGGGCATCACCTCGCCGACCTATGTCTACACCTCCGCTATGCAGGTGACGGACTTCGGGGCTGATCAGTCGGCGGTGACTGTTTCTGTGGCGCAGCTAGGATCGTTCGGGATCGGGACTAGGGCGTTCGCAACGGTGGCAGGGGACGGCGCAACAGCGGACGAGCCCATCGACACCATAGCGCCATATGGAAGCCCGCCTGGCGATGGTCCTGGCCCTACCAACCCGGTCAACTTCGTGATGCAGTGGGACGCTAGCAATAGCCCGCACACGACATCCGGGTATGTGATTGGTGATACCTACGTCGTTGAGTTCACCACTGACGGCGACCCGGTTGGGCCGGGGAACATAAGCGCGGCCGAATACGGTAATCCGGCGTACTACCGCGGAGCCATCATCTCAACCGATACCGGCGGCGTGGACGTTGTCGCTGCAGCTTCCGGCAACTCTGTCAACTTCATCTTCGGCACAGGTACGGGTGAGGTTTCCCTGTCCACGTCGACGACGTATTACCTAATCATTCGAACACAGTTCCCAGACGGCACTCCGAGCGGCGTTCTGGGTGATCCGGCCAATATGATCGTTAGCGTGTAGGGGTAGATATGGCGAACAGTACAACAAACCTCGATTTGCTTTCACAGTCGCAAGCGCAAAAAGAGGTAACAGCCAACGCGATGCATGATGCCACGTCGCCGTCGACGATCTTCGCCAGGCGCGCGACCACCACATCGGGTCTGACCTGGGGCTTTTACGGAGGCAGATTCGCGGTCGCCGGTGTCCCGACTGCTATTGCTAACGGCACAATTGCGCTGACCGCGAGCGCGACCAACTACATATACACAACATCGGCCGGGGTCGTCACAAAGGTGACATCGGCCCCGGGCGGCTGGCCTGGCCCGCTTGCGTCGGACGCAGTTGCGCTCTATGAAATAGTGACCGGCACCGCGTCGGTTACGTCCTACACCGACATGCGTTCGTTTGCGATGCTGGCGTCTAGCGGCCTTCCGGCTGGTGGCGCAACCGGCGAAGTGCTGACCAAGCTAAGCGCGACCGACGGCGACGCAGATTGGGTTGCGCCCGCGACAAGCTTTCTCGACATTTCAGAGCCGGTCACTCGTCCGATGCGGATGCTGACGGTTGCAAAAATGGCGGCGGTTTTCTCGAATCACGGATTTCAGTTAAACACTTCGTCGGCAATGACAGGGGTGGTCAATACCAATCCACCGACAACTGTTTTCAATGGAACCACTCGCGTCAGGCACCGAACAGGAAATACTGGCGGGTCACGTGTTTCCAACTGCACGGAAGTGGAGTTCGGCGTCGGTGATGCACAAGGGGCAGCGTTTCATATCAGCGGGTATTTTGGGATCGATGAGTACATTTCAACCACGCAAGTCCTGATGGGGATAGCGACAGCAGCCTCTTATCTTGTTTTTGGTGGCGCTACGGAGCCATCGGCATTGCTGAATCTGGTCGTCGTGGGGAAGGACTCTGGCGACGCAAACTTCCAGATCATGCACAACGACGGGTCTGGAGCCTGTACCAAGATTGATCTAGGCGCAAGTTTCCCGGCGAACACTTCAGCGACCGACTGGTATCGATGGGAGTTTTGGGGCGATGCGTCGGCCACGGCGGTCAATTACAAGGTCACGAATATGAACACCGCTGCCGTTGCATCGGGAACGGTATCGACGAACATGCCGAGTGCTGGCGCGTTGATGGGGTGGCAAAGCGGCGTAGGGAATGGAGTGACGGCCTCATTCACAAGTATCGGCATAGGCCGCGTCACGTTGGTAACGGAGTGGTGATGGACAATTTCAGTGACAAGCCAGATCGCCGAGCCTCTGATGATGAGCCGGAGCGCTGGCACATCGGCAAAGAGATCCCGCTTGCCGTGTTGCTCATGTTGTTCGTACAGACCGGCGGCGGCATCTGGTGGGCGGCGAATGTGAGTGCCAAGATCGACTATGCCATATCGACTATGGAGGAATTCAGGCGCGAGCGGTACACGCGGGAAGATGCGCGGCGCGACCTCGAAGCGATGAAAGCGCGCGACTCCGAACACGACCGGCGCTTGAACATGATTGAACAGGGGCGGGGCCGATAGTGAAAACCCGGCTGCTATGCGCGATGTTCGCCTTTGCGCTGGTGGCGATTGTGGTGGCCCAGTTCGCGCACGGCGCGTTCGTCACCAAGGATTCAGCCGGCCTCACGTGGCTGACCCTGAACGAAGACGAAGTCGAGCAGCTCGGCATGCGTCTGCGCGGTATGTCAGACGAGATCGAACGGCTGAAGGCCGAGTGGAAAACGCTATGCAACCTCATGTGATCAGCGACGAGGTTGTGGCGGTTGCGGTGATCGTCCTCGCGTGCCTGGGCGGCGCGGCCGTGGTGATTCTAATCAGCGCCATGGCACGGTGCGCGGCGTGATTAC
>JANNKR010000017.1:0-1753 GCA_031396395.1 Betaproteobacteria bacterium
TCGACCAGCACCGGAATCAGCCCGTTCGGGTTGAGCTGCAGGTATTCGGGCCGTTTGTGGGCCGCGTTGGCGCGGTCGACCAGCCGCAGCTCGAAAGGCGCGCCGATTTCCTCGAGCAGGATGTGGGGCGCCATGCTGGCGGTGCTTGGATAGTAGTAGAGATGGAGCATCGTCGGCGTCCCGCAATCATGAGAAACCGCGACCCTATCCCGCAGCAAGCGGGAACGCAAATGCCGAACCGCCGTGCGTACGCGACCTTGGTCGCCCAGCGCAAGTTGTAAGCAACGCGCTCCTGCCTCGTCCAACGCGAGCCCGACTACCAGCCGCCAAATCGCTCCCAGCGTTGGAGCGATGCACCTGACGTCGGCAGAACGACGTAGCGCTCGTGTTGCGCACCCGTGGCGCACGCGTGGTTGGGCATGATCCGCAGATGGGAACCCAGCGGAAACCGCTGCTCCAGTGCAACGCCGGCATCGCCCAGCCAATGCAGGATCCCATGTTCCTGATTGGCATCGTTGAAGGCCAGTTGCGGCAGGGGCTTGCCGGCCTCGTCGCAGACGAGGCCATAGCCATAGTCATGTTGCTGCTTCTGGGTGCCGCGGTCGCGGCTCATCGCCATCCAGCCCGCGTCGGTGATGATCCAGCCCGCCTCGGGGCGATGGCCGATGACGGTGCACAGGACGGATAAGGCAATGTCGTCGGACGTACACACCCCCACGCCCGCCATGACCAGGTCGAAAAACACATACACGCCGGCGCGCACCTCCGTGACGCCGTCCAGCGACCGGGCGCTCAACGCCGTGGGTGTCGACCCCACGCTGACCACTTCGCACGCATGGCCGGCGGCGCGCAAGCGCTGCGCGGCGTCCACGCAGCCCGCGCGCTCCTGCTCGGCCATGGCGGCCAGCGCTTCGGGTGTGTGCAGGGCGTAGGAACTTCCGGCGTGGGTCATCACGCCTTGCAGTCGTGCGCCATGGCCGCCTTGCGTGCGCAGGGCGCGGGCCACGGCTTGAAGCCGCGGATCCGCAGGTTCCAGTCCCGAGCGGTGGCCATCGGTGTCGATCTCGATCAGGACGTCGTGGCAGTGATCGTGATGCAGGCCATGCTGCGTCAACTGTTCGGCGGCGGCGACCGACTCCACCAGCAGCGTCAGCCGCAGGCCCGCGCGCGACAGGCGCATTGCATGGTCGAACTTGGCGGGCACGATGGCCACGGCGTACAGGATGTCGTCGATGCCCGCGGCGAAGAAGCGCTCGGCCTCCTTCAGCGTGGACACCGTGATGCCCGCAGCACCCGCGGCAATCTGGCGTTCGACCACCACGGCGCACTTGCTGGTCTTGGCGTGCGGGCGAAAGCGCACACCCAGCGCATCCATCCGCGCCTGCATCCGGTTGATGTTGTGCTGCATGCGCCGCTCCTCCAGCAGCAGCAGTGGCGTTTCGAGGTCGGCGGGGATCAACATGGATCGATTGCTCAGCGCTGACGCGCCGCGGCAGCCTCGAGCATTTGCTCCATGTCACGAAAGCCGCGCGCTTTGGCCAGCATGAGCGGGGTGTTGCCGGCGCGGTCGGTGAGGCGCGTGTCGGCGCCGGCGTCAATCAGGGCGCGCAACACCGCCTGATGCCGTGCGCCGCCGTCCCCCAGTACCACGGCTTCGATCAGGGCATTCCAGTGCAGGATATTGATGTGGTCGAGTGGCGCTCCTGCGGCGATGAGTTGCCGCACCACGCCCGGGTGGCCGTGGTGGGATGAC
>JANNKR010000300.1:0-15286 GCA_031396395.1 Betaproteobacteria bacterium
CGGCGTCGAGATCGCGCCGCATGTTGCCCTCGTCGATGGAGAGGATGCGCGCCTTGGTGAACGCGCTGTCGGTCAGCACGCGCACCTGGCCGCCGGTGTAGCTCCTGGCCTTCATTCCAAGCTGCTGCAGCGCGATGGCCAAGAGGCCGATCGTGACCTGCTCGCCGGTGGCGGCGATCACATCGAGTTCGCGCGGATCGGGCTCGGTGGCGATTTCCTTCGCCAGACCCAGCAGGCGATTGGTCTCCCCCGACATCGCGGAGACCACAACCACGATCTGATGACCCTGACGATGGTAATGCGCGACGCGACGCGCGACGTTCTTGATGCGGTCCGTGCTGCCGACCGAGGTGCCGCCGTACTTCTGGACGATCAGTGCCATGGGATGCGTAGGTATCGATGCAGTGACCGCAAGGGCCGCCGCAGGAAAGTCAGGT
This sequence comes from Betaproteobacteria bacterium, assembly GCA_031396395.1. GTDB lineage: Bacteria > Pseudomonadota > Gammaproteobacteria > Burkholderiales > Casimicrobiaceae > VBCG01. Next base: position 438 of record JANNKR010000300.1, read on the forward strand.
CAACGTGCGAAAAGCCAGCGTGGCGTTGGTGCCGCCGAAGCCGAAGGAATTGGACAGCGCGCCGTGGATCTTCATCTTGCGCGCCACCAGCGGCACGAAGTCGAGGTCGCACAGCGGATCGACGTTGACCAGGTTGATGGTGGGTGGCGCGACCTGATCGCGCATCGCCAGCACCGTGAACACCGCCTCGATGCCGCCCGCCGCGCCCAGTAGATGACCGGTCATCGATTTGGTGGACGACACTGCCAGCTTCTTCGCGTGGTCGCCGAACGCACGCTTGACGCCGGTGCATTCCGCGATGTCGCCCAGCGGCGTGGACGTGCCGTGGGCGTTGATGTAGTCGATGTCGGTGACCTGCATGCCACCGTTGCGCAGCGCATTGAGCATGCTGCGCCGCGCGCCGTCGCCGTCTTCCGGCGGCGCGGTGATGTGGTGCGCGTCGGCGCTCATGCCGTAGCCTGCAAGCTCGCAGTAGATGTGCGCCCCGCGCGCCTGTGCATGCGCCAATTCCTCCAGCACGAGCACGCCGGCACCCTCGCCCAGCACGAAGCCGTCGCGGCCGGTGTCCCACGGGCGACTGGCCGCGGCCGGATCGTCGTTGCGCGTGGACAGCGCGCGCGACGCGCAGAACCCGCCGATACCCAGCGGGGACACAGTGGACTCCGAGCCGCCGGCCACCATGATGTCGGCGTCGCCGTACTCGATCAGCCGCGCCGCCTCACCGATGCTGTGATTGGCGGTCGAGCATGCGCTGACAGTGGCAAGGTTGGGGCCCTTGAAGCCGTAGTGGATCGAGACCAGGCCCGCGATCATGTTGATGATCGAACCCGGCACGAAGAAAGGCGAGATCTTCCGGACGCCGCCTTCGGCGAAGGCCTTGGCGGTCTCCTCGATCATCGGCAGCCCGCCGATACCCGAACCGATGCAGACGCCGACGCGTTCCTTGTTCCCCGTGTAGTCGGTCAGGCCCGCGTCCTGCACTGCCTCCATCGTGGCCACGAGGCCATAGTGGATGAAGGTGTCGTAGCGGCGCGCCTCCTTGCCGGACAGGAATTGCGTGACGTCGAAGCCCTTGACCTCACCTGCGATCCGCGCGGGAAAGCCCGAGGCATCGAAGCGCGTGATGAGTCCGATACCCGATTGCCCGGCCAGGATCGCCGCCCACGCCGCGTCCACGCCGATGCCGGTCGGAGCGATGATGCCGAGGCCCGTGACGACAACGCGTCTCTTGGTCATGTGCAATGCCTTGCGGCGTGGTTCGGATGCGAGGGGAATGGCGACCGTCGCCGCCATGGCTGCGGCGCCGCGCGGCGCCGGCGTTGAACCTGCGCGTGCCGGCGCATGAACCCAGCGGGCACGCCGGCTATTTCAGGCCCGCACGCCCTTCGGATCGCTGCTATTTCTTGATGTTCTTGCTGACGTAGTCGATGGCCTGCTGCACCGTGGTGATCTTTTCCGCTTCTTCGTCGGGAATCTCGGTTTCGAATTCTTCCTCGAGTGCCATGACGAGTTCGACGGTGTCGAGCGAATCAGCACCCAGATCGTCGACAAACGACGATTCGGTCTTGATGTCGGCCTCGTTGACGCCCAGCTGCTCGGCGACGATCTTCTTGACGCGTTGTTCTACATTTTCCATGCTGTTCTCCCCGTATCGGGGCCCCCTTTGAGCAAACCCCGCGATTCTACCAGAAGGCCCCCGCGCCACCGGCAGCGCGGCAAAGCGCGGCACCAGGCTTCGCCGGGGCCTCAAACCATGTACATGCCGCCGTTGACGTGCAGTGTGACGCCGGTGACGTACGCCGCGCCGGGGCTGGCCAGGAAGGCCACCGCATGGGCGATATCCTCCGGCGCGCCCAGGCGGCCCAGCGGGATGCGCCCCACCAGCACGGCGCGGGCGGCCTCCGGCAGGTCGCGGGTCATGTCGGTATCGATGAAGCCCGGCGCGACGCAGTTGACTGTGATGTTGCGGCTGCCCACTTCCTGCGCCAGCGACTTGGTGAAGCCGATCAGCGCCGCCTTGGCCGCAGAATAATTGACCTGCCCCGCATTGCCGCTCGAGCCGACCACGCTGCCGATCTGGATGATGCGGCCGCGCCGTGCCTTCATCATGCCGCGCAGCACCGCCTTCGCCAGCCGATACGCCGGCTTGAGATTGGTGGCCATGATCGCATCCCACTCGTCGTCCTTCATCCGCAGCAGCAGGTTGTCGCGCGTGATGCCGGCGTTGTTGACGAGGATGCCGATGGCGCCGTGCTTCGCTTCGATGCCGGCGAGCGCGGCGTCGGTGCCCGCGGCGTCGGTGACGTCCAAGCGAATGCCCATGCCGGCGTTGCCGACGTCCTGCAGCATTGCGCCGATCTTCGCGGCGCCTTCATCCGTCGTGGCGGTGCCGACGACGGTGGCGCCGTCAGCGGCCAGGCGCAGCGCGATCGCGAGGCCGATGCCGCGCGTGGCGCCGGTGACCAGCGCGACCTGCCCGGCCAGTGGCAATGGAGTGCTCATGTCGTGCTCCTCAGGCCGCCGCCAGGGCGGCGAGCGTGGCGGCAAGCGCTTCGCCGTCGGTCAACGAATAGGCCTCGATACCTTCGACGCTGCGCTTGGCAAGCCCGGCCAGCACCTTGCCGGGGCCGCACTCGACGACGTGGGTCACGCCTTGCGCGCCCATCGCCTGCATCGTGGCCGTCCAACGTACCGGCTGGGCCGCCTGCTGCGCCAGCGCATCGCGGATAGACGCGGGCGTGGCGTGCGCAAGCACATCGACGTTGTGCAGCACGGTGATCGTCGGTGTCGCAATCACGACCTCGGCCAGGCGCTGTGCCAGGCGTTCCGCCGCAGGACGCAGCAGCGAACTGTGAAACGGCGCGGACACCGGCAACAGCACACCACGCTTGGCACCCTTCGCCTTCGCCAGCACGATCGCACGCTCGACCGCTTCGCGATGACCGGCAATCACCAGTTGTCCGGGCGCGTTGAAATTGACGGGCTCCACCACCTGCCCCTGTGCCGCTTCGGCACACGCGGCCATCACGGTATCGTCGTCCGGCGCGCCCATGATCGCCGCCATGGCGCCGACGCCGGCAGGCACCGCGTCCTGCATCGCCTGCGCGCGAAACCGCACCAGCGGCACGGCGTCGCGAAAGGACAGCGCGCCCGCGGCCACCAGCGCCGTGTATTCGCCAAGGCTGTGCCCGGCCACCACGGAAGGCATGGCGCCGCCCGCTGCGATCCATGCCCGCCATGCGGCCACGCCGGCGGTCAGCATCACCGGTTGCGTGTTGGTGGTTAGGTTGAGCGCGTCGGCCGGACCGTCGGCCACCAGTGCCCACAGGTCCTCGCCCAGCACCTGCGAGGCCTCGGCAAAGGTCGCGCGCACGACCGGGTGCTCGCTCCAGCCGTCCATCATGCCGACCGCCTGCGAACCTTGTCCGGGAAACACCATAGCAAGCTTCATCACTACCTCTCGTTACCCTTGCGTTATGCGTGCACGCTCACCAGCGCAGGAGGATCGAACCCCAGGTGAAGCCACCACCCACGCCCAGCAGCATTACGTGCTGCCCGGTGCGAATGCGTCCATCGCGCACGGCGATGTCCAGCGCCAGCGGGATCGACGCGGCCGACGTGTTGCCGTGTTCGCCGACCGTGACGATCAGCCGCTCGTGCGGCAGGTGCAGTTTCTTCATCGTGGCATCCATGATGCGGATGTTGGCCTGGTGCGGAATCACCCAGTCGATGTCGGTGGCCTTCATGCCGGTGGCGGCCAGTGCTTCCTCCGCCACGTCGGCCAGCACCTTGACCGCGAACTTGAACACCGCGGTGCCGTCCATGTGCAGGAACGGCACGCCCTCGATCACGCCATTGCGCACCTGGCCCGGCACGGACAGGATGTTGCGATGGCTACCGTCGGCGTGCAGGTGGGCCGTGAGGATGCCGGGCACGGCCGCCGGCACCACCACGACGGCGCCGGCGCCGTCGCCGAAGAGCACGCAGGTGCCGCGATCATTCCAGTCGAGGATGCGCGAATAGATTTCGGCGCCGACCACCAGGGCATTGCGCGCCATGCCGCTGCCGACCATCTGGTCGGCAATGGCCAGCGCGTACACGAAGCCGGAACACACGGCCTGCACGTCGAAGGCGGCCCCGCCGCGCACGCCCAGCTTGTCCTGCAGGATGCATGCGGTCGACGGGAACACCATGTCGGGCGTGGTGGTGGCGAGGATGATCATGTCGACATCGGCCGCCGCGAGATTGGCCGCCGCAAGCGCCGCGCGCGATGCATGCAGCGCGAGATCGGACGTCATCTCGTCGTCGGCCGCGATGTGCCGTTGCAGGATACCGGTGCGGGTGCGGATCCACTCGTCGCTGGTAGCCACGCGCTGCGCCAGCTCGGCGTTGGAAAGAACCCGTGCCGGCAGATACCGGCCGGTGCCGGCGATTCGACTAGGCATTGCCGGTGGCGCCTGCCGGTGCGGCCGCGACCGTTGCAGCCATCGCCGTTGCGGCCGTGGCCGTGGCCATTGTCGTTACCGAAGCCGCCATCGGCGTGGCGGCGATCGTGGACGCGATCTTGTCCAGCACGCCGTGCTCGACCTCGAGGCGCGCCTTCTGCAACGCGTGGCGGAAGCCCAGCACATCGGCGCCACCATGGCTCTTGACCACGACTCCCTTCAGGCCCACGAGCGTGGCGCCGTTGTAGCGGCTGGGATCGATGCGGCGCTTGAACGCCATCAGCACCGGATACGCGGCCAACGCCGCGGCCCGCGTCAGGATGTTGCGCGTGAATTCGGCGCGCAGGAAATCGTAGAGCATCGCGGCCAGGCCCTCGGAAGACTTCAGCACCACGTTGCCGACGAAGCCATCGCACACCACGACATCCGTCGTGCCCTTGTAGAGGTCGGTGCCTTCGACGTTGCCGTGGAAATTGAGGTTGGAGGCCTTCAGCAATTCGGCGGCCTGCTTCACCACATCGTTGCCCTTGATGTCCTCTTCGCCGATATTGAGGAGCCCCACCGTGGGCCGCTCGATGTGCTCGACGGCGGTGACCAGCGCGCTGCCCATCACGGCGAACTGCACCAGCTGCTCCGGCGAGCAGTTGACGTTGGCGCCGAGATCGAGCGCGGTGGTGACACCCTTGAGGGTCGGCAGCTGCGACGCAATGGCGGGCCGGTCGATACCCGGAAGCGTCTTCAGCACGAAGCGGGCAATGGCCATCAGCGCGCCGGTGTTGCCGGCGGACACGCAGGCCTGCGCCGTGCCGTCCTTGACCAGGTTGATGGCCACGCGCATCGACGAGTCTTTTTTCCTGCGCAGCGCATCGGCCGGTGGCTCGTCCATCGCCACCAGCTCGGTGGCGGCGTGGATGGTGACGCGATCCCGCGCGGGCGAACGCGACTTGGCCAGCGCCTGCGTGAGCGGAGCCTCGAGCCCGACCAGGATCACGCGGGTGTCCCCGAATTCCTCGAGGAACTTGAGCGCGGCCGGCACTGTGACCGCCACGCCGTGGTCGCCCCCCATCGCGTCTACGGCGACCGTTATGCATGAACGGCGTCCATCTTCGCGCTGCGCGCTCATTGGACTGCCCTCCGCGCTATCGCGCTTCGGGGCAATTCGCGCTTGGGGCGGCCCGGCGCGCTCATGCCGTTCGACATCGTGTCAGGCCGGCGCCCGACTTACTCGTCGTTCTTGGTCTTGACGACTTTCTTGCCGCGGTAGTAACCGTTGGGGCTGATGTGATGACGCATGTGCACTTCGCCGCTCACCGGTTCGACGGCGAGCGTGGGCGCGGTCAGGAAGTCGTGGGCGCGGTGCATGCCACGCTTGGACGGCGATTTCTTGTTCTGCTGGACTGCCATGATGATTTCCTTTCGGTACGTGTTTCAGATTTCAAACGCTGTCCGGACGCATCGGCGCGTACGGCAAGGTCAACAATAATTCGTCTTCGACCAATACGACGGGATCGAAGACGTGGTCCGCAACCAGCACTTCGTCCTCGCTGCCGGCATCCAGCGCATCCGCGTCGGATTCGCTCTTTGCCAGCACCGCAATCGTGCGCTGCGCCACGGAAAACTCGAAGGTTTCCAATGTGCGCTGGCATTCCAGCGGCACGCTGCCCTCGATTGCAATGGCCAATGCCGGACGGCCGGAGCGATCGGTGGTGCCTTCGATGCGCCACCGGATCGTGCCCGGCCCTTCGGCCAGGCGGTCCACGAGACGATCCGAAGCCTCGACGTCGAGCACGCCTTCCAGCACCCCACGTTCCCGCGCAAGCTTAAACGCGTCGAACGCCGTGGGCGCCTTGCGTTCCTGCGGGGGACTTTGCGCCATCGTGGGTTTGCCTTGAGGGCCAGTTGAGCCAAACGCGAGATAATAGCCCGAATCGCCTACTCTGTCAAAGAAAGGTCAACAAAAACAATGGGGAACGAACCACGGCCGCTGGTGCTGGCCTCGACGTCCCGCTATCGCCGCGGCCTGCTGGAACGGCTGGGGCTGCCCTTCACTGTCGCGGCCCCCGACGTGGACGAGGCGGCCCTGCCCAATGAGGCCGCCGCGGCCACCGCGCTGCGCCTGGCGGAGGCCAAGGCCCGAGCAGTCGCTGCCCGCCTGGCCGACGCCCTCGTCATCGGCTCCGACCAGGTGGCGGATTGCGCCGGCACCCATGTCGGCAAGCCCGGGAACCGCGCCACGGCGCTGGCGCAATTGGCCGCGTTGTCGGGGCAAACCGTCGTGTTTCACACCGGGGTTGCGCTGGTCGACGCCCGCAGCGGGCGCTGCCACGTAGAACGGGTAGACGTGGCCAGCACGTTTCGGACGCTGACCCACGCCGAAATCGTCGCCTATGTCGACCGCGAGCAGCCCTTCGATTGCGCCGGGTCGGTCAAGTCCGAGGGCCTGGGCATCGTGCTGTTCGAGCGCATCGTCAGCGACGACCCCACGGCGCTGATCGGCCTGCCGCTGATGGCGTTGACGCGACTGCTGCGCGCCGAAGGCATCGCGGTGCTGCGCTGATGGCCGGCACGCTCTACCTCGTCCCCAACCTCCTTGGCGTCGTGCCCGCCGCCGGGGTGCTGCCCGAGCAGACCCTTGCCGTGGCCCGCCGGCTCACGCACTGGGTGGTGGAGAGCGAAAAGCCGGCGCGCGCCTTCCTCAAGGCGGCAGGTGTGACCGCGCCCATCGCCACGCTGGATATTCGCCCGCTGGGCGAGGCGCCTGATGGCGCGACATTGGATCGGCTGCTGGCCCCGGCACTCGCCGGCCACGATCTCGGACTGCTGTCGGACGCCGGGTGCCCCGGCGTGGCCGACCCGGGCGCGTTGCTGGTAGCCGCCGCGCATGCCCGTGCGGTTCCCGTCATGCCACTGGTCGGGCCTTCGTCGCTGCTGCTGGCGCTGATGGCCTCCGGCATGAACGGCCAGCACTTCGCCTTCCACGGCTACCTGCCGGTGCCTGCGGCCGAACGCGCGGACGCGGTGCGGCGGCTGGAGGAGGATTCGCGGCGGCGGCGCTGCACGCAGCTCTTCATCGAAACGCCGTATCGGAATACCGCGATGCTGACCACGCTGGTGGCCACGCTGCGGCCCGAAACCGTGCTATGCGTGGCGGCAGACCTGACGCTGCCCACGCAGACGATCATCCGGCAGCGCGTCGCGGCGTGGCGCGGCGCCGATCTAGCGATCTTCGAGCGCCGGCCGGCGATCTTCCTGCTCGATACCTGAGTCGACGACGCCGGCGCCACGCCAGCCAGGGCGCGGCATCGCGTCCTCGCAATGCCCCGACCTCGATCGCAGGTTGGCTACTTGTAGAGCACGTCCGGCAGCCACATCCCGATCCCCGGGAACGTGTACAGCAGGATCAGCGCGATCACCTGGATGCCCATGAATGGCAGCATCCCCGCGAAGATCTGGTTGAGCGTCACGTGCGGCGGCGCCACGCCCTTGAGGTAGAACGCGGCCATCGCGACCGGCGGCGACAGGAATGCAGTTTGCAGGTTGAGCGCCACCAGCAGACCGAAGAACAGCGGATCGATGTTGAATTTGGCCAGGAGCGGCACGAAGATCGGCATGAAGATCACGATGATCTCGGTCCACTCGAGCGGCCAGCCGAGAAGGAAGATGATGATCTGCGCCAGGATCATGAACTGGATGGGGGTCAGTCCCAACGACAGCACCCAGGTCTCGATCAACTCCTGTCCGCCGAGCAGCGCAAACGCCGCCGAGAAGATGGACGACCCGACGAACAGCCAGCAGACCATCGCGGAGGTCTTGGCGGTGAGGAACACGGATTCACGCACCGTGGGCAGCAGCTTCGCCTGCACCGTCGCAATCACGCACCAGAGGCCCGTGGCCACGATCGACATCCACCCCACCCACATCGGTGGCCCGGATTCGAGCACCTCGAACTTGAGCAACAGGAACCACACCACGGACACGGCCAGCAGCAGCCACAGCGGCACCCACACCCACAGCAATTTTGCGCGGCGCTCGGGCGGCAACTTGATCAGCGCGTAGACCGCCGCCAGCGCAAAGCCACCGAAGGACCCAACCGCCGCGGCTTCGGTTGGCGTGGCGAGTCCGAACACGATCGTGCCCAGCACTGAGAGGATCAGCACCGCCAGCGGAAAGAATGACGCCAGCAGCATCTTGAAGATTTCGTAACGAGGCCAGGTGAAGAGCGCATAGAACACGCCCAAGGCCGCGATACCGGCACCCAAGATGATCCAGAAGGCATTGGGTGCGGGCAGGCGCTGCCACACCGCGGGCGCCGCAGCAGCCGCTGGCGCCGCCTTGGCCTGCGCCGCAGCAAGTTCCGTGGCCGCGGCGGGCGGTTCCCGGACGCCGGTGGAGGCAGGCTCGGTCAGCCCCGTTGCTGGCGGCTCCTGCAACCCGGTGGATGGCGGCTCCTGCAACCCGGTCGACGGTGGCTCGGCCAAGCCCGTGCTCGATCCGGCGCCTTCCGCGGGCGGCTCGGCCAGGCCGCCGCTATTACTCGCCTGGCCCATCGACTGCAGGCCGGAGATATCGAGCACCTGATCCGGCTTGGTCAAAGAGTGCCAGGTCAGACCCATGATGATGATAAAGACCAGCGCCGGCAGCAGCGCGGTGGCGCCATCGCGCACGATCTGGCCGGTGGGCACGTCGAGGTTACGTCGCCCCGTGAACGCCCTGGAAAGCGCAGGCAGCACCTGATTGCCCATGGTCGAGGCAATGGTCGCAATGTGCGCAGGAAGCGGCACCACGCGTTCGCTGTCCGGCAACGGCGGCATCAGTCCGGGTCGCAACTTGGCCAGGATGATGACGTAGCCGATGTAAAGGCCGGCCAGCATGAGGCCGGGGAAGAAGGCCCCCGCGTAGAGCTTGACCACCGACACGCCGGCTGTCGCACCATAGACAATCAGCATCACGGACGGCGGGATGAGGATGCCAAGGCAACCGCCCGCGGTGATGACGCCTGCGGAGACCTTGACGTTGTAGCCGGCACGCAGCATCGCAGGCAGCGCCAGCAGGCCCATCAACGTGACCACGGCGCCGACGATACCGGTGGCGGTCGCGAACACGGCGCAGGTGACCAATGTTGCTACCGCCAGCGACCCCGGGATGCGCGCGAGGGCCAGGTGCAGACTGCGGAACAGCTTCTCGATCAGGTTGGCGCGCTCGACCAGGTAGCCCATGAAGACGAACAGCGGGATCGAGATCAGCACGTCGTTGGACATCACCGAGTACGCGCGCTGCACCATCAGGTCCAGCGTCTGCTGGACGGCAAGCCCGGGGCTCTGCGCCCGATACGCGAGCCACGCGAAGATGACCCCCATGCCCATCAGCGTGAAGGCCGTCGGAAAGCCGAGCATGATCGCGACGACGATCAGCGCCAGCATCAAGAGACCGAGATGGCCGTTGGTCATCGCCGACGGCGCGGGCATCAGCGTAAACACCGCGATCACCACCGCGGCCATGATGGAAAGTCCGAACCAGATTTCCTTTCTCATTGCGCGGTCCCCGTCAGCAGCGCCCTCACCGGGCGCCCTCCTGTTTGATCACCAGCGCATCCAGACTCTCGATGTCGGAATCCTTGACGTTCACCATCACCTTCAGCTTGTCGACGTCGACCTCTTCCACGTCGTGCTCGCGCCGCGGCCACGCGCCGTTGCGCAGGCAGATCACGCAGCGGGCGATTTCGGCAAAGCCCTGCAGCAGCAAAAACGCACCCGCCAGCGGGATGATGGCCTTGAACGGATAGATCGGCGGTCCGTCGGCCGTGATGTTGGAATGCTCGCGGATCACCCACGACTCGCCGGCGTACACCCAGCCGGCCCACACCAGCGCCGTGACGCCGGGGATGAAAAAGAGCATGTAGAGGATGAGATCGAGCGACGCCTGCAGGCGCGGCGGAAAGAAGCCATAGAGCACGTCGCCGCGCACGTGACCGTTCTTGGACAACGTGTACGCGCCCGCCATCATGAAGAGCGTGCCGTACATCATGATCATCACGTCGAAGGCCCATGCATGGGGATTGCTGAGCACATAGCGGGAGTAGACCTCCCATGTAATCAGTGCAGTCAGACTGACGATCAGCCATGCAAATGTCTGGCCGACAAACGTCGAGATCCTGTCGATGGTCAGCAGCAGTCGTTGCATGGAGCCGTTCCGGGAATGCCCGCCCGCGGATGCGGTAGGGGAAAGTGACGACACCTCCCGGTCAGCCCGGAAGGTGTCGTGTGCTCACGTCGTCAGTCAGTGACCGCCGCTTGCGTCAAGCCTTCTTGGCAAAGTAGTGGTTGTAGGCCATCCGCCGGTTGACCACGGTGTCCAGCTCCCACTTCACCGTGCGCGCCGCAAACGCCTTCTGCGAGTCGACGATTTCCTTGAACAGCGGATTTTCCGACGACTTCTTGGCGGCGGCCACGTCGTAGGCTTCGAGCTGGCGCTGCAGCACGGCATCCGGCGTCTTGTAGAACTTGACGTTCTGCGCCGCCTGCATTTCGCCGTAGTCCTTCGAGTAGCGGTCGATGCCCTTCCACGCCATGTCGGCCGAGGCCGCATCCACGGCATTGGCGATGATCGACTTCATCTTGTCCGGCAGCGCGTCGTACTTGGTCTTGTTGAACGTGATCTCGAACTGCTCGGCGTTCTGGTGGAAGCTCTGCAGCATGCAGACCTTGGAAACGTCGGGGAAGCCCAGCAGGCGATCGGACGACGCGTTGTTGAACTCGGCGGCATCGAGCAGCCCGCGATCCATGGCCGGGACGATTTCGCCACCTGGCAGTGCGTTGACGGCGGCGCCCATCGCCGTGAATACGTCGATGGAAATGCCGACCGTCCGGTACTTGAGACCCTTGAAGTCATCCGCCTTGGTGACCGGCTTCTTGAACCAGCCAAGCGCCTGCGTCGGCATCGGGCCGTAGGGAAACGACACGACGTTGGCATTGATCGATGCGTACAGTTTTTCGAGCAGCTGCTTGCCGCCGCCATACTTGTGCCACGACAACAGCATGTTGGCATCCATGCCGAAGGCCGGACCCGACCCCCACAGCGCCAGCGCGGTCTGCTTGCCGTAGTGGTACACGAGCACGCCGTGGCCGCCATCGAGCGTGCCCTTGGACACCGCGTCGAGCAGGCCGAAGGCCGGCACCACGGCGCCGGCGGGCAGCACATCGATCTTGAGATCGCCGCCCGTCATGTCGTTGACCTTTTTCGCGTAGTCGAGCGCGAATTCGTGAAAGATGTCCTTCGAGGGCCACGTGCTCTGCCAGCGCATGGTGATCGGCCCCTGTGCCTTGGCGATCATCGGGAATCCAAGCGTGGCGCCACCGGCAACCGCACCAGTGGCGGCGGTCAGGAATTTGCGACGTGCAGCAGCAGCAGGCTTGGCAGCCTTGGAACCGGATTCGTGCGACATACTTCCTCCGAAATTGCCGGGCCGGCGAAATTGCTCGGGCTCCGGGAGATGAGTGCGCCGCGCATTTCTCAGTCGCAGGCACGGTGTGAAAGCGAGCAACGTTCCAAGCTTCCGGCCGTTACTCCCCGACAGGTTACATCGTGGTGACGGATGCCGTCATTGTGCGATGCGGCAATTTGACCAGTCCGACGCCTGCGCTGTCCGCCCGTCACGCATCCAACTGGCGCCGCTCGCGCAGCGCCTGGGCCAGCGTGCCGGCGTCGACGTACTCGAGTTCCCCGCCAACCGGCACGCCCCGGGCCAGGCGCGTGACCACCAGACCCCGCGCCTTGAGCAGTTCACCGACATAGTGGGCCGTGGCCTCCCCTTCGTTGGTGAAGTTGGTAGCCAGGATCACCTCGCGCACCACCCCGTCCTGCGCGCGCTTCAGCAGGCGGTCGAGGCGGATTTCCTTGGGGCCGATCCCGTCGAGTGGCGACAGGCGCCCCATCAGCACGAAGTAGAGGCCGGCATAGGACTGTGTGTGCTCCACCATCAGCAGGTCGGCGGGTGTTTCGACGACGCACAGCTGTGTCTGGTCGCGCTTGGCGGATCGGCACAACGCGCAGATCGACTCCTCGGTGAACGTATTGCACCGTTCGCAATGCCGAATGGCGTCGGCGGCCTGCACCAGCGCGCCGGCCAGCGCCCGCGCGCCGTCGCGATCATGTTGCATCAGGTGCAGCGCCATGCGCTGCGCGGCCTTGGGACCAACGCCGGGCAGACAGCGCAGCGCCTTGGCCAGCGTGTCCAGACTGGACAGCGGCTCGTGCGGCGCCGACGGGCGATCGTTCACCGGATCGGGGCCCTAGAACGGGAGCTTGAAGCCGGGCGGTAGCATGCCCCCCGTCAACCCTGCCATCTTCTGCTGCTGGGTCGATTCGACGCGCCGCACCGCATCGTTGAACGCCGCGGCCACCAGGTCCTCCAGCATGTCGCGATCGTCCGCCAGCAACGAAGGGTCGATGGTGACGCGCTTCACGTCGTGCTTGCCGGTCATCACGACCTTGACCAATCCCGCGCCGGCCTGGCCTTCGACCTCGGTCGCGGCCAGTTCTTCCTGCATCTTCTGCGCCTTCTGCATCATGGCGGCAATCTGGTTCTTCATCATGCGTTACGAGCTCCGTTCAGGGGGAATCCGGGTCGCGCGGCAGCGGCGCGACGGTGTCGGTCTTCACTTTGCCGTCGAAGCGCGCCAGGAGGTCGCGGACAAAGGGTTCGTCGCGAAACGCTGCCTCCCCTTTTTCGCGGGCCTCGGTGCGCTCGCGCCTTTCGGCGGCGGCCAGCGATTGCTCGACTTCGGCCCCTACCTCGAAGGCCAGCAGCAGCTTGCCGCCGGTCGCGCGCTCGAGCGCAGCCTTGAGCTTGTCGGCATACATCCGGTCGGCAAGATGCTTGTGCGCCACGGGCAACGCCAGCGTCACTACATTGCCCTTGATCGTCTTCAGCGCGCTTTGCGCGGCGAGCTGTGCGCCCATGCCAGTCAGATTCAGCTCGGCGATGAACGCGGGCCAGGCGGCGGGATCGGCCGGCAGAGGCACGATCGCGCGGGCGGGTTCGGGCTCGGGTGCGGCCCCCGCGGTCGGCGCCGTCCCGCGGGTCGCGGACGGTGTAACGCCCTCGCTGCCGGCGGGTACCGCAGCCGCGCTCACTTTGCCGGAAGAGACGGCGGCGGTTGTCGGTGCAGCGCGGTCGGAACGGGCCACGACGTTCGGCAAGACCGGCGGCGGCCGGCTGACGATGGTCGTGCGGCGCGACGGCGCCACGGCGCTGGCGGCGCGATCCGCCGCAGCGCCTTCGGCCGCCGGCATGAAGGCCAGCAGCCGCAACAGCGTCATCGCGAAGCCGGTGCCCTCGTCGGGCGCCAGCCCAAGGTCCTGGCGACCCTGCGTGACGATCTGGTAGCCAAGCTGCACCAGCTCGGGGGGAAACTGCGCGGCGTAGCCGGCCACCCGCTCGCCATCATCGAAGCCGGCGGCCGCGGCCGGGACCGCCTGCGCCACGGCAATGCGGTGCCACAGCGAGGCCAGTTCATCGAGCGCGGAGGGCAACGACAGTCCGCGCGCCACGAGGGCGTCGCTTTGCGCCAGCATCGCCGTCCCGTCGCCGGCCGCAAGCGCATCGGCGATCCGGTACACATGCTCGCGATCGACTGCGCCCAGCATCGAGCGAACGATGTCCTCGGCGACGCGACCGCCGCCGAAGGCAATGGCCTGGTCGAGCAGCGACAGTCCATCGCGCAGCGAACCGTGCGCGGCGCGGGCGACCAGCGCCACAGCCGCCGACTCGAACTCGACCTGCTCCTCGCCCAGGATGTACTCGATGCGCGCCGCGATCTGCGGCTGCGTCAACGGCTTCAGGTTGAATTGCAGGCAGCGCGACAGCACCGTCACGGGAATCTTCTGCGGGTCGGTGGTGGCCAGCACGAATTTGACGTGGTCAGGCGGCTCTTCCAGTGTCTTCAGCATCGAGTTGAACGCAGCCTTGGACAGCATGTGCACTTCGTCGATCAGGTAGACCTTGTAACGACCGGCCGTGGGGGCATAGCGGGCGTTGTCGAGGATCTCGCGCATGTTGTCGATCCCGGTGTTCGACGCGGCATCGAGTTCGAGCAGGTCGACGAAACGCCCGGCATCGATATCCATGCACGCAGCGCACACGCCGCACGGCGTCGCGGTGACCCCGGTAAGGCAGTTGAGGCTCTTGGCCAGAATGCGCGCGATCGTGGTCTTGCCTACGCCGCGCGTGCCGGTCAGCAGGTACGCGTGGTGGACGCGGCCCTTGGTCAGCGAGTTGGATAGCGCCGTCACGACGTGTTCCTGCCCCGACAGCTGGGCAAAATTCATCGGACGCCACTTGCGGGCGAGAACCTGGTAACTCATGGCCGGATTATCGCCGGTTTGCGCGCCGCCGGGGCGGGGACC
>JANNKR010000075.1:0-5608 GCA_031396395.1 Betaproteobacteria bacterium
GGGCCCGTATCGGCAAGCTCTATTACGGGGAGGGGATTGCCGATGCCGGAGCGCCGCGGTTGCGGTGACTGGAAGCGGAGCCTACCTCCCTACGTCCGTGCCGCCGCAATCCCGCGTCCGCGTGGGCCAATCTTGAGTGAGTCAGTCTCCAAGACCGCTAGAATCCGTTCTCGGACCGCCCCCTGTTCAAGCACCTATCGCAAGGAAACGAATCAATGCAGCAATCAAACGACGGGGGCAGCTTCAAGGGTCGCATCGGCCGCACCCGCGATGAATCCACGCCCGCATGGGCGCCGCGGATAGTCGCCACGCCGGGTTCCCCCAACGTCGTGATCGTCTACATGGACGACATGGGCTTCTCGGATCCGGGTTGCTTCGGCGGCGAGATCGACACGCCGCACATCGACGCGCTGGCGGCGCGCGGCTTGCGCTTCAATCACTACACCACGCATCCGCTGTGTTCGGCGGCGCGCGCTGCGCTGCTCACGGGCATGAACGCGCATGCCGTCGGTACCGGTTGGCTGGCCAACAACAATGCGGGCTACCCTGGCTACTCGGGTGAGTTGCCACTGGATGCCGCCACGTTGGCCGAGACGTTCCGTGCCGCGGGCTACGAGACGATCATGGTGGGCAAGTGGCACAACACGCCCACGCACGACTGCGTACCCTCCGCGCCCAAGTCATCCTGGCCCGATAGCCGCGGCTTCGACACGTTCTACGGCTTCATGGAGGGCGAGGCGCACTTTTTCTTTCCTGCGCAACTGATGATGGGCAAACAGCTCGTACCCATCGACGAATATCCGCGCGACTACTACACCACGGACGACTGGACGGACAAGTCGATCCAGTTCATCAAGGAGCTGCGCGCGGCAGCGCCCGCGAAGCCGTTCCTGCTCTACCTCGCGCACAACGCGGTACATGCGCCGCTGCAGGCCAAGGCCGGTGATCTGGAGAAGTATCGCGGCCGCTATGCGCAAGGCTGGACTGCAGCACGCAAGGCGCGGTGGCAAAAGCAGGTCGACATGGGCTTGATTCCGCCCGACACCCGCTTGCCAGTGTCCGATCCGCGGGTGCCGGATTGGGAAGCCACCGATCCGTCGGACCGCGCGCTGCTCGCAAATCACATGGAGGCCTATGCCGCCATGCTGGACTGCGTGGACCAGAACCTGGGCAAACTCGTCGCGTTCCTCGACGAATTGGGCGAGCTCGACAACACCATCATCATTTTCTCGTCGGACAACGGCGGCACGGATGCGGGCGGCCCGGTGGGGATGTTCAACAACTACCGGCGCTTCATGGGCCTGCCGCCAGCGCCCATCGAGGTGGAGCGCTCCACGGCGCACGATCTGGGCAGTCCGCGCAGTGCATCGCTGTATCCCACCGGTTGGGGCCAGGTGTCGAATACGCCATTCCCTTCGTTCAAGACCTACACCGGCGCGGGGGGGCGTCGCGTGTCCTTCGTGATTTCGTGGCCGGATCGCATCAAGGAGCGAGGCGCGATACGGCACCAGTTCGCGCATGTGACGGATGTGCTGCCGACGTTGCTCGAATTGACGCGTGTTGCGCCGCTGACGGAGGTCAACGGCATGCCGGCGCGTGGCTGTCACGGCAGGAGTTTTGCGCCAGTTCTGTTCGATGCCCAGGCCGCAAGCGCGCGCAATGAGCAGTACTACGAGTGCTGGTCGAACCGCGCGTTCTACCGCGATGGCTGGCTGGCGCGGTCATTGCAAAAGCGCGGTGAAGCGATCGATCTCGACAACTGGACGCTGCATTACCTCGCGCGTGATTTTTCGGAGAGCGAGGATGTTGCCGGTCAGTACCCGGCGAAACTGCAGGAACTCACTGACGCCTTCGACGCTGCGGCCTGGCAATATTTCGTGTACCCGCTCGACAACCGCGACCGCCGCGACAAGTTCACGGATATGGCGCCCGGGTCGGGAACCGCAGACGACGAGCCGAGGACGTTCATGCCCGGCATGCAGACGGTGCACAAGGCCATCGTCTTCCCGTTGCTCGCCAGCCGCTCGTACCGTATCGTGGTTCGATTCACGCACGCGCAGGCAGGCGACGGCGTGCTGTGGGCCATCGGCGATCCGGCGGGCGGCATGGTGCTCTACATCGGGGGTGGGCATCTGCGCTTTCACTACAATGGCTATGGCGACCGCACATCGCTGGATGGCCCGGGGGTGGGTGCCGGCGAGCATGTGGTGGTGTTCGATTACCAGGCATTCGAGCGGCGGCGGGGCCGCGGGCGCCTGTTGCTGGATGACGCGACGGCGGTGGATTGGACGCCGATGTCGCCCACCATGGTGCTCTATGGTGTACTGGAAGGACTCGACATCGGGCTCGACCGCCGTGGCCCGGTGTTGTGGGATCTGTACGACCAGCATGGCGCATTCGGCTACCAGGGCCGGATCCACAATGTGACGATCGAGCCCGGTGCCAGGGTGCCGATGTAAATGCAACGCACGGTTCGGCATATGCCGTCCACCAACGATTGGAGGAAGCGATGTTTGGAAGAGGCGCATTTCGCAGTTACATGACGATGGTCCTGGTGGGTGCTGCATGCATGCTCGGCACCTCTTTCAATGCGCAGGACGCGCATGCGCAGGATGCCGCCGGGTTTCCCAACAAGCCCATTCTGGTCATCGTGCCGTTTCCGGCTGGCGTGGCCGTTGACGTCACCGTGCGGACGATCGGAAACCATCTGGTGGCTGAGTTGGGCCAGCCCTTCGTCGTCGACAATCGTGCCGGCGCGGGAGGCAATATCGGCCACGATCTTGCGATGCGCGCACCGAAGGACGGCTACACGCTGCTTGGCATCGCCAGCAACTTCGCCGCCAATCCCAGCCTGTATCGCAAGGTCAATTACGATCCGCTGAAGGATTTCACGCCTGTCATCGGTCTCATCCGCACGCCGTCGGTGCTGGTTGTGCCGGCGGACTCCCCGATCAAGTCGGTGGCGGATCTGATCGCCTACGCGAAGGCCAACCCGGGCAAGGTCAACTACGCATCGGGCGGCAACGGGTCGCTGGCGCATTTCAGCGCGGAGCTCTTCAAGACCTCGGCGGAGATCGACATGGTGCACGTGCCCTACAAGGGAGCGCCCGAGATCATGACGTCATTGTTGTCGAAGCAGACCGATCTCGCATTTCCGGTACTGGTGAGCGTCTTGCCACAACTGAAGGCCGGAACGTTGCGGGCATTGGCCACCACCGGCACCAAGCGCAGCCCCCAGTTGCCTGACGTGCCTACGATGCATGAAGTGCTGAAGCCGGGATTCGACCTCGAATCGGAGAATGGCATGGTCGCCCCCGCAGGAGTGTCCCCGGCTATCGTGGCCAAACTCAATGCCGCGATCGCCAAGATCCTGCGCGACCCGGCCGTGGCCGGGCCCATGGTGGCCAACGGCTTTGAAGTGGTCGGCAGCACGCCGGCGGAGTTTGGCGCACGGCTCAAGAGCGACGTCGCCAAGTATGAGGACATCGTCAAGAAGTCCGGGGCGAAGGTGGATTGAACGCGCTGATGGCGCTCGATTGCGCTCGCCTGGACGCGCTTCATGCTCGCGCGATCGAAATGCCTGACCGTTGTCCTTCGAAACGGTAGATTGTGGCATCAGCGCACGGGCCGGATCGAATTGGCGACCAGGTAAGCGGCGACCTCGCGGCCCATGACCGTGCTCACTTCAAGCGAATGGCGGAAGTGGATGCCGCCCCATATGCGCACTGCACCGGTCTCCTCGACCACCGCCGCAAAATTGTCGAACTGTCGGGTCATCCTGGGGTCGGCCGTGTCCGTGACGATGATTCGCGCGGTCGGGTTTGGGCCCAGCACCGCATCGAGGACGCCGGCGGAGACACCACCGAAGATTGCCGCTTGCGACGGATACTCCGGGTGCATAGGAGTCGCGTTCAGCGGCGTCCATGCCGGATCGCGTTCCGTCGCGTCGTTGCCGTCAAGGTCGCCGTTGCGGACGGCAGTGACGGGCCGCCACCGGTTGTAGTGGAACTTTGCATCCCAATCGACGATGAACGAGTTGGCCGCGGCCATCGACAGCAGCGCGAAGAGCCGCGCATTGTCGGCCAGGTCGAGTCCCTTGGCGGCACTCAACTGGCGCGCAGCCTCGAACCATGCCGAACCAAGGTTCGGTTGCGTCCAGAACTTGACGGCATCCGTCTGCTGCTGCGTCCGCCGCGTGCTCTTGACGCCACCCAACTCCTTGGTCTCGTTGTAGTCGCGCGCGTAGATGGCATCCGTCAGCGCGGGTGGCGGCCCTGGCCGAAACTGCTCGGGGCGTGCGAAGACCCAGGGCCTGGCGCGCGCATACTGGGCGAACAAGGGCGGCGTGGTCGGGATCCAGACGCCAGGCGCCGTCACCGGGCGATAGGTATCCGGCGCATTGGTCGCGTCATCGGTGCGCTCGGCAATCACGGCAACGGCGGCTTGTTCGCCGATGGCAATCCCCGCGGTCTTCCCCGGCCCGTCGGGAAGGCGGCCGAGCGCCGCCACGTACGCTTCGTCGACCTTGGCCTTTTGCGACGGCGCCAGCGTCACCAGCGCGCTGCGCGCGGCAGCCACGGCTGCGGCCTCGGCTGATGCGGCCGGATTCGCGGGCATGTTGAGTACGTAGCGCGTATATCGATTCTGCACGGTATTGACTGCATCGGACATCGCTACGTGCATGATCGCCAGCCCGCGAATCTGCGGATTACCACCGATGTTCGCTGCTTTGAAGGTGTCGAAGGCGATGACATCCCAATCCGTCACCGCATCGGCGCGCACGCCCCCGGCCACGAGCGCGAATGCCAGCAGGGCGATGGCGAGCACGGGGCGTCTGCCGGCTGACATGCGCTTGGCCAGGAGGGCTCGTTCGGTCGCTGCAGGTGTAGTGGCAGACGCGTCCATCGATGCCTCCATAAGGAGTGATTGCGCGGCGCAACATACCCGGTCAACGCAAAACGTTGCCGAGACGGTGACCATGAGGGTCACCCGAGCCATCGTGTTCCCGATCAGGAGCGGCGTCCAGCGGAATATTCCCGGCGGGTGAGGCTGTCGGCCGGTGCGGGCGTTCCAGTCAGGTGCGGCTGGCGTGGCGCGGCTCGAAAGCCATCCGCCGGCAACAGCGATTGGCCCATATCGGCGCCCTTCCGCTGCCGATTGCTCCCTGCCAGACCATCGGGGCTCGCCGAACTGCAGCGTTGCGATAACATCGGCGCGTGTCGCCACGCCGGCCCGTATCCTGCCGGCGTACTTCATGGAAGCGCCATGTCCTTACCTGTCCTTGAACACTTCATCGCCAAGGCCGTCGACCGCAGCCGCGCGCTGTCCGACCCCGCCGACTGCGTGCTTGCCATTGCGCCGTTGATGCTTGACCTGCTGGTGCAGGCCCACACGTTTCTCGCGCCGCAGCACTTTCGCAGCGACCCGGCGCATTACGCGCGCAACCTCGTCTACGACGCGCCCGATGCCCGCCTCTCGCTCTACTGCCTCGTCTGGCTCCCGGGACAATGGACACCCGTGCACGACCATGGCAGCTGGGGCGTGGTGGGGATCGTCGAGGGCGTGCTGGAGGAACGCAGCTACGTGCGACGGTCGCCCGATCGCAGCG
>JANNKR010000097.1:0-17759 GCA_031396395.1 Betaproteobacteria bacterium
CGGGTCACTTGGGCAAGGCGCTAAATCTAGGTGACTGGTCTTGCCGCCGTCTGTCCGTCAACGGTTGCGGGATGAGAGCACAATGACGACTAAGCATGTAGTCCTGACTGTGGAGCACCTTCGGACGCGAGTTCGATTCTCGCCACCTCCACCACAATGCACCATGACGGCCGCCTTCGGGTGGCCGTTTTCATTTGGTTCCCCCTATGTCACAGAGTGTGCCAGCGTCCGGCAGGACTTGGCCGAAAGTCGATATACCGGCTGACCGCCGTCGACTCGTCGCAGCCAAGCGATTTTGCGCAAAGCTGACCATCGCCGGCGGGGAAACGGCCGCTTGTTTACGTTATGCATCGGCGCTTGATTTGTCGCGCGGGGCAAAATCCTGGTCCTGTGCCCCGTTTCCGCAACGGGCTGACTGAGTCGCAATGGATCGGCAAGCGCGTCGGGCGATGGGATCGTGTGGTCCGTGCAACGCCCGCCGACCGCTGGCGGAGGGATTTGGTGCCGGATTGACTTAGATCAAAGGGAGGCGCTGCCCGCGCGCGTAAAAAAGGTCATCGAATTGGAAAAACCGCGCACGAGACAAGAAAAGCACCAGCCAGTTCCCGTCCAGCGGACAGGGTTTTCGCAGGAGCGGACAAAGCAGGACGAGAAGCTTCAAACGGGTCGTGGCGCGGCAACGGGCGCCGACCGACAACAGGGCAGAAGAAAGGGGCATTCCATGCGATTCAAGTCACTCATCGCGATGACGGGCGTCTTGGCGGCCGTTGCGGCATTGCTGGCGATGCCGGTGCAGGCGCAGCCGAAACAGACGGCGCAGGTCGCGCCCGTTTGCGCTAACTGCCACGAGGCGCAGTGGCACTCCATCGACCTCACGCCGCACGGCGCGAAGACCGACGCCGACGGCAGCATGTGCCAGGCGTGCCACGGCAACGCGAGCGCGCACCTGAAGGACCCAACGAAGGTCAAGCCCGACAGCCCTTTCAAAAAGGGTGGCTCGGTAGCGGCCCAGAACGAAGTTTGCATGACCTGTCACAGCGGCAACCGAAATCTCGCGTTCTGGACCTCGGGCAAGCACGCGCTCAATGAGGTGGCATGCGCAAGCTGCCACAGCTCCCACGGGAAGAACCTCCTGCCGAGTTACAACGGGTTGGCCATGGCGTCGACGCCGGTGCCGATCAACAAATTTGTCACCACGTTCCTGCCCAACCAGGCCGACATCTGCGCGACCTGCCACCAGCCGATCCGCGCGGCGACGCTCAAGCCGTCGCATCACCCGATCGCCGAAGGCAAGGTCAAGTGCAGCGACTGCCATAACCCGCACGGCTCGATCACCCCGGCAATGCTGAAGCAGCCAACGATCAACGACCAGTGCTATAGCTGCCACGCCGACAAGCGCGGTCCGCACGTGTTCAATCACCCGCCGGTCGAGGAGAACTGCGCGACCTGTCACAACCCGCACGGCTCAGTGCACGCGAAGCTGCTGAACGAATCGGCGCCGAACCTGTGCCAGGACTGCCACGACTGGTCGCGGCATCCGGGCACGATCTACGGTGCGGCCGGCGCCTACAACTGCCAGCCAGGTGATAACACGGTGTCGGGCGGCATATCAGTTTGCCCACCCAGCCGGACGGGCCAGCCCAATCCGAGCGTGAACAACCGCCTGGTGGCGCGTGCATGCCTGAATTGTCACAGCGCGATCCACGGCTCGAACGCGCCGGGCAACCGCGGCAAGTACTTCACCCGCTAGGGTCGGGAGACATAAATGAGCAAGAAGCTTCTTTCCACTGTCATCGCCAGCCTGTTCGCGGCGAGCCCTGTCTTCGCGCAAAGCGCCGACGACCCGATGCGCGTTGAGGGAA
This sequence comes from Betaproteobacteria bacterium, assembly GCA_031396395.1. GTDB lineage: Bacteria > Pseudomonadota > Gammaproteobacteria > Burkholderiales > Casimicrobiaceae > VBCG01. Next base: position 1,863 of record JANNKR010000097.1, read on the forward strand.
CGGCCACGCTTGGAGGCATCTACAACAACACGAACGCGCGGGACAGCGCGCAACTCGACCTCTACCAGGACCTGGGCAACGGCGCACTGTCGAATGTCGGCGTGCGCGGACGCAACAGCTCGACGTGGTTCCAGGGCTACGGCGAGAACTTCGGCCGCACCGACCAGTACATGTTCCTGCGCGGTGGAATATACGACGTGTTCAAGGCGGGGGCGTACCTCAACGACATCCCGCACACGTTCTCGTCGGCCGCCTACACGCCTTACTCCGGCAGTGGCAGCAACCGGCTGACGGCGACGTTCCCGCTGTCCTCCGTTCCCGCCCCAGGCGTCTATCCGCCTCCTGGCTGGAACCAGTTCACGCTGGGCTACGACCGGCGCGACGCGGGCGGCTACGCCGAATGGCAGAAAAACAGCCCGTGGTACTTCCGCGTCGATGGCAACCAGGTGAGCTTCAGCGGCACCAAGGTCGGCTCGGCCGCCAGCGGCACGAGTCCGGGCAATGGCTACGTCGACCTCGCGATCCCGACCGAGTACACGACCAGCAACTGGGGTGTCGAGGGCGGTTACCAGTCCGGCAAGGCGACATTCGCCGCGCGCTGGGACTACAGCAAATTCAACAACACCGATACGACGCTGCAGTGGACCAACCCGTACTTCGGCGGCAACCAGTTTGACTCGACGTACCTGGCGCCCAGCAACGAGTTCAACAAGTTCACGCTGACCGGCAATTACCGCGACCTGCCGTGGAAGTCCGTGGTCTCCGCGCGCTACACGTGGGCGAAGACGACGAGCGACGCCACACTCTCGCAGTTCGCGCTGAATACCGGCCCCGCCTACCGCCCGACGCTGCCCGACGAAAACAACTTCTCGGGCGAGCACATCAACCAGTCGTTCGCGCTGGCGTGGACCGCGCAGCCGATCCGCAACGTCGACACGCGCGCTTATTACAACTGGACGAAGTTGCAGAACAAGTCCGACATCGTCGATTACGGCAACGCACCGACCACGCCACTTGCGAGTGGACTGGGCTGCGGCTACTACACTCCGGCAACCGGCATCCCGACGACGACGGTCGGCAACTGCGAAAACGAACTTTACAACTACACCAAGAACAACCTCGGCATCGACGCCTGGTGGAAGTTCGCGCGCGGTAACCGGCTGGGCTTCGGCTGGGACTACTACGACCTCGACCAGGAGCGCTTCGACTACGACAAGACGAACCAGAACAAGCTGTGGGTCGAGTACAAGAACACGATGTTCGAAACGCTGACGGGGCGCCTGAAGTACCAGTACGTCGAGCGCGATTCCAACTCCACCCTGAGCAACGCCGGGGTCAATGCGAACGATCCGAACTACCTGTTGCGGTACACGACCGCGTTCGACCTCCAGAGCGGCACCTCCAACATCGTCAAGCTCAACCTCGACTGGAGCCCGATGGCGAACCTGGGCTTGTCATTCGAGGGCTTGTGGAGCAAGACGGACTACGACGATGTCACGCTCGGTCGCACCAGCAACGACCGCCAGGGCTACTTCCTCTCCGGCAACTGGACTGCATCGGAGAAGGTCAGCCTGAACGCGTTGGGAAGTTGGGAGCAGACGAAATATCCGTCGAACCACCGGTACATCGGCAGCGTGTCGAGCGGCAGCGGAACGGCGCCGAACAATGCGCCGCCGGGATGGTGCACCACGACCAACCCGAACTGCTACGGTCCTTTCACGGCACCGGGCATCGTTGCCGGCGTCCCGCAGTCGTACAACTGGAATTCGCAGACCCAGGACCAGACCTGGATGGTCGGCGTGGGCGGCGACTGGCAGGCCATGGACACGCTGAAGCTGACGGCGTCCTACCTGTACGTGAATAACGAAGGTGACGCGACGTTCGGCGTGCAGAACAACCTGCAGTTGCCGACGAACCCGATCAACATCACCAACGTCGACAACAGCACGCAGCAGTTCTTCAACCTGAAAGGCACGTACGCGTACAACAAGAACTGGTCGTTCACCGCCGGCTACTCGTACATGAAGTACAGCCACGACGACATCGCGACCAACGGGTACACGTATGCGCTGCCGGCCGTCTCGGTCGCCGGCGGGGCGATCGTCCCGACGCCTGCGAGCAACACGGCGCTGAGCTTCGGCAACGGGTACGACGCGTTCACCAACGGTCACTCGAACATCTTCTACCTGTGGGTGACCTACAAGTTCGACGCGCCGCCGCTGTCGATCGCGCAGATGAAGGTGGCGGAGATGCCGGCACGGGCGCCCGTGGTGGCGCAGGCGCCGCCGCCTCCTCCGGCGCCCGCACCCCGACCGGCGCCGGCGCCGACGCCGCAGTTGCAGAAAATCACGCTCGACTCGAAGGCTTTGTTCGATTTCGACAAGGCGGTGTTGAAGCCCGAGGGTCAAGCTGCGATCGACAGCATGGTCGTGGCCAAGCTGGCGCAGATGCAGAAGCTCGAAGTGGTGCTCGTGACCGGCCATACCGACCGCATCGGAACCGAGGCCTATAACCAGAAGCTTTCGGAACGGCGCGCGGATGCGGTGCGCGACTATCTGGTCAGCAAGGGTGTGGACAAGGCGAAGATCGAAGCTATCGGCCTGGGCGAGAAGCAGCCTGTCGTGCAGTGCGATCAGAAGAACCTGAAGGACCTGATCCCATGCCTGCAGCCGAATCGCCGCGTCGAGGTGCAGGCCAAGGGCGAGACGACGAAGTAATCGACGGTTCGCCGCCGGAAGAGCCCCGCCTTGTGCGGGGCTTTTTTCTTGCGGGGTAAGGCGCTTTCACTTCTTCTTCGCCGGCGGTGCGACCGGCGCGCGCGCTGATGCGGGCGCCGGAGGCTCGACGAAGGTCGCATCCAGCCGCCAGACGCTGCCACCGCTCATCCCGACAATGACACGCCCCGGCCCCGCGGGATCGAGCGCGAGTGCGGTCACATCCGGATGCGGTGGGTCGCCGCCGATGCGTGTCCACGACTTGCCGCCGTCGCTGGTTCGGTACACGCCCTTTTTCCACGTTGCGGCGTAGAGCGTTGCGGGACTCGACGGATCGATGACCAGCGCCTGCACGTTGGCGTTGGCCAGCCCGGCGCGCGCCTCGACCCACGTCGCGCCGCCGTCGGCGCTCCTCCAGACGCCCTCGCCTTCGGTTCCCGCATACAGGGTCTTGGTGGAGAGGTCGTAGACCATCGTCTGGACGCGCGCCAGCGGAATGCTGGTGCAGCACTTGTCGAACGTCGTGTTGCCCTCGGTACTTCGCCAGAGATAGCGATCGACACCAACGAACGCGGTCTCCGGCGCGCCCGGCACGACCACAAGGCCGAACAGGCCGCCGATGCTGGTATTGACCTGGAAATCCTTCTTGATTGGCGTCCATTTCGCCGCGCCGTCGCTGCTGCGAAACACGTCGAGGCCATTGGATGCATACAGGACGCGCGGGTTCGCGGGATCGAGCGCAAGCGCGTTGATCCGCGCTCTCATCCCCAGTCCTTCGCGCGCCTCAGTCCAGCGTTCTGCGCCATCAATGCTTCGGAACACGCCGTTGTCGGTGGCAACGTAGAGCGTTCGCGACGACGCGTCGATCGCGAGCGCATTGGCGGAACGATCGCTGATGCCTTCGCTTCGAGGCGCCCAGGTCGCGCCACTGTCCACAGATTTGTAGACGCCATGCGCGCCGGTCGCCGCCCATATCGTCTTCGGCGACGCCGGGTCGACCGCAAGTGCAGAGACATTGACGGCATGCAGACCCGTACCGGGCCCGGTCCACGTCTTGCCGCCGTCGGTCGTATGGATCACGCCGTCGCGCGACGTACCGGCGTGCAGCGTGTCGGGCGCCGCCGGGTCGAGCGCCAGTGCGGTAAAGCTCAACCAGCTGAAGCCCGTGGTCGCGTTGCGCCAGCTTCGGCCTGCGTCGTCGCTGCGCAGAATGCCGTTCGGAATCCCTGCCCAAACCACAGCCGGCCGCGCGGGATCGATCACCAACGCGCGCACGCGCTTGTCCTTCATCGGGCCGGATGGTGTGGGCATCCAGGTCGCCCCGCCATCGGTGCTTTTCAGGACGCCGTCGCCGGTCGTCCCGGCGTACACCGTTCCCGGTGTCATCGGATCGACGGCGAGCGCGTCGATGCGAGTTTTCAACGGCGGCGAACCGGTCGGCTGCCAGGTCTTTGCCCCATCCGTGCTCTTGTAGACGCCTTCGTAGCCGCCGCTCACGTAGAGCGTTGATGGCATTTTCGGTTCGATCGCGAGTGCGAACAGCCGGAAATTATGCGGCAGGCCCTCGGTACTGCGGGTCCATGTGGCGCCGCCATCCGCGCTGCGGTGAACACCGTCGTTCGGCCCGGTGTCGGTTGCGGCAAACACGTTCTGCGGATTGGCTGGATCGACGACGATGCCGAGGATCGATGCCTGCCTTTCCCCGCCCATCGCCTTCTTCCAGGTGGCGCCCCCGTCCACTGTTTTCCATACGCCATTGTCCCAGGTGCCCGCGTAGAGCGTCCGCGGTCGCGCGGGATCGATGGCTAGCGCATGGACGGACCAGCCGCGCATTGCGGGTGACGTGACGGTCCAGTTCGCGCCGCCATCGACGGTCTTCCACACGCCGCCGCCCCACATACCCGCATAGAGCGTGCCGGGCGCCGAGCGATCGGCGACCAGCGCCTGCACATCGCCTCCGGTTGGTCCGAGCGCGGTCCACCCGGTGGCGAGCGCAGGCATCGTTGGCGAAAGTGCCGCCACAGCGATCATGGCGACGGCGCAGCGACAGAATTGAACGGTCATCAATGCTCCGCGCGTGTCCCGCGTTCCCGGACGACACGCCCAAACGGGTTGCAACACTGTTTGAGGCAATGGCAGGCAAGCCAACGCGTGGCCAGCATGCGCTCTACTTCAGCACCTTTTCCACGATGCCTGTGTTGGCATCGACGAGCACGGTGAGGTTCCCATCCCTGGCGCCCTCTTTCGTGTAGCTGATGTTCCATGTCGCGTGGCGATTGCCAGGCGCGGCGGCCGTTCCGATGGCCACGCCGTAACCTTCCTTGAGCAACGCCTCGCCATGCTGCTTGGCCAGCGCGTAGAGCTTGGCGCCGTCGCGGACGAAATCCGGCTTGAGATCGGGAATCCGGCCGGCGCCGCCTGGAGATGAATTGCAGGTCAGCGATCCGCGGAACGTATCGATCGAGACACTGCTCTTGGCAGAATCGGAATAGAACATCAGGTTCCACGAGGCGGCGCTGCCGTTGGGCTGCAGCAGCCCCAGCGATGAATTGCTGATGCGCACCGGGATGGCGTCGGCCTTCCACGCCTTGGCGTGGCCATCGGCGAGCGCATACATTTCCGCGAGCGTGGGCGCAGGATTTTTGAGTTGCGTTGTCTTGCACGCCGGCTCCGCGAACACTTCGCCCGAACGGATGACGATCGCGACGAGCAACAGCACCAACAGTCTTGCGTTCATGCATCGTCCCCCAGGGTCTGACCTTGCGAGGCACCGCAGGCCCCTGGATTCCCCGGGACCGCCAATCGTGCATCCTGCAGATCGCCCGCCTGTCGCGCGCGCCAGGCAGGCTACTTGCCGCAGGCTACGCCGGATGCCGCGCTTTTTGCCGGTAGCGTCACGTCGAAGGTGAGGTCAAACGAATAAGGCCGTCCATCGCTCGAGCGACTGCCGGTGATCTTGCCCGCCAGCTTGCCGCCGGGCTTCAGGTCGCCGGAAATGGCGTCTACCTTGAATTCCTTGGGGGGCTTGATGACCCACTGCGCGCCGGCCATCGCGGATTTGGCGTGGGTCATGCCAAGATCGATCGATTTGATCGATCCCGCAGCGGGAACCGTCTTCCCTCCGCCAGGACAAAACGCCGCCAGCAGCATCGTTCGTTCCTTGCCGTCCTTGGTGGGGCTGGCGAAGGCACTGTTCTGGAAGTCCTCCATTTCCTTGGGCGAAATGGGGCTCTCATTGAACCAGATCGTGACGCTGTGCTCGTCATTTTCAAGCGCCACCGCGCAATGGCTGGTGGCGAATTTCTCGCCGGCCATCACGCCAGTGGCGGAGCACTTGTTCTGCGCATGCGCCGTGGCTGCAAAAGACATCAGCAGAAGGGTCACCAGAAGCGACCGGGACCATGTGCATGTTGCCGCGGTGCAGCGGACGAGCATCAGCATGGTACCTCTCCGCGAATGAGCCGATCTTCAGAATAGTCCCGCAGGGTCGGCAATGCAAGGCAGCGGGACGCTGACGTCGTCACCGATTCCAGAGGCGCGTCGCATTGCGCCGCTGGCCGCTCGGTCAGCCCGGTGCCAGGCGCCCCGCGACCGCCGGCCGCCGCCGCCGCTGCGACCACACCACCAGCACCAGCAGGATCCATGCGGGCAACGTGAACCACGCCTTGTCCGGCTGCACATTGCGCACCTCGATGCCCAGCACCCGGTTGGTGTTGGCCACGTCGAGCCGCGCCTTCTCGGCAGGACTGTCGACGCCGATGTCGACGATTTCCAGCTTGCCGTCCTTGAGCTGCGTGGTCAGTCCTGCGCGCGCCAGGCGGCCGTCGTTCGAGCCCTTGGTCACCGGCAGGATGAACGTGCGCTCCTCGCGCGTGGTGCCCATTTTCGATTTTTCCTCGACCTCGACGCGCAGGCGCATGTTGTCACCCGGCTGCAGGCCATCGATCACCGGCTGCATCGCAGCGAACGATGTCACCGAGAACGGTGCATAGAACCAGTCGCGATAGATGTCCGGCCGGAACAGGGTGAATGCGATGACGAGCATCGCCGCCGTTTCCCACAAGTGGTTCTTGACAAGGAAAAAGCGCTGCGTGGCGGCGGCAAAACTGAAGCACGCAATGATGGAGATGACGACGACCCACGTGAAATGCAACGGCGAACCGATGTCGATCATCAGCAGCTCGGTGTTGAACACGAACACGAACGGCAGGATCGCGGTGCGCATCTCATACAGGAAGCCCTGAACGCCGGTCTCCAATGGGTCGGCACCCGACAGGCCCGCCGCGGCATAGGCGGCCAGCGCGACGGGCGGCGTGGCGTCGGCCATGATCCCGAAATAGAACACGAAGAGATGCACGGCGATCAGCGGCACTTCGAGACCGTGCGATGCGGCCAGCGAGACGATCACCGGCGCCAGCAGCGTGGCGACCACGATGTAGTTGGCGGTGGTGGGCAGGCCCATGCCCAGGATCAGCGACAGCAGCGCGGTGAGCAGCAACACGCCCATCAACGAGCCCATCGACAATTCCTCCACCACGCCTGCCAGCACCTGGCCGATACCGGTGAGGCTGACGGTGCCGACGATGATGCCGGCAGTGGCGGTGGCGATAGCGATGCCGATCATGTTGCGGCCACCGAGCTCGAGACTCTTGTAGAGATCGTCGATGCCGCGGCGTACCGTGCCCTCCAGCGAGTGTCTGCGGAAACGGGCAAGCAAGGGCCGCTGCGTGACCAGCATCATGGCCATGAATGTGCACGCATAGAACGCCGCCAGACCCGGCGACTGTTCCAGCACCATCAGGCACCAGATGAGGATGAACAGCGGCAGGATGTAGAACAGGCCTGCCAGCACGGTAGGCTTCGTTTCGGGAAGTTCCAGCATGGAGTTCGGATCGATCGCGGCATCGGGCTCGCCCGGAAAGCGCGTGGAAAATGCGATGGTGCCCACGTACACGACCAGCAGCAGGACGCCGACCACCAGCGACGATGCTTCGCCGAACACGGCGGGAATCCACTCGGTCAGGCGCAGCGAGCACCAGACGATGATGATCGTGCCCGCGATGGTGAATCCCCATCCGAGCAGCCGGTCCCTCATCGGCGACGGTCGACGGGACAGGCCGCGCATCCCCGCCTTCAGCGCTTCCAGGTGGACGATGTAGAACAGCGACAGGTACGCGAGGATCGCCGGCAGGAATGCGTGCTTGATGATCTCGGTGTAGGGGATGTTGACGTACTCGACCATCAGGAACGCGGCGGCGCCCATCACCGGCGGCATGATCTGGCCATTGGAGGATGCCGCGACCTCGATCGCGCCGGCCTTCACCGGCGAATAGCCCACGCGCTTCATCAGCATGATCGTCACATTGCCGCCCGTCAGCACATTGGCCACCGACGAGCCGGAGATCATGCCGTTGAGTCCGGACGACAGCACCGCGGCCTTGGCGGGGCCGCCACGCATGTGGCCCATCAGCGCGAAGGCCACCCGGGTGAGGTAGTTGCCCGCACCCGCCTGGTCCAGCATCGCGCCGAACAGCACGTAGAGGAACACGAAGCTGGTTGACACGCCGAGGGCCACCCCAAATACGCCCTCCGTGGTCAGCCACATGTGCGATGCCGCGCGCGATAGCGACGCGCCCTTGTGCGCGATCATGTCCGGCATGTATGACCCGCCGAACATGTAGATGAGGAACACGATCGCCATGATCGTCATCGGCAGGCCCAGGCAGCGCCGCGTGGCCTCGAGCAGCGACAGCACGCCGACGATCGACACCGCGATGTCGAAGCCGGTGGGCGACCCCGGTCGCAATGACAGCCCGGCATGGGCCAGGAAGATGTAAAGCGCGCAGAAGGCGGCGATGCCCGCCAGCAGCCAGTCGTAGGCCGGCACCCGTCGTCTCGGCGCGCCTTTCCACATGGGATAGCAGAGGTAGACCAGGAATACGGCGAAGGCCAGATGGATGGAGCGCGCCATCGTGTCGTTGAACATCACGAAGCGCTGCAACGATGGCACGGCGGCCGAGAGCCAGAATGGCAACGGCGAGGAAATCCACAACTGGAACAGCGACCACGCGACCGCCGTATACAGGATCAACAGGCGCGTGGCACCCTCAGGCGACCGGGCGCCGGACTCGGCTGCGACCACTTGATCGAGCAATGCCTGGCCGGCGGCGCCCTTCATTCCATCGCCGTGCTTGCTGTCGGTCATCGACTGCTCCCGGTTTTCAAGCGCACACCGCTGGCGACCAATGCAAACGAGCACCGCGAGGGTGCCCGTTGGCGCTTGACCGCCGGCTGCGGATTGCTACATCAAGCCCTTTTCCTTGAAGTACTTCACTGCGCCCGGGTGAAACGGCACCGAGTTGCCCTGCAGCGAGCCTTCCTTGGTGATGTTGGTGATGGCCGGATGCAGTTTCTTGAAATCGTCGAAGTTGTCGAACACGGCCTTGGTGATCACATAGGCCGTGGCCTCCGGCATGTCGGCGCTGACCACCAGCGTGGCCAGCACGCCGAACGACGGTTGCGCCGCGTCGGTGCCCTTGTACATCTTGCCGGGGATGTCGGCCTTGGCGTAGAACGAATTGGCCCCGACGAGCTTGTTGATCGGCGCACCGGACACCGACGCGATGTTCGAGGAGCAGGACGTGGCGGCTTCCTGGAAGATGGCATTGGGATGGCCGGCGACAAAGACGAAGGCGTCGATCTTGTTGTCGCACAGCGCGGGCGCCATCTCGACGAACTTCAACTCGGACGCGAGCTTAAGGTCGCCTTGAGCGATACCGAATTCCTTCATCACCAGTTCCATCGTCGAACGCGTGCCCGAGCCGGGGTCGCCGATATTGATGCGCTTGCCCTTGATGTCCTCGAACTTCTTGATGTTGGCATCCTGGCGCGCCACCAGCGTGAAGAGTTCGGGGTAGACGGAAAACAGCGCGCGCAGCTTGGGTTGTGGCTTGTCCTTGAACGCGCCCTCGCCCTTCATCGCGTAGAACTGCGTATCGCTCTGCGCGAAGCCGACGTCCATGTCGCCCGACATCACGGAATTGATGTTGAACACCGAGCCGCCGGTGGACTCCACGGTGCAGCGCAGGTTGTGGTCCTTGCGCCCGGCGTTGACGAAGCGGCAGATCGCGCCGCCCAGCGGGTAGTAGACACCGACGATGCCGCCGGTACCCACGGTGATGAATTTCTGCTGCGCCTGGGCTGGCACAGGGGTAAACAACAGCGTCGACGCAAAACCGAGGGCGGCGGCGGCAAGGAGCGGGATGCGCATGGCGGGGGTCTCCGGGTCAGGGTGTCGCACTGGGCGCACAGGATGTTCGCGCCGGGTCAACGGGGCAGTTTAATCAAGTTTCCGGCAGTAAGATACCCGGTGCCAGAATCAGGGCCCAAGGTCACGTCCAATGGAGCCGAAATCCCAATGAGCCATGTCTTTCATCGAGATTCGCGCGGCAGCCCGCCGGTGGCCGTCGGCGGTCTGGGCATTTACCTCGTCGACAGCCAGGGCCGGTCGTACATCGACGCCTCGGGTGGGGCGGCGGTGTCCTGCCTGGGCCATGGTCACCCCGAGGTGCTGAGCGCGATGGCGGCACAGGCGGAGCAGCTCGCGTTTGCCCATTCATCGTTCTTCACGACCGAGGTCGCGGAGCGGCTCGCCGACGCGATCATCGAGCAGGCGCCGGCCGGGCTCGACAAGGTCTACTACGTCTCCGGCGGTTCGGAAGCGGTGGAGGCAGCGCTCAAGATGACGCGGCAGTACTTCATCGAAATCGGTCGTCCATCCAAGCACCGCTTCATCTCGCGGCTGCAGAGCTACCACGGCAACACGCTGGGCGCGCTTGCCGTGGGTGGCAATGTACAGCGGCGCAAGCCCTATCAACCCATGCTGATGGAGGTGTCGTTCATCGACCCGTGCTTTGCGTATCACTTCAAGCGCGACGATGAATCCGAATTCGAATATGGCCAAAGGATGGCGGACCAGCTCGAGACCGAGATCCTGCGGCTGGGGGCGGACAACGTCGCGGGATTCATCGCGGAGACCGTCGGGGGTGCGACGCTTGGCGCCGTCGCCGCGGTGCCCGGGTACTTCAAGCGCATCCGCGAGATCTGCGACCGCCACGAGGTGCTGCTGATCCTGGACGAGGTCATGTGCGGGATGGGCCGCACGGGAACGATGTTTGCGTGCGCGCAGGAAGGCATCACCGGCGACCTGATCACGGTCGCCAAGGGGCTGGGTGGCGGCTATCAGCCGATCGGCGCCGTAGTCGTCAGCGGTCGGATCCACGAGGCGTTCGTGCGGGGATCAGGCGCGTTCATGCATGGCCACACTTATCTGGCGCATGCCGTTGCCTGCTCTGCCGCGCTGGCGGTCCAGACAATCATCAAGGAACAGCATTTGCTGGAGCGGGTCAACGAGACCGGACGCTATCTTGCAGCCCAGCTCGAGCAGCGATTCGGTGGCCATGCCCAGATTGGTGACATACGCGGACGTGGACTCTTCCGCGCCGTGGAGCTAGTCGCGGACCGCCGGACGAAGGCAGCCTTGGATCCGGCACTCAAACTGCACAGCCGGGTGAAGGCGGAAGCGATGCGGCGCGGGTTGTGTGTTTATCCGACCGGCGGGACGATCGATGGCGTGCGCGGCGACCACGTGCTGCTGGCGCCGCCGTACATCACGTCGGTTGCTGAGATCGACATGATCGTCGAGCGGCTGGGCGAGGCCGTCGATGCAGCGCTGGCCGCAGCATTGCCGACCCGCGCCGGATCGGCGGACCGGACCGCCACGGTGACCTAGACCCGGCGCGTTACGTGTTCACCACGCGGTTTCGCGTTCCGCCGTTGCGCCGATCTTGTGGATGGTCAGGTCGGCGCCGTTGAACTCTTCCTCCGGATCGAGGCGCAGGCCCATGGTGACCTTCAGCCCGCCGTAGATGACCGCGCTGCCGGCGACGGCAATCGCGATGCCGAGGCCGGTGCCGAGCACCTGTGAGCCGAGTGCCACGCCACCCAGGCCACCCAGCGCTTTGGCCCCGAAGATGCCGGCGGCAATGCCGCCCCACGCGCCGCAGATGCCGTGCAGCGGCCACACACCCAGCACATCGTCGATCTTCCACCGGTTCTGCGTCTGCGTGAACAGCACGACGAACAGCGCGCCGGCGACCAGCCCCGTGGCCAGCGCGCCCAGCGGGTGCATCACGTCGGAGCCGGCGCACACGGCCACAAGGCCCGCCAACGGCCCGTTGTAGACGAAGCCGGGATCGTTCCTGCCGACGACGAAGGCGGCCAGCGTGCCGCCGGCCATGGCCATCAGTGAATTGATCGCGACCAGGCCCGAGATCTTGTCGAGTGTCTGCGCGGACATCACGTTGAAGCCGAACCAGCCGACCGCCAGGATCCACGCCCCCAGTGCCAGGAACGGAATCGAGGACGGCGGATGCGCCGAGATGCCGCCTTCCTTCGAATAGCGGCCGCGGCGCGCGCCCAGCAGCAGCACGGCAATCAGCGCCACCCAACCGCCGAACGCATGCACGACGACGCTGCCGGCGAAGTCGTGGAATTCCTCCCCGAACGTGGACTTGAACCAGGCCTGGATCCCGAAGTGCTGGTTCCACGCAATGCCCTCGAAGAATGGATAGAGGAAGCCGACCAGCAGGAAGGTGGCGGCGAGCTGCGGGTTGAATTTGGCCCGCTCGGCGATGCCGCCGGACACGATCGCAGGGATGGCCGCGGCAAAGGTCAGCAGGAAGAAGAACTTGACCAGCTCGTAGCCGCTTTTCAGCGCCAGCGACTCGGCGCCGCTGAAGAAGGTGACGCCGTAGGCGACCGCATAGCCGATGAAAAAATAGGCGATCGTCGACACGGCGAAGTCGACCAGGATCTTGACCAGCGCGTTCACCTGGTTCTTGCGGCGCACGGTGCCCAGTTCGAGAAAGGCGAATCCCGCGTGCATGGCCAGCACCATGATGGCGCCCAGCAGGATGAACAGCGTGTCGCTGGCGGCTTTGAGCGTTTCCATTGATTTCCCCTTGGTCCGTGGTGGCTGCGATGGCGATGAACGGGCGTTGGGACGCCTCTGTACCTGCGGCCCCGGCATGAAGCGCCGGTGCCGGGATGGTCAAATATTCTCCCATACGGTTGTTCAGGCCCGGTACCTTGCCGCAAGGTGCTATGTTGTTGCGTTTTGGCGTTGCGCCGCGATCGCCGGCGCGGCGGCGCGCCGCGTTCCCTGTCCTTTCCATGGAGGCTGACAATGAAAACCAACCCGATCCAATCGAACTGGGCCGCCGCGGCGGCCGCAATGGGCGTCGTGGCAATCCTCGCCGGCTGCGCGTCAATGAGTCCGATGATGGGCGGCCAGAAGATCGAACTATCCGGCGCCAACGAAGTGCCGGCGGTGGCAACGACCGCAGCCGGAACGGCGACCGTCACGATCAAGGATGATCGTTCGGTGGTCGCCAGCGTGACCGTCACCGGCATGACTGCCACCGCATCGCACATTCATGAGGCCGCGGCCGGCGCCAATGGACCGGTGATCGTTCCGTTCACCAAGACCGGAGACAACACCTTTGCTGCGGCCGAAGGCGCCAAGCTCACGGAGAGCCAGTACGCCAGCTACAAGGCGGGCAGGCTCTATGTGAACGTGCATAGCGCGAAGAACCCGGGCGGCGAGGTCCGCGGGCAGTTGAAGGGCAACTGACCGACAACAAGGCGTCCCGGCGGGAATCCGCCGCGGCGTCATCCGACGGCCGCCTTCGGGCGGCCGTTTGCGCGATGGAATGAAATTGGCCGCCGCGGTGTTTGCCGTCGGAGACCGTGCCAATCGGTATCCGCAATGCCACCGTAGTTTCCGACCACTCTAGGAACGAACATGTCGAACCAAGCACGAACCCTGGGATTTGTCCTGTCCATCGCTGCACTGGGGTGGGTGCCGGTGATGGCCGTTGCGGCCGATCCGGCCCTCGAGCGCGCTGCCGCAGCCATGGGCGCCACGGGCCTCAAGTCGTTGCGCTACACGGGCGACGGTGTGGGTTACTCATTCGGGCAGGCCTACAAGCCCGGACTGGCGTGGCCCAAGGTCCAATTGCGTTCGTTCACGCGTTCAGTGAACTACGACACCGGCTCGATGCGGGACGAGGTCGTGCTGCAGCGCGCCGAAGCCCTGGGCGGTGGCGGCTATCCGCACACCGCGCCGCAGCGCAACGACCAGTTTGTCAGCGGTACCCATGCGTGGAACCAGGCAGCTGCGGGGCCGACGCCGGGGCCGCGTTTTGTCGTGGACCGCGTCCACCAGCTTTGGATCACCCCGCAGGGCGTGCTCAAGGCAGCGATGCGCAACAACGCCACCGTGCGTCAGGAAACACGCAATGGGCAAACCTATTCGGTGGCGTCGTTTACCGAGCCGGGACGGTTTGCCGCGGTGGCCTATATCAACGCCGCCGGTCTGGTCGACCGCGTCGAATCGAAGATACCCGATCCGGTACTCGGCGATACGGCAGTGGTGACCACGTACACCGATTACCGGGACTTCGGCGGTGTCAAGTTTCCCGGCCGAATCGCGCAGACACAAGGCGGCTTTCCTGTCCTCGATCTCTCGGTCAAGAACGTGCAGCCGAATGCACCAGTGGATATCCCGCTGCCGGATGCCGTGAAGAACGCCACGGAACGCGTGACCGCGGACAAGGTGGCGGATGGCGTGTGGTTCATAGCGGGTGGCTCGCACAATAGCGTGGCCATCGAGATGAAGGACTACATGATCGTCGTCGAGTCACCGTTGAACGACGGGCGCAGCGTGCCGATGCTGCAGCAGGTCAAGCAGCTGGCACCGGGCAAGCCGATTCGCTACGTGGTCAACTCGCACCAGCATTTCGATCACTCCGGCGGACTGCGCGCAGCGGTGGCGGAGGGCGCCACGATCGTCACGCAGGCACAGAACAAGGTCTATTTCGAGAAGGCGTTCGCGAACGCCAACACCATCGCGCCGGATCAGATGGCCAAGTCCGGCAAGAAGGCGAAGTTCAAGGGGGTCGACGAGAAGATGGTGATCACCGACGGCAACCGCTCGGTGGAACTCCATCGGGTCGAGGATAGCCATCATACCGACTCGTTCCTGATGGTGTACCTGCCGAAGGAGAAGCTGCTGATCCAGGCCGACTCGTTCACGCCGGCTCCGCCCAACTCGCCGCCACCGGCACAGGTCAACCCGAACCACACCAACCTCGTGGACAACCTGGCGCGGCTCAAGCTCGGCGCGGACAAGATCCTGCCGCTGCATGGTCGCGTGGTGCCGACCACCGATTTGTACGTGGCGGTTGGGCAACCTCCGCCGAAGTAGGGACTCGCGCCACCGTTTGTGCGGCGCGCGCTTTGGCGCGCGCACCAGGCGCGAGTTCGTCGTCAGCGCGGCAGGCTTTGCGCGAGGGTCGCCGCGAAGGCTTCGCTGGCGCGCTCGATCAGGTCGAGCGTGCGTTCGAAGCCCTCCGGTCCCTCATCGTAGGGGTCGGGCACATCGCGAAGCCCAAGCTCCGGTGCCATGTCGAGAAACAGGTCGAGGTGCCCGGTGAAGTGCGCAGGCCGCATCGTCTCAAGCGCGGCAAGAAGCGCCCGATCCATCGGCAGGATCCAGTGATAGCGGTCGAAGTCGGTCACCGTGAACTGGCGCGCCCGCAGCATCGACAGGTCGTAACCGCGGCGCGCGGCGTGTTCGATAGCTCGATAGTCGGGCGGATTGCCGACATGCCAGTCACCGGTGCCCGCGGATTCAACCGTGACCAGGCTGCCCAGTTTGGCACGCCGCGCGGCCGTGCGAAATACCACCTCCGCCGTCGGTGAGCGGCAGATGTTGCCAAGGCAGACGAAGAGGATGCGGGTGCGGTTTGCAGGGGCGGTCATAGTTGGCCAGTGTAGGCGTTGCCGGCGACGCGCTCCGAGCACTGCTTAACCTTGGCCGTGGTGCGTCCGGCGTCTAAGGGGTCCGGGGAGTCGCAGGCTCGCTCAACGATTCAAGAAATGCAACCAGGTCGTCGATATCGTACTTCGACAGCCCGAGCGGCTTCAGCACGCGCACGCCATCGGCATGCAATCGATTCTCGTCGATGGTGGAGTAGTGCCGCACGACCTCGCGCAACGTCGGGATGCTGCCGTTGTGCATGTACGGGGCCGTGCGCGCGACGTTGCGCAGCGACGGCAC
>JANNKR010000130.1:0-21559 GCA_031396395.1 Betaproteobacteria bacterium
GAACGGCCATTGGGTTCATGCAGCAGCAGCGCGTACGACGCGATCAGCAGAACTTCGAAGAACACGAACAGATTGAAGAGGTCGCCGGTGAGAAAAGCGCCATTGAGTCCCGCCAGTTGCACCTGGAAGAATGCCTGGAAGTGCGGGCCACGGGTGCCAAGGGAGGCAGCGGCAATCTGGCTTGCCAGCGCCACGACGGACGTCAGCAGCAACATCATCGCCGACAGCCGGTCGAGCACCAGCACGATGCCGAAGGGCGCTTGCCAGTTACCCAGCAGATACACGCCGATCGTGCCCGCATCGGCCGACCGCACCAGCGCCACGGCGATCATCACTGCCGCCAGCGTGGACAGCAGTGCCAACGGGATCTGCCAGCGCGGGCGCCAGCGCTCGCATAGCAGCACGAGCGGCGCCATGAGCAGAGGCAGGATGATCGGGGCGATGATCCAGTGCGCGTTCATGCTGGCGGGGCACCCGTCGGGGCGCCCTCCTCGTGCATCTCCGGATCACACGCATCGCTGCCGTTGACATAGCGCGCCTTCATCGCCAGCGTCAATACCAGCGCGGTCATCGCAAACGAGATCACGATGGCGGTCAGCACCAGTGCCTGCGGCAGTGGATCGGCGTAATGGGCAAGCGTGGCCGGGATGCCGGGACGAACGATGGGTGGCAGGTTGAATGCCAGGCGCCCCATCACGAAGATGAACACGTTGACCGCGTAGGACAGCAGCGTCAGTCCGAGCACCACGTCGAAGGTGCGGGCGCGCAGGCACAGCCACACGCCGCACGCGGTCAGCAAGCCCAGCGCCGACGCGATGAGCCAGGCGGTCACGACGGCGGCTCCCCGATATGCCCGTCCGGCAAGAGCCCCGGCGAAATGGTGGTCAGCAGCGTTGCGCCGACGACGGTCATGAACACACCTAGGTCGAAGAACATCGCGCTTGCCAATGGGAGCTCGCCGATCACCGGCAGCACCGGATGCACGAACGAGGTCGTCAGGAACGGATAGCCGAGCAGCATGCTGCCCACACCGGTCAAGCCGGCCGCAAGCAAGCCGCCGCCGACCCATGACTGGTAGGTGAGCTGCCTGGGATCGAGAATCCGGGTACCCCCGCCGGCGATGCGCAGCGCCACCAGCGCGCAGGCCATGGTCAGTCCCGCCACGAAGCCGCCGCCCGGCAGGTTGTGGCCACGCAGGTAGAGAAAGATCGCGACCATCGTCGCCATCGGCAGGAGCAGCCGCGCGACGGTGCGCACCAGCAGCGGATTCCAGGGGCCTGCAGGCTCGGCACTGCGTGCCGCCGGCGGTATGCGGAAGTTCCACAACAACGCGAAGACGATGAGGCCCGCCATGCCCAGCACCACGATCTCACCGAGCGTATCGAAGCCGCGGAAGTCGACGATGATCACGTTGACGGCGTTGGTGCCCCCGCCTTCCGGCAATGCGCGATCGAGATAGAACGGCGCGATCGAGGCACCGGGACGCGTCATCACGGCGTGCGCGACAACGGTGATGCCGATCCCTGCCACGGCCGCGATGATGCCATCGCGCCATTGCCGCAGTTTGTGCAACTCCGGCGGCGAGGATTGCGGCAGGAAGTGCAGCACCACCATGATGAGCGAAATGGTCGCGATCTCGACCAGCAGCTGCGTGAGGGCCAGGTCCGGCGCCGACAACAGCACGAAGCCAAGACTGACGGCAAGGCCGGTGGCACCGATCAGAAGCAGCGCCAGGAAGCGCTGGCGATAGCACACCGTGGCGGCAATGGCCGCACCCACGCCGAACACCCAGATCAGCACGCCCAGCACCACCGGAATCTCGCCGACTGGCGCCGTGGCGACGTTTGGTGCGCCGATCCCGAACCTGAACAGCGGCCATGCCATCGCCGCGACGGCCGTGACCACGATCCAAGCCAACCCACCGGGCAAGCTGGCGCCCGGCGACCACCTGACGATGCGTTGCCCGCTGCGTACCGCCATCTTGAGCACCCGGTCGTACATCTGCTTGCCGTTCATGGGCATGCGGACGATCGTGTGCAGATTGATGGTCTTCTGCAGTCCGAAATACAGCACAACGCCGCAGACCAGCGCCAGCCCGCTCATCAACAGGGGCAGGTTGAATCCGTGCCACAGTGCCAGGCTGTAGGCCGGCATCCGGTCGCCCAGGACGCTGCGCGCGGCAACGTCCAGCACCGGCCCGATGGTGATAGCGGGAAGGACTCCCACCGCGAGGCAAACCACCACCAGAATCTCGACGGGAATGCGCAGCCAGCGCGGCGGCTCGTGCGGCGTTCGCGTGAGTCCGATGGGCTCGCCATTGAAGAATACATCGTGGATGAAGCGCACCGAATAGGCCACCGCCAGTGTGGCGGCAATCGCGGCCACCACCGGTACCCCCACCTCGAACCCGGGATGCGTCGTGAGCTGCAGCGTTTCGGCAAAGAACATTTCCTTGGACAGGAAGCCATTCAGCAGCGGTACCCCGGCCATGGCGGAGGCGGCCACCATGGCCAGCGTGGCCGTGATCGGCATGTAATGCCACATGCCGTTCAATTGCCGCATGTCGCGCGAGCCGGTCTCGTGGTCGATGATGCCCACCGACATGAAAAGCGACGCCTTGAATGCCGCATGATTGAGGATGTGGAAGATTCCCGCGACCACCGCCAGAGGTGAGTCGAGTCCGAAGAGCAGCGTGATGAGCCCGAGATGACTGATCGTGGAGTACGCCAGCAACCCCTTCAGGTCGTGCTGGAAGATGGCGAATGCCGCGCCCAGGGTGAGCGTGACCAGTCCGGTGCCGGTGACAATGTAGAACCAGAGTTCGGTGTCACCCAGTGCCGGATACAGCCGTGCGAGCAGGAACACGCCCGCCTTCACCATCGTGGCCGAGTGCAGATATGCCGACACGGGAGTGGGCGCAGCCATCGCATGAGGCAGCCAGAAGTGGAACGGAAACTGTGCCGACTTGGCAAAAGCTCCCAGCAGGATCAGCACCAGCGCCACCGGATAGAGCGGTGCAGCGCGAATGCGATCACCGGCGGCGAGCACGACGTCGAGCGAAAAACTGCCGACGATGTGCCCCAGCACGATCACGCCACCGAGAAGGCACAAGCCGCCGGCGCCAGTGACGGCCAGCGCCATGCGCGCGCCCTGTCGCGCATCCGCCCGGTGACTCCAGAAGCCGATCAGCAGGAACGACGTCAGGCTGGTCAGCTCCCAGCACACCACCAGCAGGATGAGATTGTCGGCGAGCACGATGCCGAGCATCGCGCCCATGAACGACAGCAGGAATGCGTAGAATCGTGCCGGTGGATCCTCGGCGGCCAGGTAGTAGCGTGCGTACAGCACCACCAACGCGCCGATGGCATAGATGATCCCGGCAAAGGTCCACGCCAGTCCGTCCATCCGGAATCCGAATGCAACACGCGGAAACCAGGGCACGGCCGCGCGCAGGATGCCACCACCGAAGATCGTCGGTCCGGTCAGCGCCAGCAGAGCGCAACCAGCGAGCGCCGTCCCGCCCGCAATCCAGGCGACCGTATTGCGCGCGCTGTTGGGGAGCACGGCGCAGGCAAGCGCCGCGGCGAGCGGCAACAACACCAACGCGAAGAGCATCATCCGGCGTTCCGGGCCGAAGTCAGTTCAGGACAAGGATATGCACGCGGAAGGGACCATGCGCACCCAGCACGATGGTCTGTTCGATGTCGCCGGTGCGCGACGGGCCGGAAATGAGGTTCACCGCCCGCGGCATCGTCCCCTTCTCCCGACGCACCAGCGCATAGGCCTCCTCCATGCCGGAGACCACGCGGTCCGCGCGCAGCACCGCGATGTGAGTATCCGGCAGCAGCGCAGTGGCGGTGGGCGTGTCGGGGCCCGTGGTGAAGACCAGCGTCCCGGTTTCGGCGATGGCGCAGAAACAACCGGTGATGCCGAGGCGATCGTTGCCGACGGTGGGACGCGCCTCGATCATCAACCCCGCGCTCTGCCAGTCGAGTGCCGAAAATTCGGGCCAGCAAACGCCTTGATGCGATTTCTGCGCTACCAGCGCGGGTGGCAGTTCCAACCCATCGACGTAGCGCGCCACAGCCGCCGGGATGTCGGCGACACTGTCGATGCGCTCGACGGTACTGGCCATGTCAGCGGCACGCTGCATGAAGCGAGCCAGCAGGTCCGTCGGCATGGCCGGACGCGGTCCGTGTCCGTGCGCTTCGACATAGCTTGCGGCCGCAGCACGCGCGGTGTCGCGATTGCCCTCGTGCTTCAGGGCCTTGCGCACGCGGCCCAGGATGGCATCGCGCGAAGTCCGGTTGTCGGAGATCGCCATGGTGGCTAGCGGCCCTTGCGCACGAAGGCAGCCAGCCGCTCGGTGCCACGCTCGATGGCATCGTTGGACGCGGCGTACGAAAAGCGGATGTGCTGTCCGTCGCCTGGCACGCGACGTCCGAAGTGGATATCGGCAAGCACCGCGATTCCGGCCTCGTGCAGCAACCTTTTGCGGAAGACCTCCGAGTCTGCGCAACCGGTCAACTTGCAGGCCTCGGTAACGTTGGGCCACGCATAGAAGGCGCCACCGGGCGAAGCGCAGGTGATGCCGGGGATCGCATTGAGCCGCGACACGATGAGGTCGCGCCGCGCCAGGAAGCTGGCACGCATGGCGTCAGCGGCATCCTGCGGCCCCGTCAGCGCGGCCACCGCCGCCCATTGGGAGATCTGCGAGGCACAGGACTCGGTGTTGGTGATCCAGCGTGTGAACACCGGGGCGAGTGCCTTGTTGGCGACATAGCCGATGCGCCAGCCCGTCATGGCCCAGGTCTTGGACGCGCCGTCGCTGATGATCGTGCGCTCGAGCATGTCGGCGCGCGTGGCGAGCGAATCGAAGCGGCCGTCGTAGACCAGACGCGAGTAGATTTCGTCCGCAAACACCCACACCTGCGGATGCCGGCGCAGGATTTCGGCAATGGTATCGAGATTCTCGCGATCGAGGATGCCACCGGTGGGATTCTGGGGTGTGTTCAGGATCAGCAAGCGCGTCTTGGGCGTGATCTTCGACTCGAGCTCCGCCGGGTCGAAGGCAAAGCCGCGCGATTCACGCAGGAAGAGCGGCACCGGAACGGCACCATTGGCGGAAATCTGCGATTCGTAGATCGGGAATCCCGGCACCGGATAGATCACCTCGTCGCCCACGCCGTAGTCGGTCACCGAGGCGATCGTGTAGGCGATGAACGGCTTGGCACCCGCGCCGACCACGACATCGGCTGGCGCAATGCTCAACCCTCGCCGGGAACCAAGGTCGTGCGCGGCCGCGGCGCGCAACTCGTCGATGCCGGCGCTGGGCGTGTACCCATGCTTGCCCGCCCTGATCGCCGCAATCGCCGCATCCTGCACGTTGACCGGCGTGGGAAAATCGGGTTGGCCGATGCAGAACGAAATGATGTCCTTGCCTTCGCGGATCAGCCCATTGACCTCGGCCAGCACGACGAAGGCGTTTTCGGTGCCGAGCGAGTCGGCACGACGGGAAATGCGCGGCAACGCGAGGTTGCCGGAATGGGGCGCGTTCATTGTCTGGTGACTCCTGCCTTGCGTTGCCGCTCCGCGTAGAGATCGCGGAACGTGCGTCCTGATGGCGCCGGCATGTCGCGGCCGTCGGTCCATCCACCGCCGAGCGGCAAGCTTCGGATCATGCCATTGCGATCCCCGCGCGCATGCAACAGGCGTACGCCGATCCGCGTGCCCCATGCGTACAGGCCCGGGCGCATGGCGAGCCATGCCCATAGCTTGATCCCGGTACGCTCATGCCAGGGCCGCAGGTCTTCCTCGAACTCCTTCTCGCGCAGCTTCCGCTGCAGGTCAGGCAACGGGATCTTGACCGGGCACACCACGCCGCACTGATTGCATAGCGTGGACGCCTGCGGCAGGTCCAGCGCGTTTTCGAGCCCGACATACATCGGCGTGAGGATCGAACCGATGGGGCCGGGATACACCCAACCATAGGACTGGCCGCCGATGTTCTGGTAGACCGGGCAATGATTCATGCAGGCGCCACAGCGGATGCAGCGCAGCGCCTCGCTGACGTTGCTGGCCAGCACCTCAGTGCGACCGCTATCGACGATGATGAAGTACATGTGGTCGACGCCGTGAAACTCGCCGGCGCCTTTGGGGCCGGTCAGCAGATCGACATAGTTGGAAATCGACTGCCCGGTAGCCGAGCGCGGCAGGAGGCGCATCAGCGTCGCGACGTCCTCCAGCGTGGGCACAATCTTCTCGATGCCGGAGATCGCGATGTGAACCCGCGGCAGCGTGGTCGTCAGTGTCGCGTTGCCTTCATTGGTGACGAGCAACACCGAGCCACTCTCCGCGACGAAGAAGTTGCCGCCGGAGATGCCCATGTCCGCTGTCAGGTAGTGCTCGCGGAGCACACCCCTCGCCTCGAGGCACAGCTCTTCGACGCCCGTCTTCTTCGGAGTTCCGTGCTTGGCATGGAAGAGTTCGGCCACCTCCTCCTTGCTCTTGTGCAAGGCGGGTCCGACGATATGCGAAGGGGGCTCGTAGTCGTTGATCTGCAGGATGTACTCGCCGAGATCGGTTTCGACCACCGTGAGTCCGGCCGCCTCGATCGCATGGTCGAGCGCGGACTCCTCCGATACCATCGATTTCGATTTGATGATCTTGCGCACTTCGTGGCGCATGGCGATCTCGAGCACCAGTGTGTTGATTTCCGCCGGCGTCTGCGCAAAAAGCACCGTTGCGCCGCGTGCCTGCGCATTGCGCTCGAACATCTCGAGCCAGACGTCGAGATCATCCAGCGCGCGCTGGCGGATGGCGCGGCCAGCCTCCCGGGTGGCCTCGAAATCATCGAGCTCGGCAATACCGGCCCGCCGCTTGGCAACGAACTTGCCCTTGATCTTGCCGAGATTGCCCTGGAGCACCGCATCGTTCAACTTGACGTGCGCGCGCTCCTTGAAATGCATCGATGCGACTTGCATCCGGCCCCCGAATCAGTATTTCGAATCCGCGGCGACGCCCGCCAGCACTTCGGCGATGTGGAGCACCTTCGTCGTCGTATCGCCGCGGCGCCGCATGCGGCCCTCGATATTGAGCATGCAGCCGAGATCACCCAGCACCAACGCATCGACCCCGGCATTGCTGACATGCTGACACTTGTTGTCTGCCATCCGCGTGGAGATCTCGCCGAACTTGATCGCAAACGTGCCGCCAAAACCACAGCAGGTCTCGCACTCGGCCATTTCCGTCAGGTTGACGCCCGGCATCGTGGCCAGCAAAGCGCGCGGCTGTGCCTTGATGCCCATCTCCCGCAGGCCGGCGCAGCAGTCGTGATACGTGACCTTGCCGGCAAACGTGCCGGGGACGCCCTTGACCTTGAGCAAGTTGACAAGGAAGTCCGTGAGTTCATGGGTACGCCCGGCCAAGGCCCGCGCGCGGGCAAGCATCGCGGCATCATCGGCGAAGAGATCGCCATAGTGCGTGCGGATCATGCCGCTGCATGAACCCGACGGCGCCACGAGGTAATCGCAGTCCTCGAACTCGCCGATCACCTTCCGCGCCAGCGTGATCGCGTCGGCGCGATCGCCGGAGTTGTAGGCTGGCTGACCGCAGCAGGTCTGGCCCGGGGGTACGTAAACGTCGGCACCACCCGCCTCAAGCAGCTTCAATGCGGCAAAGCCGACCGATGGACGCATCAGGTCGACAAGGCAGGTGACGAAGAATCCGACGCGCATGGAGGTGGCCAAATCAACCTCGGAATCTTAGCACGGCGACCACGCCGGGTCGGTCGGTCAAACCACTGCCGCCCCGGTCAATAAAACTGCGACTGCACCAGCACCACGGCACACAGTCCCATCAACGGTTGCGGCAGGATGCCGAACAGCAGCAGTGACAGGCCGTTGGCCGAGAGCAGGAAACGCGTGTCGGCGCGGGCCTCGATCGGAGCGCGATCGACGGGGTCGTCAAAATACATGAGCTTGACGATGCGCAGGTAGTAGAACGCGCCGATCAGGGCTGCCAGCACCCCGACCACCGCAAGCCAGACATAGCCCGCATTGATGGCCGCCTGCAGCACGAGCAGCTTGCCATAAAACCCGATCGTGGGTGGCATTCCCGCCAGCGAGAACATCACCAGCAGCATGACCAGGGCCCACCATGGCGAGCGCTGGTTCAACCCCTTCAGGTCGTCGATTTGGTCGGCCTCGAAGCCGCGGCGTGACAGCAGCAGCATCACGCCGAAGCCGGCAAGCGTGGTCAGCACATACGCGACGATGTAGAAGAGCGCCGCCGAGAATCCCGTGACGTCGCCCGCCATGAAGCCCATCAGCACATAGCCCATGTTGGCAATCGACGAATACGCAAGCATCCGCTTCAGGTTCGTCTGCGCGATGGCAACGATGTGCCCGAGCGTCATCGACAGCACGCACAGCACGATCAGCATGCCCTGCCAATTGCCTTCCGCCCCTCCCAACGCGCCCGCCAGCAGCCGCAGGATCATCGCGAAGGCGGCAAACTTGGGCGCGGAGCCGATCAGCAGCGTGATGGCCGTGGGCGCGCCCTGATAAACGTCGGGCACCCACATGTGATAGGGCACGGCACCAAGCTTGAACGCAATGGCCGAAACCACGAACACAACGCCAAGCATCAGCAGGATCGCATTGTCGGCACGACCCAGCACCGCCTGGGCAATCAGGTCGATCTGCAAGGTCCCGGTCGCGCCATAGATCATGGACATGCCGTAGAGCAGGAAGCCCGAGGCCAGCGCGCCCAGCACGAAATACTTCATTGCTGCCTCGACGGGTGCCGTCTCGTCCCGCTGGATCGCAACCAGCGCGTAGAGCGACAGCGACATCAGTTCCAGCCCGAGATACAGCGTGACGAAGCTGTTGGCGGTGATCAGCACCTGCATGCCGAGCAACGCAAACAATATGAGCACGAAGGTCTCGCCACGGAACAATCCGCGCACGGCCAGGTAGGTACGCGAATAGAAGAGCACCAGCGACACCGCAACAAAGCTGAAGAGGCGCAGGAAATCCGCGATAAGATCGTCGATGACGAGGTTGTGGAACACCCGCACGACATCGATGTGCATCGTCTTGACGGTGACGCATAGCGCCACCAGCAATGCAAATTGCGCCAGCCAGTAGCCGACGTGCCGCTGGTCGTCGCGCAGGAACAGGTCGACCAGGAGGATGACGCACGCCGCGGTCAGGATGACCAACTCCGGCAATACGGCCATCAGGTTGAAGGTCATCGTGTTCATGGCGTGGGAATCTTGCTCTTGGCAACGTGCGCGAGTAGATCCACGACGGACACGTGCATGACATCGATGAAGGGCCTGGGCCAGATGCCCATCAGCAGCACGGCCGCGGCCACGGTGCCCAGCAGCCAGAATTCACGGCGGCTCAGGTCCGACAGGGCCGCCACGTGGGCATTGGCCACCGCGCCGAAGATCACCCGCTTGTACATCCACAGCGTATAGGCGGCACCCAGGATCAGCGAAATGGCGGCGACGAAGCCCAGCCAGAAATTGACCTGGACCGCAGCGAGAATCACCATGAACTCGCCGACGAAGCCGGACGTGGCCGGCAGCCCCGAATTGGCCATCGCGAACAGCATCATGAAGGCGGCAAACTTCGGCATCGTGTTCGCTACGCCGCCGTAGTCGGCGATCATCCGCGTATGCATGCGGTCGTACATCACGCCGACGCACAGGAACATTGCCGCCGACACGAAGCCGTGCGAAACCATCTGCGCCAGGCCACCCTCGACGCCCAGCTGGTTGAACAGGAAGAAGCCCAGCGTGACGAATCCCATGTGCGAGATCGACGAGTAGGCGATCAGTTTCTTCATGTCCGTCTGCACCAGCGCAACGAAACCGATGTAGACGATCGCGATCAGCGAGATCGTGATGACGAACGGCGCAAGGTAATGACTGGCATCAGGCACGATCGGCAGAATGAAGCGAACGAAGCCGTACCCGCCGATCTTGAGAGTGATGGCCGCAAGCACCACCGAACCTCCGGTGGGCGCTTCGGTGTGGGCGTCTGGCAACCACGTGTGCACCGGCCACATCGGAACCTTGACGGCAAAGGCGGCGAAGAATGCAATGAAGATCATCACCTGCGTGGACAGTGACAGCGGCAGGCGGTACCAGTCATCCAGCGCAAAGGAGCCCGTCTGCTGATACAGATAAATGAACGCCACCAGCATCAGCAGCGAACCCAGCAGCGTGTACAGGAAGAACTTGATGGCCGCGTACACGCGGCGCTCGCCGCCCCAGACCCCGATAATGAGGTACATCGGGATCAGCATCGCCTCGAAGAACACGTAGAAGAGGATGCCGTCCAGCGCCGCGAATGCGCCATTGATGAGCCCCGACATGATGAGGAACGCGGCCATGTACTGCGCGACGCGCGACTTGATCACCTCCCATCCGGCCCACACGACCAGCAGCGTCGTGAAGCTGTTGAGCAGGATGAACAGCACGGAGATGCCATCCACGCCCAGGTGGTAGAAGATGTCGAAGTACGGTATCCAGTCGCGCCGCTCGACGAACTGCATCGCCGAGGTGGCGTTGTCAAAATGCGTGTAGAGAGGAATGCAGACCAGAAAGCCGGCGATCGCCCCAAGCAGCGCAATCCAGCGCGCGGTGCCGGCATCGCGGTCGCGGCCGGCCACCACCACCGCCACGCCACTGATGATCGGGACCCAGATCGCAAGTGAAAGATACGAAGTCATGGCGAAGCTCTGCTTACCGGATGACCCACCACGTCAGCAGCGCGAAGAGGCCGATGATCATCGTGAAGGCGTAGTGATAGACATAACCCGATTGCAGCTGGCGGAGCACGGTCGAAAGCCACCCCACCGCGCGCGCGGAACCATTGACCAGCACCCCATCGATCAGCGTGCGATCTCCGAGGTTGAAGAACGCACTGCCGAGCCGGCGCGAGCCGCCGGCGAAGAACCAGTCGTTGAACTTGTCGAAGTAGTACTTGTTGTCGAGCAAGGTGAACAACGCGCCGGAGCGTGCCTTGATCGCCGCCGGCAGGGCCGGGTTGACGAGATAGCAATACCATGCGGACGCGATGCCCGCGACTGCAAGCCAGAACGGCAGGCTCAGCACGCCGTGCTGGATGAACGCGGCCACGCCGCGCCACTCGTCCTTCAGCTTCCACATGACCGCGTGCGGCTCGCGCACCACGATGGCGTTGCCGAAGAAGTCGCCGAACAGCATCGGTTCCATGTATGCAAAGCCGGCAAAGAACGACGGGATCGCCAACAGGATCAGCGGCACCGTCACCACCCACGGACTTTCCTTCGGCGGACCGTTCGCGTGCTGGTGGTTGTCCCCCGGCTCCTTGTCGACATGCGCCACGGGATGCGCTTGCCGGTCAGGATTGGCGACAGTGCCGTGGGTATCGGCGTGGGAGAGATCGTGCGCGCCGGTGTCGAAGCGCGGCGCGCCGTGGAAGGCCAGGAACAGCATCCGGAACGAATAGAACGCGGTGATGAACACGCCGGCCATCACCGCGAAGTACGCATACGAATGACCGGGGATCGTCGACAAGTGCACGGCCTCGATGATTGCGTCCTTCGAGAAGAACCCGGCGAACGGCGGAATACCTGCAAGCGCCAGCGAGCCGATCACCGCCGTGATGTAGGTAATCGGCATGTACTTGCGCAGTCCGCCCATCTTGCGCAGATCCTGCTCGTGATGCAGCGCGATGATCACGGAACCTGCGCCAAGGAACAGCAGCGCCTTGAAGAACGCGTGCGTCATCAGGTGGAAGATCGCCGCCGAATAGGCGGACACGCCAAGCGCGACCGTCATGTACCCGAGCTGCGACAGCGTCGAGTACGCAACCACCCGCTTGATGTCGTTCTGGATGATGCCGAGGAACGCCATGAAGAGCGCCGTGGTCGCACCGATGACGGTCACGAAGGAAAGCGCGGTGTCCGACAGTTCGAACAGCGGGCTCATCCGCGCCACCATGAAGATGCCGGCGGTGACCATCGTCGCTGCATGGATCAGTGCCGAGATCGGCGTGGGGCCTTCCATGGAATCGGGCAGCCAGACATGCAGCGGCACCTGCGCACTCTTGCCCATGGCACCAATGAAGAGGCAGATACACGTGACCGTCAGCAGCGATACCTCGTTGCCGCCCCACAACATGATCCTGGCATCGGCCAGCGACGGAGCCTTGGCGAATGCGGTGGCGTAGTCCATCGTGCCGAAATGCGCAAGCACGAGACCGACGCCCAGGATGAACCCGAAGTCGCCCACGCGATTGGCCAGGAACGCCTTGAGGTTGGCGTAGATGGCGGTGGGTCGCGTGTACCAGAAGCCGATCAGCAGGTAGGACACGAGCCCCACCGCCTCCCAGCCGAAGAAAAGCTGCAGGAAGTTGTTGCTCATCACCAGCATGAGCATCGAAAACGTGAACAGCGAGATGTATGAGAAGAACCGGGAATAGCCAGGGTCCTCCGCCATGTAGCCGATGGTGTACACGTGCACCATCAGCGACACGAAGGTGACCACGAGCATCATCGTGGTGGTCAGCGGATCGATCAGGAACCCGATCACCATCTTCACGTCACCGGACAGCAGCCAGGTGTAGAGGTCGCCGTTGAACGTGTTGCCCGCGTTGACGTCGCGCCAGATCACCAACGACGCGACGAAGGCGATGGCCACGCCGATGATCGTCAGCCAGTGCGACGCCGCGCGCGGCATCCTGGCGCCGAACAGGCCCACGACCACCGCCGCAACCAGCGGCGCCATCGGCACCAGCAAATAGAGTCCTTGCATCGTCATCGTCGTCGCCTCAACCCTTCAACTTGCCGAGGTCTTCGACATTGATGGTGCCCGCGTTGCGGAACAGCAGCACCAGGATCGCCAGGCCGATCGCCGACTCCGCGGCGGCTACGGTCAGGATGAAGAACACGAATACCTGTCCATCCATGTTGCCGAGATAGCGGGAAAAGGCGATGAAGTTCATGTTGACGGCGAGCAGCATCAGCTCGATGGCCATCAGAATGATGATCACGTTCTTCCGGTTGAGGAAAATGCCGGCCATGCTGATCGCGAACAGGACCGCGCCAAGCACGAGGTAGTGCGCCAGCGTGGGCGCCGAAAGTAGCGAGGACATCATCGGGCCGCCGTCATTCCCTGGTATCAGAAGGCAGGTTGAGGAGCCGCACGCGATCCTCGCGCCGTACCTTCACCTGCTGCCCCGGGTCCTGGTACTTGGTGTCCCTGCGCTTGCGGTGCGTCAGCGCAATGGCCGCGATGATGGCGACCAGCAGCAGCACCGCCGCAATCTCGAACGGATAGACATAGTCGACATAGATGAGCTTGCCCAGCGCCTTGGTATTGCTGCCTTCCGGCTCGGCCGGCGCCGCCTCCGTGCCCACGCCGCTGCCGATCAGCACCAGCGCCATTTCGACCAGGACCAGCAGGCCAACGGTGGCGCCCACCGGAACATAGCTGCGGAAGTTGGTGCGCAGGCTGTCGAAATTGACGTCGAGCATCATCACGACGAACAGGAACAACACCATCACAGCGCCGACATAGACCAGCACCAGCGTGATGGCGAGGAACTCGGCCTTGAGCAGGATCCACAGTCCCGAGGCCGTGAAGAAGCACAGCACGAGCCACAGCGCGGCATGCACCGGATTGCGTGTCGTGATGACCCGCAGCGCCGCGAAGATCAGGATCGCGGCGAAAATGTAGAAGGTGGCAGTCGAAAAGCTCATATCCATCGATCCACGGCGCTTGGCCGCCCGGCAAAGCCATGCGGACAATCGCGACAGGTCCCCAAGATCACTCTCATCGGAATTTCGCGTCTTCCTGGCGGTCCCGGGCGATCTGCGTTTCGTACCGGTCGCCCACCGCGAGCAGCATGTCCTTGGTGTAGTAAAGGTCGCCGCGCTTCTCGCCGCAATACTCCAGGATCCGCGTCTCGACGATCGAGTCCACCGGGCAACTTTCCTCGCAGAAGCCGCAGAAGATGCACTTGGTGAGGTCGATGTCGTAGCGCGTGGTGCGCCGCGTGCCGTCGGCACGCTGCTCGGATTCGATCGTGATGGCCAGCGCCGGGCAGACGGCCTCGCACAATTTGCACGCGATGCAGCGCTCCTCGCCGTTGGGATAGCGACGCAATGCATGTAGGCCGCGGAAACGCGGGCTCTGCGGCGTCTTTTCCTCGGGGAACTGCACGGTGACCTTGCGCGCGAACAGATAGCGGCCGGTCAGCGACATGCCTTTGAACAGCTCGGCGAGCAGCCAGGTTTCGAAGAATCCCTTGACGCGTGCGTACATCGGGCTCTCCTAGTGGAACAGGCCGGCGAAGCGCGTTTGCATCATCGCGCCCAGGAACACGATCCAGATCAGCGTGACCGGAATGAACACCTTCCAGCCCAGTCGCATCACCTGGTCGTAGCGATACCGCGGGAACGTCGCGCGCACCCACAGGAAGCACAGCAGGACGAAGGCCATCTTGGCGGCGAGCCAGATGAAGCCGTCGCCCAGCGGCGCGGTGTCCAGAATCTTCATTTCGTTCAACAGCGGCCACGGCGCGAGCCAACCGCCCAGGAACATGAGCGCGGTCAGGGCCGCGATCAGGATCATGTTCATGTATTCGGCCAGGAAGAAGACGGCAAAAGCCACGCCCGAGTACTCGACGTGGAAGCCGGCGACGATCTCGGACTCCCCTTCCGCCATGTCAAACGGATGGCGGTTGGTCTCGGCCAGGCCGGACACGAAATACACGACGAAGAGCGGCAGCAGCGGCCACACGTACCAATGGGCGGCGCCGCCCTGCTGCCCGCGCACGATGTCGGTCAGGTTGAGGCTGTTGGCGCACATCAGCACGCCGATCAGCGCAAAGCCCATCGCGATTTCATAGGAGACGATCTGTGCGGCCGACCGCATCGCCCCGAGGAACGCGTACTTGGAATTGGACGCCCACCCCGCGAGGATGATGCCGTACACACCCACCGACGTCATCGCCAGCACATACAGCAAACCGGCGTTGATGTTGGCCAGCACCAGCGTGTCGGTGAACGGCACGACGGCCCACGCGGCCAACGCCGGTCCGATGGCCAGCAACGGTGCGATGAAGAACAGGTACCGGTTGGCGCCCGTGGGCACCACGATTTCCTTGAACAGGAGCTTGGCCACGTCGGCAAACGGCTGCAGCAGCCCGAACGGTCCAACGCGATTGGGGCCGATGCGCACCTGCATGTAGCCGATCACCTTGCGCTCGGCCAGCGTCAGGTAGGCCACCGAAAGGATCAGCGGGACCGCGATCGCCACGATCTTGACCAGCGTCCACACGACCGTCCACACGGGGCCGAGCCATTGCTGCAGGGGGGCGATAAAATCCATCATGAATTGAAGCTACCTGCGCGCTGCGCGCTCCGGTAATCGCGCCCGGGGCGGCCCGTCGCGCCATTGACAACATCTGCGCGCTGGGCGCTCATGCCCGCTCCACCTTGATGGGGCCGGACAGGCCTTCGAGCCCGCAGGTCGACGGGTGTGCGGCGGCGATGCGCACCACGCCCGGCGGCACGGCGGCGTCGATCACCGCGGTCAGGATGGCCTCGCCGTGTCCCTGCGTGACCTTGACCTGGCCACCTTCGGCAAGTCCCAGCGTGTCGAACAGCGAGCGGTGCATCCGCGCCCTGGGTGGCCTGGCGTCGGCGGTCAGCTGTAGCGGCGCTGCACGGCGCACGAGCGGATCGGCGGAATAAATGGGCACGTCGGCAACGCGTTCGATGCCTGCCGCCGGCATCATGGGCGCGACCACCGGCAGGCGAGTTCCGTTGTCGAGTCGCCCTGCTGCAATTACGCCTTCGGGAAGGATCGCGCGACGCACGTCCGGTGCCGATTCGGCATCGAATCCAGGCAGCTTCAGCATCGTGCCCAGGACGCGCAGGACCTTCCAGCCCGGCCGCGTCTCGCCCAGCGGCGGCACCACGCCATTGAAATCCTGCAGGCGCCCTTCACAGTTGACGAACGAGCCTGCGGTCTCGGTGAACGGCGCGATCGGCAGGAGCACGTCGGCGTAGCTCATCCCGTGGCGGAAGGGGCTCATCACGACGACGAGATCGGCCCTTTCCAGAGCGCCGCGCGCCGCGCGCGGATTGGCGAAATCGAACTCGGCCTCCGCATGCAGCAGCACATACGCGCGCCGCGCGTCATCGAGCATTGCCTGCGCATTCATGCCGCCTTGCTGCGGCAACGCGCCGGCCAGATGCGCCCCGACGGTGTTGGCTGCCTCGGTCAGCACGCCGAGCGTGGCGCCGGTAACCTGTGCCAACGCCTGCGCGAGGGCCAGGAGCTGGGCAGCCTCCGCATGCTGCACGGCGTTGTTGCCAAGCAGGATCGCGGGCGTCTTGCCCGAAACAAGGCTCGCGGCCATGGCGATGTCGACCGCCGAGGGCTCCACGCCTGCAAGTGCGGGCGGTACCGGCTTGGCGGCCGCGTTGGCCGCCGCCACCACGATGCCCGCCAACGCAACGGGCAGCCTTGAGGGCGGCACGATCGCCTTGTGCGTCAGGCGCACGAGCCAATCGTCGTCGACCGAGTGCAATGACGAAACCTGCGTGCCCTTCTTGGCAGCCTGGCGCAGCCGCTGCGCGAGCAGCGGCTGGTCCTTGCGCAGGAAACTGCCGATGACCAGCACGCGATCGCGCGTGATCATGTCGGCAATGGGCATGCCGAGCCACGGCACGCCCGCGCCGTGACCGTCACCGCGGAAGTCGCATTGGCGCAGCCGGAAATCGATGTTGTCGCTGCCAAGCCCGCGCATCAGACGCCCCGCCAGCACCAGTTCCTCCAGCGTGGCATGCGGCGACGCCAGCGTCCCGATCGCGGCCGGTCCATGCTTCGCCGCAACGTCGGCCAGACCATGGGCGACGAATTCAAGTGCCGTAGTCCAGTCGACCGCTTTCCACTCGCCACCTTGCTTCACCATCGGCGACGTCAGGCGCTCGTCCGAATTGAGGCCCTCGTACGAAAAGCGATCCTTGTCCGAGATCCAGCATTCGTTGACGGCTTCGTTCTCGAGCGGCAGCACGCGCATGACGCGGTTGCCCTTGACCTGGACCACGAGGTTGCTGCCGAGACCATCATGCGGCGACACCGACTTGCGCCGTGACAACTCCCAGGTGCGCGCCGCGTAGCGGAAAGGCTTGGACGTCAATGCCCCCACCGGGCACACGTCAATCGAATTGCCGGACAACTCCGAGTCCACCGTCTTGCCGACGAAGGCCACGATCTCCGAATGCTCCCCGCGGCCGATCATGCCGAGCTCCATCACGCCGGCAATCTCCTGGCCGAAGCGCACGCAGCGCGTGCACTGGATGCACCGGCTCATTTCCGCAGCGGAGACAAGCGGCCCCAGGTCCTTGTGGAACACCACACGCTTGGGTTCGTTGTAGCGCGACGTCGACCCGCCGTAGCCGACCGCAAGGTCCTGCAACTGGCACTCGCCGCCCTGATCGCAGATGGGGCAGTCGAGCGGATGGTTGATGAGCAGGAACTCCATCACGCCCTTCTGCGCCTTGACGGCCGACGCCGATTGCGTCCAGACCTTCATGCCTTCGGCCGCAGGCGTCGCGCAGGCCGGAAGCGGCTTGGGCGCCTTTTCGACCTCGACCAGGCACATCCGGCAGTTGGCCGCGATGGACAGCTTCTTGTGATAGCAGAAATGCGGGACATAGATGCCAAGCGCGTTGGCGCCGTCCATGACGGTGCTGCCCGGGGTGACCTGCACCGGCTTGCCGTCGATTTCGATGTTCAACATGGTGGACGAGTCGGATTCGCGCGCTAGACGTAGGTCGGGACGAGACAACGCTTGTGATCGATGTGGTGCTGAAACTCGTCGCGGAAGTGCTTGATGAAACTCTTCACCGGCAACGCCGCGGCGTCGCCCAGCGCGCAGATCGTGCGGCCCGCAATGTTGTCGGCCACCGAATTCAACGCGTCGAGATCCTCGTTGCGGCCCTGGCCGTGTTCGATGCGGTCGACCATGCGCCACAGCCAGCCGGTACCTTCGCGGCACGGCGTGCACTGGCCGCACGACTCCTCGTAATAGAAATACGACAGGCGCAGCAACGACTTCACCATGCAGCGCGTCTCGTCCATGATGATCACGGCGCCGGAACCCAGCATCGATCCCGCCTTGGCGATCGAGTCGTAGTCCATGTCGGTGGCCATCATCACGTCGCCGGGGAGCACGGGCATCGACGAGCCGCCGGGAATGCACGCCTTCAATGCGCGGCCACCGCGCATGCCACCGGCCATCTGCAGCAGCGTGGCGAACGGCGTGCCAAGCTTCACCTCGTAATTGCCGGGGCGCACCACATCGCCCGACACCGAGAAGATCTTGGTGCCGCCATTGTTGGGCTTGCCCAGCGCCAGAAAGGCATCGCCGCCATGATTGATGATCCACGGTACCGCGGCAAAGGTCTCGGTGTTGTTGATCGTGGTCGGCTTGCCATAGACGCCGAAGGAGGCCGGGAACGGCGGCTTGAAGCGCGGCTGCCCTTCTTGCCTTCCAGCGATTCCAACAAAGCAGTCTCCTCGCCGCAAATGTACGCGCCGAAGCCGTGATGATTGTGCAGGTGGAACGAGAATGCCGAGCCCAGGATGTTGTTGCCCAGGAGCCCCGCCGCATAGGCCTCAGCGACGGCCTCCTCGCAGCGCAGATACGCTTCCCAGATCTCGCCATGGATGTAGTTGTACCCGCGCGTGGCGCCCATGGCATACGCGCCGATGGCCATTCCCTCGATCACCGCATGTGGGTTATACCGCAGCAGGTCGCGGTCCTTGAACGTGCCCGGTTCGCCCTCGTCGGAATTGCACACGACGAATTTGTCGCCGGCGTAGGCCTTGGGCATGAAGCTCCACTTGAGCCCGGTGGGGAAGCCGGCACCGCCGCGCCCGCGCAGCGCCGATTTCTTGAGCTCGGCAACGATATGGTCGGGCGGAATCTTTTCCGAGATGATCTTCCGAAGCGCTTCGTAGCCACCGCGGGCGATGTAGTCCGCAAGCCCCCAGTTGACGCCGGTCAGGCCCGCCATCAGGATCGCGTCGGGACCATAGTCCAGGAATTCGGCGGGGACGTTCATGATGCGTCTCCGTGGCCCTGGCGGCCCTCGCCGCGCACAGCCGCCTGCGTCAGCTCCTCGACCAGTTCATCGAGGCGGGCGTCGCTCATAAAGCTGCACATGCGCCGGTCGTTGACGATCAGCACCGGGGCATCGCCGCAGGCGCCCATGCATTCGCCTTCCTTCAGCGTGAACACGCCATCGGTGCTCGTCTGGTTGTAGCCGACGCCGAGGCGCGACTTCAAGTGAGCGGCAGCGCCTTCGGCGCCGGATAGCGCACACGGCAATCCGGTGCAGATCGAAATTTTGAATCGACCCTGCGGCTTCATGTTGTACATCGTGTAGAAAGTAGCAACCTCATACACCGCCACCGGCGGCATGCCGAGGTAACCCGCCACTGCGTCCATCACATCAGTGGAGAGCCAGCCATG
Source organism: Betaproteobacteria bacterium (assembly GCA_031396395.1). GTDB lineage: Bacteria > Pseudomonadota > Gammaproteobacteria > Burkholderiales > Casimicrobiaceae > VBCG01. Next base: position 19,551 of record JANNKR010000130.1, read on the forward strand.
CTCGTCCTGGGCAAAGCCAAGCGCCGACATCACAGCCGACTGCTTCTGGTCAGCCGGATACTTGGCGACTTCATGGTCTATCTTGCGCTGGAGTTCGGCGGAGAGCATCGGAAAATCCATCAACGGATGTAATAGCCGGCCACACGCCACAGGCCGTCGTCTTCCCGGACAAGCGAGACTTCCTCGGTGGCAACCTTGTTGGCCACGAACCTGGTATCGAACAGGATCACGACCTTCTCGCCCGGCTCGCCCTTCGGGTTCTGCGTGGTGTAGGCGAGCTTTTCGGCCTTGCGCTGCACGACGCGACCAAAGGGCTTGCGCATTTCGCGCACGCCGTCGCGCCACTGCTCGCGGCTCACGGTGGCCTTGAACGACGCCGACGCCATCGCATACGCGTCAGCGCTGCGACCGGCATCCACCGGAACCAGCCATCGTTCGGCGGCGTTGACCGCCTGCATTTCCTCCGGTGCCATCGCGGCCGTTGCCGGGCCGGCGGCGAACCCCGCCAGGGCCAAGGCCACCGCCAGGACGAAGGTGCGGCGCGCGCTCATCGGTCGACCGACCCGAACACGATGTCCTGCGTGCCGATGATCGCCACGACGTCGGCAATCATGTGGCCGCGCGACATTTCGTCGAGCGCCGCCAGATGCACGTAGTCGGGCGCGCGCAGCTTCACGCGATACGGCTTGTTGGCGCCATCGGAGATGATATAGACACCGAACTCGCCCTTGGGATGCTCGATGGCCGCGTAGACCTCGCCGGGTGGCACGTGCATGCCTTCGGTGAAGAGTTTGAAATGATGGATCAGCTCTTCCATGTTCGCCTTCATCGCTTCGCGATCGGGCGGCGCGACCTTGTGGTTGCCGGTGATGACCGGACCGGGATTGACCTTGAGCCACGCGATGCACTGCTGGATGATCCGGTTGGACTGCCGCATTTCTTCCACGCGCACCAGGTAGCGGTCGTAGCAGTCGCCGTTGACGCCGACCGGAATATCGAACTGCAACCGGTCATAGACCTCGTATGGCTGCTTCCTGCGCAGGTCCCAGGGCACGCCGGAGCCGCGCAGCATCGCGCCGGTGAAACCCAGCGCCATCGCCCGCTCGGGGGCGACCACGCCGATGCCGACCGTACGCTGTTTCCATATCCGGTTTTCGGTGAGCAACTCTTCGTACTCGTCGACCCGCTGCGGAAAGCGGTCGGTGAAGTCCTGCAGGAAGTCGAGCAGCGACCCCTGCCGGTTTTCGTTCATGCGCGCGATGTCGCGGGCATTCCTGAGCTTCGATGCCTGATACTGGGGCATGCGGTCCGGCAGGTCCCGGTAGACGCCGCCCGGCCGGTAGTAGGCGGCGTGCATCCGCGCGCCCGACACCGCCTCGTAGATGTCGAACAGGTCCTCGCGCTCGCGAAACGCATAGAGAAACGGCGTCATGGCGCCGACGTCGAGCGCATGGCAGCCGAGCCACAGCAGGTGGTTGAGAATTCGGGTGACTTCGTCGAACATCGTGCGGATGTACTGCGCACGCTCCGGCACTTCGATGCGCAGCAGGCGCTCGATGGCCAGGCAATACGCGTGCTCGTTGCACATCATGGACACGTAGTCGAGGCGATCCATGTACGGCAGCGACTGGATGTACGTCTTGTGTTCGGCCAGCTTTTCGGTGCCCCGATGCAGCAGGCCGATATGCGGATCGGCGCGCTCGATCACCTCGCCGTCGAGCTCGAGCACCAGCCGCAGCACGCCGTGCGCCGCCGGATGCTGCGGGCCGAAGTTCATCGTGTAGTTGCGGATTTCCGCCACTATTTGGTCCCTGCGTAGGTGTCTTCGCGGATCACGCGCGGCGTGACTTCGCGGGGCTCGATCGTGACCGGCTGGTAGATGACGCGCTTCTGCTCGGGGTCGTAGCGCATTTCGACGTAGCCCGTGACCGGGAAGTCCTTGCGGAACGGATGGCCGACGAAACCATAATCGGTGAGCAGGCGGCGCAGGTCCGGGTGCCCGGAAAAGA
>JANNKR010000132.1:0-18415 GCA_031396395.1 Betaproteobacteria bacterium
CGCCCAGGCGCAGTCCCAGCCCCTTGCCGCGCTTGGCCAGGTGCGCCGCGACATGCTGTGCGGCTGTTGCCGTGAGAGTGACGCTCATCGTTACGAACCCCCGCTCAGTCCGCCGCCTGCTTGGCGTCGGCTTCGACGCCATGCTTGCTGCGGTAGTCCGCCACGGCGGCCTTGATCGCATCCTCGGCCAGGATGGAACAATGAATCTTGACCGGGGGCAGCGCCAGTTCCTCGGCGATCTGCGTATTGCGGATGGTCATCGCCTGGTCGAGCGTCTTGCCCTTGACCCACTCGGTGACGAGCGACGACGACGCGATGGCGGAACCGCAGCCGTAGGTCTTGAACTTGGCATCCTCGATGATGCCGTCCGCGCCAACCTTGATCTGCAGCTTCATCACATCGCCGCAAGCCGGCGCTCCGACCATCCCGGTGCCGACGTCGTCGGCATCCTTGGGCAGCGACCCGACATTGCGCGGGTTTTCGTAATGGTCCAGTACTTTTTCACTATATGCCATGTTCCAACTCCTTCGGAATCAGTGCTGCGCCCAGACCACGGAATTGAGGTCGACGCCATCCTTGTGCATTTCCCACAGGGGGGACAATTCGCGCAGCTTGCCTACCTTGCGCTTGAGCAAATCAATCGTGTAGTCGACATCGGCCTCGGTGGTGAAGCGGCCGATGGTGAAGCGGATCGAGCTGTGCGCCAGTTCGTCGCTGCGACCGAGCGCCCGCAGGACATAGGAAGGTTCGAGCGACGCGGACGTGCACGCCGAGCCCGACGACACGGCGATGTCCTTGATGGCCATGATCAGCGACTCGCCCTCGACGAAATTGAAACTTGCGTTGAGGTTGTGCGGCACCCGCTTTTCCATGTCGCCGTTGACATAGACTTCCTCGATCTCGGAGAGCCCGCGCCACAGGCGGTCGCGCAGCATCCGGATGCGCTCGTTCTCCGTGGCCATTTCGAGACGCGCGAGCCGGAACGCCTCGCCCATCCCGACGATCTGGTGCGTGGGCAGGGTGCCCGAGCGCATGCCGCGCTCGTGGCCGCCGCCGTGCATCTGCGCTTCGATGCGCACGCGCGGCTTGCGCCGGACGATGAGCGCGCCCATACCCTTGGGGCCGTAGGTCTTGTGCGCGGAAAACGACATCAGGTCAACCTTGAGCTTGGCCAGGTCGATCACGACCTTGCCCGTCGCCTGCGCCGCATCGACATGGAAGATGATCCCGCGCGCTCGGCAGACCTCGCCCATTGCCGGAATGTCCTGGATCACGCCAATCTCGTTGTTCACGAACATCACCGACGCGACGATCGTGTCCGGGCGCAGCGCGGCCTCGAAACTGGGAAGCGCGACCATGCCCTGATCGTCGACATCGAGGTAGGTGACCTCGAAACCTTCGCGCTCCAGATCGCGCATCGTGTCGAGCGTGGCCTTGTGCTCGGTCTTGACGGTGACAAGGTGCTTGCCCTTGTCCTTGTAGAAATGCGCGGCGCCCTTCAACGCGAGGTTGATCGACTCGGTGGCGCCCGACGTCCACACCAGCTCCTTGGCGTCGCAATGAACCAGTTCGGCCACCTGCTCGCGCGCCTCTTCGACCGCGGCTTCGGCGGTCCAGCCGAACGAATGCGAGCGCGATGCCGGATTGCCGAACTCGTCGGTGAGATACGTGATCATCTTCTGTGCAACGCGAGGGTCCACCGGCGTGGTGGCGGAGTAATCGAGATAGATGGGCAGTTTCATGAGGCTCGGTCAGTGTCGGTGCGTGGCAGAGGTGTTCGGCGTGTAGCGGGCAGGATCACACGGCAACGGTGACGGGCACCTTGCACGGCGTGGTGCCGGCGGGGACATGGCGCACCTCGTGGAGCGCCGCGTGGATGGCCGCCTGTTCCTGCTGCGCCACCAGTTGCGCCAGCGTAACGCCGGACAGGAAGGAGAAAATGTGGCTGTTGAGGCCGGCCCAAAGGTCGTGCGTCATGCAGCGGCGGTCGTCGCGACAGTTCTCGAGGCCTCCACACTGTGTGGCATCGATGGGCTCGTCGACGGCCACGATGATCTGCGCCACCGACAGCTGGGCAGCCGCCCTGGCCAGGTGGTAGCCGCCACCGGGTCCGCGGACACTGGCCACAAGGCCCGAGCGTCGCAACTTGCCGAAGAGCTGCTCGAGATACGACAGGGAGATGCGCTGCCGCTCCGAAACCGCGGCAAGCGTGACGGGGCCATTGGTGCCATGCATGGCGACATCGATCATCGCGGTCACCGCGAACCGGCCTTTGGTGGTCAAACGCATGGTGGCGCCCCTTCTTCAAGGCTGCCGCGAAACGGTGCGGAACGCCGCCCGGTCTCGCCGCCCAAATGTGTCGAAAACAACGTGGTCATGGCTTCGAATTACCTTGAAAGTATCGTATACCCGAACAATTTAGTCAACTAAACATCGCCGAAGTTCACTCCAGCATCTTGTTGATTTGCTTGGGATCGAAACCGTCCGCAGTGGCCTTGGCATCCCCGCAGTCGAGGCCGTTCTTCTTCAGTTCAGCAACCAGCCGGTCAAGGCGTTCCTCCGACGCGGCGGCGTGATCCAGCATCTGGTGAATGGCCTGTACCACCGGATCATTCATGTCCGCCGCAATGGCGTAGGCAGAAAAACCCATGCGCTCTGCCTGCGTCTCGCGGCGGTCCTGCTCGGCCTCGGTAACGATACGCGCCGGGATGCCGACCGCAGTGGCATTGGCGGCAACGTCGCGTACTACGACGGCATTGGAGCCTATCTTCGCGTTATCCCCGATAAGTATCGGCCCCAGAATCTTGGCACCCGCGCCGATCACGACGCCGCGTCCCAAGGTCGGGTGGCGCTTGCCCTTGTTCCACGACGTCCCACCGAGCGTCACGCCGTGGTACAGCGTGGAGTCATCGCCGATCTCCGCGGTTTCCCCAACGACGATACCCATGCCGTGGTCGATGAACACCCGCCGGCCGATGGTCGCACCCGGATGGATCTCGATCCCCGTCAGCCAACGCCCCCAGTGCGCCAGCCAGCGGGCCAGCCAGCGGAAGCCGCCGCGCCACAGTGGATGGGTCACCGTGCGATGCCACACCAGCGCATGAAGGCCTGGATAGCAGGTAAGTACTTCCCAACGACTGCGGGCGGCCGGGTCGCGGTCGAAAACGACCGCCATGTCTTCGCGGAGCCGATTGAACATCCCACCATTCTCCCATTTCCGATCAAATCGCTCAAGTATTGCGTACCAGTGCCAAGAGGGTCCCATGGTGCGCTCGCGCGGCGAAGCCCTCCAGGCCCGCAAACCGTAGCCGTGGATTACCGGACGAGCGCGGCCACCGCCAGCAAGCCGACCATCGCCGTCGCAATCAAAATGACGTAGATCACCGCAACGACGAACGAGCGCACCAGCCCCACCCACCAGCGCCCACGATAGACCGCAGCACGCGCGCGCACGACGTAGTAGACGACCCAGAACGTAAGAATCGCCTTGACCGGCCCCCAGTCGGGCAGCAGCGCGAACAGCAGCAGCACCAATGCCGCGAAGGCATGCAGGTGCGCGCTGTAGACGAGGTGTTCCGCGTAGCGGCGCGGGCGCCCGGGGTACCGATTGCCGCTGCCGAGGTAGACGATCTTGAGCAGCAGCGCGAATATGGGCAGCAACATGATGATCGCGTAGCTGCCATAGCGCAGCATCCCGGAATAGATGCGCTCCGCCTTCTCCTCCCTTGGCAGCTTGCGGAAATGCTCGTAACGCTTGCGGAAGAACTCGGGGAGCTTCGCCTCGGCGCCGTTCACGCGGAACGTCAGGTTGAGCTCGTCGTCCAGCCCGATCATGGTGCCCGTGTCGTCGCTGTAGATGCCCTTGGGCGGTGCCGGTTCGTCTTCGGGGCGCAATGGCGTCCCTCCCGCTGCGCTGTCCCGACCAGCGGTGGCTCCGGCCGCCGCCGGCTTCTTGCTCGCCACCCGTGGACCGTCCTTTGCGTCGCCACCAGGCGCCGCCACATTTGCGGCCTTGCCGGCCTCGCGCGCGGTGTCGTCGGCATCCTGCCGCACGATCACCACCTGATCGGAAAGGTTGTCCGGCGAATTTACGAGCCCGATCACCGCAAAGAGCAACAGGTACAGCACCAGGAACAACCGCGCCGGCCGGATGTATCTCCGACGGCGCCCCGCGAAGTACTCGAGCGTCAGGAATCCCGGGCGCGCGATCAGCGCAAACAGCGTGCGCCACAGCCGGCCATCCAGCGCGACGTAGCGCCCGGCTGCCTCGCGCATGAAGGCGCGGAAACCGGGCAGAGCCAGCGCCGTTTCCTGGCCGCAATTGGCGCAGTAGTGCCCGTGCGTCGCCGCGCCGCAATTGGGACACCGCGATGACACCGCAAGCGCCGGCATGGTCGCGCCAGGATCAGTAGAGGCCATAGATCCCGTCACGATAGCCAAGCGCCCAGCGGCCACGCGCGAACAGCGCGTACTTGTGCATGAAGGGATGATCCTGCGGCGCACCGGCTGCCTGCGCCAGCGTGTACTGATGCAACGCCAGCAGCGCCGACGCGCAGGCGGTCGCAACTGCTTCCGGTTCCTCCGCGCCTGCGGCGGCGACCGCCGCTGCGCGCACCTGCGGCACCGCGGCGGACGTGGCGCCGGTCAGAAGCGCAAGCAGCGCGCTCTCGCCGAGATCCGTCGCCGCGCGCGTCCACAGCACTTCGCGTTCATCCTCGTCGTCATCCCAGCACTCCGCCATGGCGCTGTCGTTGATCGAGATCGCGGCGGCGCGCCAGGAGGGCAGCAGGACCACGGCGTCTTCGCCGGTGGCGCGATGACCGCGGGCCGCAAGAATGGCGGCGGCATCGCGGCGATCATCAAGCCCGATCGCGGCGCCTGCACAAGCAAACCATCGGGGCGTCACGATCATGGTCGGCGATGTCCGGTCAGCTGGTCGATGCGCGCCAGGATGCCGCGCAGGATGTTGACCTCCTCGCGTTCGAGCGCCGCGCGTCCGAACAGGCGGCGCAAGCGCGGCAGCAGCCGCCGCGGACGCGCCGGGTCAAGGAAGCGCAAGGTCGTCAACGTCGCGCGGGCGTGGCCGTAAAGCGACTCGATCTCGTCGTGCGACGCCGGCGCGAAGCGCGGCGCCGCCCACACGTCGCGCATGCCGGCCGCCAGCCGCAGTTCATACGCCGCCACCTGCACGGCCGCGGCAAGATTGAGCGATGCGAAATCGGGATTGGCCGGAATGGTGGCCACCAACTGGCACTGGGCCAGCTCGGCGTTGGACAGGCCGGACATCTCCGTCCCGAACACCATGGCCACATCGCCGTCGTCGACCCGACGCACTGCGGCAGCCGCAGCTTCGCGCAGCGGCAGCACCTGGCCAGCAAAGGCCCGTGGCCGCGCCGACAGGCCCACGGCGTACGCGCATCCCGTCAACGCCTCGCCCAGCGTCGGCACCACGCGCGCGGCGGCCAGCACGGCATCGGCACCGGATGCACGCGCCGTCGCGTCGGCATCGGGAAAGCGCTGGGGCGCGACCAGGACCAATTGCGTCAGCCCCATGGTCAGCATCGCGCGCGCGGCTGCGCCGATGTTGCCGGGATGGCTGGTGTGCACAAGGACGATGCGCACGCGTGCTAAAGCGGCAGCGGAATGGCGGAGGGCATCCAAGGGGGTGGCATCGGGGTCGCGGGCAGAAGCGGGTAAAATAGCGGTATTCCGCTCTTTTGACACGTCCGTCGGCAGCTTCCACTGTCACGGCGACAGACAATCCGCCATGCACCCCATGCTTACGACGGCCGTCAAGGCCGCACGCCGCGCCGGCAACATCATCAACCGCGGCGCCCGCGACCTCGATCTCCTGACCGTCACGGCCAAGGGACCCAAGGACTTCGTGAGTGAAATCGACCGCGCGGCGGAAGCCGCGATCGTCGAGACGATCCACGCGTCTTACCCCGACCACGCGATCCTGGCGGAGGAAGGCACCGGGCGCGACGGCAATGCCGGCTCGGAATACCTGTGGATCATCGATCCACTCGACGGCACCACCAACTTCCTGCACGGCTTCCCCCAGTACTGCGTGTCGATCGCACTCGCCCATCGCAACGTCGTGCAGCAGGGTGTGATCTATGACCCCGTGCGCAACGATCTCTTCACCGCCACCCGCGGCCGCGGCGCCTTCCTCAACGACCGGCGCATCCGGGTGGCCAAGCGCACGCACCTGCGCGATGCGCTGATCGGCACCGGCTTTCCGTTTCGCGACGGCAGCTACCTCGACACCTATCTCGCGATGATGAAGACGGTGATCACCGAGACCGCGGGCCTGCGCCGCCCCGGCGCGGCGGCCCTCGACCTCGCCTACGTGGCCGCGGGAAGCTACGACGGATTCTTCGAGGTCGGCTTGAACCCATGGGATGTCGCCGCGGGCAGCCTGCTCGTCCTCGAAGCCGGCGGCCTGATCGGCGATCTTTCCGGCGAAGGTGACTATCTGTATGGCGGACAGGTGATCGCCGCCAGCCCCAAGATCTTCGCCCAGATGGTGACGCTGCTCACACCGTTTCGCCAGGCGCTGACCGCAGGCCGTCCCAAAGCGGTACCGGACGCCGTTCCGGACTGACCAGCGGCGCCGCATCGACCGTCCGCCTTTTCAAGCCGGGGCCTCCCGGCGTATGCTCTTCGCATGGTGCCGGGCGCAGTCCGGCATTCATTTTGCAACGCTGCGGATCCCATCGGTTCCCTCTGGAAAGTTGACGCCATGAAGGCTTCGCCGTCCCCACTTCGCTCCGCTCTGGCCATCGTGGCCGCCTCGCTCGCCATGGCGCTCTCCGCGCCTGCAGTGGCCGCGCCCGTCGCCACGCTGCGCGTGATGCTCCACCCCGAAGTCGCCGCGCGCGGAGCGCTGCCGGCGGAGGTGCTGGCGCAGCTTGAAGCCGCAGCCGGCACCACGCTGACGCTGGCGGGCAGCACCCGCACCGGGGCACTCGATCTCATCCCCGGCAAGCCACTGGAAACCGCGGATGCCGCGGCCATCGCGCGGCGAATGCGGGAGCATCGCGGCGTCCTTTGGGTGCAGCCGCAACCGGCGGGCACCACCACCAAGATTGGACATGTGTCCCAGCAGCCCGAAATCGCCGGCCGCCGTCTGATGGTCCGCTTGCAGGACGGCATCGACGCCGATTGGGGCCGGTTGCTGCCGCGCCTGGCGCAGGCCGTGGGCATGCCGCTGACGGTCGAGCGCCAGATTGCCGATGTCTGGGTGCTGAGCGTGCCGGTACCGCAGTCGCCGGACGCGTTGGCGGCATTGGCGCAGCGGCTGCAGCAGGATCGCGAAGTTCGCTTTGCCGACCCGGTGCGGCGCGCGTTCACGCAGGCGGCGCCCAACGACCCCCTCTTCAGTCGGCAGTGGTCGCTGACCGATGCGACCTCAGGCATCAACGCGGAGGCTGCGTGGGCGGTGCAACCGAGTGCAGCGGGCGTGACCGTGGCCGTGGTGGACACGGGGATCCTGCCGCATCCCGACCTCGTCGGCCGGCTGCTGCCCGGCTACGACTTCATTTCCGATCCGGAAACAGCGCGGGACGGCAACGCCCGCGATCCCGATCCCCGTGACGAAGGCGACTGGACCAACGACGGCGACTGCGGCTATGGGCAGGCGAGTTTCTTCCACGGCTTGTTCGTGGCCGGGATGATCGCGGCCAACACCAACAACGGCATCGGCATTGCGGGCGTTGCCGGCAACGTCAACGTCCTCCCCGTGCGCGTGCTGGGCAAGTGCGGCGGCACCTTCGACGATGTGTTTGCGGGAATGCTGTGGGCCTCGGGCGTGAAGATTTCGGGTGTGCCCGCCAATACCAATCCGGCGCGCGTGATCAACCTCAGTCTCGGCGGCTTCGGAACCTGCGATCAGGCGCTGCAGGAAGCCATCGACGACGCGCTGGCCCACGGCGCGGTCGTGGTTGCTGCCGCCGGCAACGAAAGCGCGGATGTCGCACTGTTCACGCCCGCGAATTGCGGCGGCGTGATCGCCGTATCCGCGCACACCCGCCAGGGTGGCATCACCAGCTACTCGAACTTCGGCAGCGGGATTGCCCTGTCCGCGCCGGGAGGCGACCTGCCGGTGGCCGACCTCATCGTGTCGACCGCATACGATGGCGACACCATTCCGGAAAATCCCTCCTACGTTCTGGCCCGCGGAACCAGCTTCGCGGCACCGCTGGTCGCAGGAGCGGCGGCACTGGTGCTTGCTCGCAATCCACTGTTGACGCCGGGACGGGTGCATGACCTGCTCACGGGGACGGCGCGCAATTTCCCGGCGGGCTCGCAATGCACGATCCCCAACATCTGCGGCGCCGGGATGCTGGATGCCGGAGCCGCCGTGGCCAGCACGTTCCCGAATGGCCCGCCACCGCCCAACGCATTCGAGGTGGTGGAGTTCTACCGTGCGGACCTCGATCACTATTTCATCACCGCAGCACCAGCCGAAATCAACTACATCGACCGTTTCCTGGGCGGCATCTTCCAGCGCACCGGACTTATTTTCTACGCCTACCTGAACGCGCTGCTCGCACCGCCAGGCGTGCAGCCGGTATGCCGCTTCTATGCCGATGCCAACGTGCAGATCAACTCGCACTACTACACGGCCGATGCGGCCGAATGCGCGTTCGTGCAGGCCCGTTGGCCCGGCATCTGGGCACTGGAGCAGCCAAATGCGTTCTACGTCCAGGTGCCCAACGCGGCCGGCAAGTGCCCGGAGAAGACGCTCCCGGTGTACCGCTTCTTCAACAACCGCCGGGACGCCAACCATCGCTACACGGTCGACCTGTCGGTACGCCGCGCGATGCTCAATCGCGCATGGGCGCCGGAAGGCACGGGAGCGACAAGCGTCGCGTTCTGCTCGCCGATCTGAGGGACGCGAATTGAATCCATTGGTACGGCTTCCGCCGTGCCGGTGCTTCTTGCCGATCGGACGAGACGCGAACTGAATCCGTAGGCACGGCTTCAGCCGTGCGGGTGCTGCGCGAGGCTGAAGCCTCGCCTACGGCGCGTCCGCAGCGTCCGGATTGACCGGAGCGTCCGGATTGACCGGAGCGTTCGGAACGTCCGCATTGGCGTGATGCGGCTCGGGCGAGGCCCACTCCTTGACCAGCGCAAAGCCGAGGGCCAGCAGGACGGGACCGAGAAACACGCCGATGAAGCCGAAGGCAACCACGCCCCCGAGCACGCCCAGCAGCACCAGCACGAACGGCAGGTCGCTGCCCCGGCTGATGATCATCGGCTTCAACACATTGTCGATCGACGAGACGACCAGCGCGCCCCACGCGAGGATGAAGAGCGCCCACGCATTGTGGCCTTCGGAGAACAGCCACGCCGCGGCGGCCAGCCACACCAGTGGTGGCCCGACCGGTATCGGCGACAGGAAGAACGTGACCAGGCCCAGCAAGGGCGCCGCCTGGATGCCGGCAACATAAAGGCCGACGGCCATCAGCACGCCCTGGGCCAGCGCCGTGCCCAGGATGCCGTAGACCACCGCGCGCGTGGTGTCCCCCGCCACCGCCAGCATGTGCGTGCCCCGCACCGGGGCAATGCGCACCACGGCGCTGCGCAGTCGCGGCATGATGCCGTCGCCGTCCTTGAAGAAGAAGAACGCGATGAAGACGGAAAACGTGAGCTGGAGCAAACCGGATCCGACCGCGGCGCCGCCCTTGTAGGCGAACTCCTTCAATGGCTCCGTGAATCGCCGCAATTCGACCAGCAGCGCAGCGCTGTCGTGCGCGAAGCGTCCCCAGTAGGCCGCCGCCCGTTCTCCTACAAATGGAAACTCCTGCAGCCACGTCGGGGCGTCCGGCGGCCCACGCTCGATCGTCAGGCGCGTGAACTCGGCCAGACGATCGGCATTCTCGGCCAGCGTGGTGCCGGCGATCACGAACGGCGACACGGCAACCACCATGATCAGCAGCGTGACCAGGGTCGCCGCCAGACTCGGCCGACCCGTACGGTCGCGCAGCCACGCGAACAGCGGCCAGGTGGTGACGGACAGGATTGCGGCCCAGAGAACGGCGGTCAGGAACGGCCGCAGCACCAGGAACACACCGACGACAAGCGTGGCGAGGACCACCAACGTGATGGTTCGGTCGATCCGGGACGGGGCGGGAGTCAAATGCAGCTCGATTGCGCGATCAAAAAGTCTAGCACGCGGATAGTTCCCGTCGCTTTGCCCTGGGCTCGCTTTGGAGCTGCAGCCGCCAACCGTTCCCGACCGCGCCGCCGGGAGGCGAATCCCGGATTATCACAAATTCGGCGTCACAATGCATAATTATGCATTACAATAGTCTCCTGATGCCTTTGGACTGAACATTCCCCGGCACCCGAACGCGCCAATCGCCAAGCTCCACATGACCTTCGTTGCCACCGTTTCCCCTGCGCCCGTCGCCGCCCCGGTGAACCCGATCGCGCGCGCATCCCTGCATGACGAGGTGACCAACCGCGTGCGCGACATGATCGTCGAGGGCCATCTTCAAGCGGGGTCCGGCATCGCCGAACTGGAATTGGCGCGGCAACTGGGCGTTTCCCGCACCCCGCTGCGCGAAGCGCTGAAGGTCCTGGCGTCCGAGGGACTGGTGGACCTGCTGCCGGGACGCGGCGCCATCGTGAAGACGCTTGGCGCCAAGGACGCGCAGGACATGCTGGCGCTGATCGCTTTGCTCGAAGAGCAGGCGGGACGCGCGGCCTGCAGCGCCAGCGACGAGGAAATCGCCGCCATTGTCGATCTGCACAAGCGCATGCGCGGGCACTTCGAACGGCGCGAACGCCTCGAATACTTTCGCCTCAACCAGGACATCCACAATGCCATCGTGCGCGCGGCGGGCAATCCGACGCTGGCCATGCTGCACGGCATCCTGCGCACGCGCATGCGGCGCCTCCGCTACATCGGCAACGAAGCCCCGGACCACTGGTCGGCGGCCATGGCCGAGCACGATGCGTTCATCGCCGCGCTGCAAGCACGCGACGCGGACGCGCTGGCGCGTTCGCTGCGCCAGCACCTCGACAACACGTGGCCGCGCGTGGCCGCGACCTTTGTGACGGCCGCCGCGGACACTTGAGCCGCGCGCGCCGTTGCGCCAACACCCCGTAAGGAGAATCCCGATGCTGTCGAAACAATGGAAGTACCTGGCCGCGGCCGCGCTGATGGCGTGCGCCTCGTTTACGTCAGCCCAGACCTGGCCGACCAAGCCGGTACGGATCATGGTCGGCGCCGGCGCCGGGGGCGGCACGGACATCATCGCGCGCATGCTGGCGGAGAAATACCAGACTGCGCTGGGCCAGCCCTTCGTCGTCGAGAACAAGCCCGGTGCCTCCAACACGATCGCGGCAGACCTCACCGCGCGCGCGACGCCGGATGGCACCACGCTGCTGCTCGCCACCAACACCGGCCAGGCGATCGCGCCGCATCTCATGAAGCTCGGCTTCGACACCAACAAGGACCTGATCCCGGTCGCCCTGATCGTGGTCGTGCCCAATGTGCTGATCGTGTCGCCCAGCGTGCCCGCCGGCAACGTGCGCGACCTGATCGCGCTGATCAAGGCCAAGCCCGAGGCCTATGCCTACGGCTCGTCCGGGATGGGCAGCACGCAGCATCTTGCGGGTGAGGCGTTCAATCTCGCCGCGGGCACCAAGGCAGTCCACGTGCCCTACAAGGGCTCGTCGCAGGCGCTGGCCGATCTCGTCGGCGGCCAGATCCAGCTCGATTTCGACACCACGTCCTCCGCGATGGCCTTCATCAAGAGCGGCAAGGTCAAGCCGCTGGCCGTGATGAGCGCCAAACGCTCGCCGGAACTGCCCGATGTGCCGACGATGGCCGAAGCCGGCCTGCCGGGCGTCGAGATGACCACGTGGTATGGCCTCTTCGTCACCGCCGGCACGCCCAAGGCCGTCGTGGATCGGCTCTTTGCGGAAACCATGAAGGCACTGCAGCTGCCGGATGTGCAGAAGCGGCTGCTTGGCCTCGGCGGTGAACCCGGCACACTGACGCAGGAGCAATTCGGCGCGATGGTGCGCGCGGACTATGACCGCTTCGGCCGCCTGATCAAGGATGCCAACGTGAAGATCGATCCGTGATCCCCACCATTGCGCTGTTCACCGGCGACCCGGCCGGCATCGGCCCCGAGCTGGTCGCGAAGCTGCTGGCCGACGGCCGCGCCGCGGGTGAAGCCGACATCCTGCTGATCACCAGCCGGCAGGTGCTGGACGGCGGCATGCGCGCTGCAGGCGTCGAGTTTGCCGTCGCCGCGGCCGATGCGCCGCACACGCCCGGCGTGCCGCGCCTGATGGCGTGGAAGCACGCCGATGCGACCGGCTTCGCGCACGCCGAAGTGGCGGCGCGCAACGGCGCGTACATGCTCGATGCCCTGGTCCTTGGCGTGGACCTTTGCCAACGCGGATTAGCCGATGCGTTCTGCTTCGCGCCGCTCAACAAGGCCGCGTTGCGCGCGGGCGGCATGCAGCACGCGGACGAGCTGCACTACTTCTGCGAGCTGCTCGACTTCCACGGCCCGTGCGTCGAATTCAACGTCCTCGAATCGCTGTGGACATCGCGCGTGACATCGCATGTGCCGCTGAAGACGGTGAGCGATCTGCTGACGAAGGAAGGCGTGGCCGACAACATCGCGCTGCTGACGCAAGGCCTGCGACTGTCGGGCATCGCCTCGCCGCGTATCGCGGTATGCGGCTTCAATCCGCACAACGGCGACAACGGCGCGTTCGGCCGCGAGGAAATCGACATCATCGAACCGGGCGTCGAACTGGCGCGCGCACGCGGCTTTCCGGCGGACGGCCCCTTCCCCGCCGACACCGCGTTCGTCCGCGCCATCCGCAAGGACAACGGCTACGACGGCGTGCTGACGATGTTCCACGACCAAGGCCAGATCGCGATGAAGCTAATGGGTTTCGATCAGGGCGTCACCGTACCGGGAGGCTTGCCAATCCCGATCGCCACCGCGGCGCACGGCACCGCGTACGACATCGCCGGGCGTGGCATCGCCAACCTAGGCGCGATGCGCAATGCATTCGTGCTGGCGTGCAGGATGGGCGTGACCCGTCACGAGACGCGAATTCGCGGCGAGACCGTCGCCGCGTAAATCAAACTAGGCGCGCGGTCTCGCCGCAACTGCGGCAGCCTGAATCAAACCACGCGCGCGGACGCCAGGAATTGCGGCGGCCGCCGCATTTTCGTGGCCTGTTCGTAGGCGTACGCCAGGCGCAGAAGCTTCGGCTCGCTCCATGCCGACGCGAAGAACGACACGCCCACCGGCAGACCCCAGACGAACCCGGCCGGCACGGTGATGTGCGGGTACCCCGCCACCGCGGCAGGCTGCGAGCAGCTGGCGCCGGAGTGATCGCCGTTGACGTAGTCGGTGAGCCACGCCGGTCCACCCGTCGGCGCGACGATCGCATCGAGACGGTGGGCCGCGAGCGTGGCGTCGATGCCCAGCGTGCGCGAGTACTTGCGGCAGTTGGCCACGGCGCGACGATAGGCAGGGTCCGTCAGCGGACCCTTTTTCTGCGTGGCGATGAGGTGCTCCTGCGCGAAGTACGGCATCTCGCGTGTGGCATTGCGGTCATTCCAGGCGATCAATCCCGGCAGTGACCGCACCGCAGCACCCTGGCCGGCATCCTTGAGATAGGCGTCGAGTCCCGCCTTGAACTCGAAATAGAGCACTTCGAGTTCGGAGTCCCCGATCTTGGGCAAATGCGGCATGCGTACCGGATCGATCACCACCGCGCCCGCGTTCTTCATCGCGGCAATCGCTTCCTCGATCACGCGATCGACACGATCGTTGGCGCCGAAGAAGTCGCGCGCGACCCCGATGCGCGCGCCTTTGAGGCCTGCCGGGTCGAGAAATTTCGTGTAGTCGGCATGCACATGCCCACGACTGGCCGCCGTTGCCGGGTCGCGCGGGTCAGCGCCAGCCATCGCCGTCAACAGCGCCGCCGCATCGGCCACGCTGCGCGTCATCGGGCCCGCGGTGTCCTGGCTGGCGGCAATGGCAATGATGCCCGCGCGGCTGACGAGGCCCACCGTCGGCTTGAAGCCGACCAGGCCGCAGGCCGACGACGGGCTGATGATGGAGCCATCGGTTTCCGTCCCCACCGCAACCGCGCAGAGATTGGCTGCGATTGCCGCGCCCGAGCCCGAGCTCGAGCCGCTGGTATTGCGGTCGAGCGCATACGGGTTGCGCGTCTGCCCGCCCCGCCCGCTCCAGCCACTGGTCGAGCGCGAGCTGCGGAAGTTGGCCCACTCGGACAGGTTGGACTTGCCGAGGATCACGCATCCCGCCGCCCGCAATTTCTCCGCCACGTGCGAGTCACGCGGCGCGATTGCGTCGCCCAGCGCCAGCGAGCCCGCGCTGGTGCGCATC
Source organism: Betaproteobacteria bacterium (assembly GCA_031396395.1). Lineage (GTDB taxonomy): Bacteria > Pseudomonadota > Gammaproteobacteria > Burkholderiales > Casimicrobiaceae > VBCG01. The sequence continues at coordinate 14,406 of JANNKR010000132.1, forward strand.
CGGTCCGCCGTGTCGATGTTGTCCTTCAGCAGCACGGGGATGCCGTGCAGCGGGCCGCGTTCGCCCTTGTCGCGCCGTTCGCGGTCGAGCGCCTCGGCAATGGCCAGGGCATCCGGATTGCGTTCGATGATCGAATTGATCGTCGGGCCCGCTTTGTCGATGGCATCGCAGCGCGCGAGATAGAGGTGCGCAATCGATACGGCCGAGCGCGCGCCGGTGCGCATCGATGCCTGCAATTGCAGCACCGTGACTTCGTCCAGTTCGAACGCCGGTGTTGCCGCGCCCGGCTGCTGGGCCGCAGTACCTGCCGCCTGCGCCAGCGTGGCCAGTCCCGCAGCGGTCGCTTTCATCATCGTGCGACGTTCCATCGCTTCAGGCTCCGGTGGTGACGATATCGACGAGCTTGCCGGCGTCGTCGAAGGTAAACGCGAACCGGATACTGCCGTGATGTCCGGCAATATCCCGAAAGCCAATCGTGAAGTGATCGCCTGCAGCCGGATGGCCAGGTGCGAACGTCAACACGCAAGGATAGGGCAGCCCGGTCAACGCCACCGGCAGCCGCGGCGCAGCAACCTGCGCAGGCGCCGCCTTCGTGTCGAAGCGCAGGTCGCTGGCATTGGCGCCCAGGTTGCGCAATTCGAAGCGCAGCTCGGTGCCGCGGTCGCCGTTCAATGTAGCGACATCGAGAAAGGCAAAGCGCGGCAGCAGGCTTTGCGCGTGCTGCTCGCGGGCCAGCGCGACCATTGCGTGATCGGCCTCCACCTGCGCGCGGGTGGCCTTGAGCAGCTCGTGCTGCTCCCGCGTGGCGTTGCGCAGCTCGGTGGCCTGCAGGTCCAGCGCGCGCGTGTTTTCGCGCAGCTCCAGCCCCTGCTGGAAGAACCCCAGGATCAGCCACAGGATGCCGATCGGCCCCAGCGACCCGGCGAGAAAATCACCGACCTCGTTGGGTTGGAGCTGCGTGATCTCGCCCATGCGGCCGCGGAAGATCCAGGCGATCACTCCCAGCCACGCGAGGGTGGCGAGGATCCCGATGGTCGACAGCAAGCGGCTCATGGGCGGGGCGGATGATTGCGCAGGGACCACACAACCCGGATCCTACCGCGAGCAGCACGCACCGCTAGGCGCCAAGCGGCCGCACGCCGAAAAGCCACAGATGCAGCCAGAGCGCGAAGGCAACCCATGCCACAGCGCCGATCACCACGGCCAGGAGGTCGCGCGACAGGGTGCCCTGCGGATGGACGACTCCCGTAGCGCGATCGCGCCGGCGCGCGGCCCGATAGTCGACCACCGCCCAGACCAGGAAGCTGCCGAAGAGTACCGCGTCGGCGAGCATGCCGTTGGCGAGCAGATGCGCGAACGCCCACAGTTTGACGCCCATCACCATCGGATGGCCGATCCAGCGTTTCAACCGTGTGCCGCGCATGTTGCCGGCCGCGATCAGGATGAACGCAGGCAGCATCAACGCGGCAGCCGCATGCCGCGTCCAGACCGGCGGATTCCACATGACGACCGGGTCGAGGCGCGCCTGTCCGTAGCCCCAGACGATCAGCACGAGCCCGGCCAACGAAACCAATGAGTAGAGGCCTTTCCACTTACCTTCGCCCAGGCGCGCAATCTGGTCGTTGCGCCATGGCTCGGCGAAAATGCGGACCGAGTGCGTGCCCAGGAACAGCAGCAATCCAAGCACAAGAATGATCATGCGGGTGCCTTGACGTTAAGTTGGAGGCTTGCACGAGAGCGGGGCGGCCGGGTGCTCTACGCAGCGGGTCGAGGCGTTTTCCACGTCACAGGAAAGCCCGCAACATCTCGACAACCCGTTCGGTACACGGGTGTCACCTATGTCTCAGGGTCGGACATGTTGATCTTGGCGGAGAGCGAGGGATTCGAACCCCCGAGACCCTTGCGAGTCTGCTTGATTTCGAGTCAAGTGCCTTCGACCACTCGGCCAGCTCTCCGGCAAGCCAGAGATTATAGCGCGGTTGCAAAGTCCGGGGAAAAGACGTCACGGGGCCGTAGGCGAGGCTTCAGCCTCGCAGGATCAATGGACGCGCTGAACGCGCGAGGCTGAAGCCTCGCCTACCGAGCGATTGGGGCATCGGCGCAAGCGCAAAAAAAAACGGAGGCGATGCTCGCCTCCGCTTCAACTCCTTGGTGCCGTACGTCGCTCTACTTCTTGGGCGCTGCCGCCGGTGCGGCCTTGGCCGCTGCGGCGGGTGGTGCAGCCGGTGCCGCTGCCATCTGCGGCGGCGGAACCGTCTTACCCGAGGCCTTCATGTTCGCGAAATACTGCGAGGCGACGCGATCCTCAGCCTTGGCCTGCTGCTGTTTTGCGAGCTCCGCGCCGGCAGCCGTCTTGGCTTTCGCCTCGTCCGCGGCTGCTTTCTGTGCGTCCGTCATCGGCGGCGGCGGCGGCAACTTGGCCACGGCCAGACCGAATGTCGCCACTACCAGCGTGGCACCGATGATTGCCCTGATCGTGTTCATCCCTGCTCTCCTCCTGCTGAAATGCCTGTATCCCGGCTACCGCTCGCGGGCAACGCGCTCAAACCGCGCGCGGTGCCATCGCTGGTGCCACCCCCTCGCCTGCGCCTGCCACCTTCCCGGACTTCACATCGTTGTACCAGTATTCGTGATGCTCCTTGGCCCAGGTCTCGTCGACGTAGCCGGTGCGCATCGCATCCAGCGCACCCTTCATGCCGATGGTGCCGAGATAGATATGGAAGCAGGCCATCGCGATCGCGAGCAGCGACGCCACCAGATGGACGATGTTGGCAAGTTGCATCGTCGTACGCACCTGGTTGAAATTGGGAAAGAGCAGGACATAACCACTCACCGTCAACACGATGCATAGTCCGACCACCAGGATCCAGAACAGCGCCTTCTCGCCGGCGTTGAACTTGCCCGCCGGCACGTGCGTGGCACCACTGCGGTCCAGCATGCCGCCGAACTTGGCGATCCACTTCCAATCATAGGCACGCGGGATGTTGTCGCGGACGAACAGCAGGATGAAGATGACGAGCGCGACCGAGAAGATCGGGCCGGTGAAGTTGTGCACGGCCTTGGACAGCATCGCGAGCCATGAAAACAGCGTGGACCCGATCAGCGGCATCAGGATGTTCTTGCCGAAGGTCAGGATCAACCCGGAGATGCCGAGCGCGACAAAGGTGAACGCCATCGTCCAGTGCGACGCTCGCTTGACCAAGGTGAAGCGTTCGATCTTGCGCCCGGCCAACTTGCCGTGCACGTCGATGGGGCCGCGCCACGTGAAGTAGCCGGCCAGCGCCAGCAGCACCAGTGCGATCAACGCTCCACCCACGGTGGTGACCGGATTGCGCGCCGCGCGCCACGTCTGCCCCAGCGGCTGGATGAGGACGTTGGTTTCGCGTCCCGGCAGGCTCGTGATCTGCGGCTCGCCGGAACGGACTTCCTTCCACACCGGGGCATTGTTGCCCGGCTGCGCGCGCTGCGCCTCTACCTGCGTTGCCGCCTCCTGTGCTTCCTTGGGCGCAACAGCAGGCGCCTGCGCCAGCACTGCGCACGCGGTGACAATGCCAAGAGCACCCACGACCCAGCGCATCGCTGCGCCGCGCGAATCGAGCTTCATGGGGGCCATGTTCAGCCCCCGGTCCGCCGGTATTCGTTCTGGTTCTGCGTGCGCGCGCGGATGTCGCGCTCCCACATCTCCTTGTTGCCATTGAACGGCGCGGCCGCATACGGCGGCTGGTCCGGCTTGCCCTGGTATTTGCCCTGCTTGAATTCCATGACCTGCGGCCGTTCACCGCAACCTGCCAGCATCAGCGCCGCCATCGCGCCAAACGCCAGCGTGGCAATCTTGGTCAGACGCGCCATCATGATTTGGCTCCCGGCGTTGCCGTGGGCTTGGGCGCATCCGGCCGGCCGTAGGCCGTACCCCAGCCCCAGACGTCGCTGCCCTTGCCGCGCACGGTGACGCGCTGCCGATAGATCTCGGCGATCGTGTCGCCGTCGCCGCCCAAGAGTGCCTTGGTCGC
>JANNKR010000142.1:0-3339 GCA_031396395.1 Betaproteobacteria bacterium
CACGTACTCGGGTCACCTGCCCGGCATTGCCACCGGCGTGGCCCCCAACATCCTGAACAAGTCGTTCACCATCACGGCGGAAGTCGACGTGCCGCAGGGCGGCGGTGACGGCATGATCGTTACCACCGGCGGCCGCTGGGGTGGCTTCGGCCTGTACCTGCTCAAGGGCCGGCCGGTGTTCAACTACAACCTGCTGATGCTGCTGCAGGCACGCTGGGCCAACGAGGCCGAGCCGCCGCTCGCGCCGGGCAAGCACACGATCGTGTTCGACTTCAAGTACGACGGACCGGGCCCCGGCAAGGGGGGCACTGGCGTGCTCACCGTCGATGGCAAGGTGCTGGCCAAGCAGACGGTTCCGCATTCGATTCCACTGTTGATGACCATAGACGAGACCTTCGATATCGGCAGCGACACACGCTCGGCGGTGGACGACAGCTACAAGCTGCCGTTCCGCTTCACCGGGACCATCGCCAAGCTGACCTACAAGCTCGGACGCAACCAGATCACGGCGGCGGAGCAGAGGGTGCTGCAGGAAGCGGTGGCGCGGGCGCGCGACTAGGACCGGTCGGCATGTTGCGCAACATTCTCCTGTTCACGTCCGCCGTGGAAGCCGGCACCGGGTTGGCGCTGATGGTCAACCCTGCGCTCGTCGCCCGGCTGTTGCTGGGCGCTGACCTTGCAGGTTCCGGTGTCCCGCTCGGCCGCTGTTTCGGCATCGCGATCCTTGCGTTGGCGGTGGCGTGCTGGCCGACGTCGGCACGCGCGGAGGGTGGTTCGCCGCCCGTCCGCGCGATGCTGATCTACAACGGACTGGTCGCGGCATACCTCGCCTACCTTGGCACGGCCGGACAATTCGACGGCCCGTTGCTGTGGACCGGTGTCGCGCTGCATGTGGTCGTGGCACTATGGCTCGCTTATGCATGGCTGCACGCAAAACGCGACATCGGGGATACGGGATGATGGACGGAACACGCGCATCGGTGCAGGAGGGAATGCGCAGGGCGATGACTTGTCTTTGCGTCGGATTGGCAGCGGCCATGATGACCATCGGCACGACTTTGGCGCAGTTCCCGGCGCCCGTCGCCAAGGGTTCAGCCGCGTTCGTAGCCGCCGACAAAGTCAATCTCGATGTCCTGGAAGGGGCGTGGGTTCGCCCCGATGGCGGCTACCTGATCCTGATCAAGAAAGTCGGCGCCAACGGGCAGCTCGAGGCGTCGTACTTCAACCCGAAGCCGTTGCCGTTTGCGAAGGCGCAGGCCACGCTCGACGGCGCGACGGTGCGCCTGGCTTTCGAATTGCAGGCGGGCGGTTATTCCGGTTCGACCTACGATCTTGTCTACGACGCCACCAATGACCGGATCAAGGGGATCTACTATCAGGCCGTCATGAAGCAGAAATTTGAGGTATTTTTCACGCGGAAGTGACCGTTGCGTGATCCTTGACCAAGGCGCGGGGAACCATGAACAAATTCGCAAAGACGTTGAAGCACGAGTTCATGGAGCTGATTCCGCCGACCATCTACTTCTTCGTTGTCCTGCACCTTGTTGCGGGCATCCGCGTGCTCATGACCAAGGGGACCGGCATCGACCTGTCGAATTCGATGTCGATCGCGGTGGCGGCGCTGATCCTGGGCAAGGCGGTGCTGCTGGCCAATGCCTTGCCCTTCATCAACCAGTTCCCCGAGAAGCCGCTGGTCTGGAACGTCTGCTGGAAGTCGCTGCTCTACTCCCTGATGGCCATGTTCATCCACTACCTGGAACGGCTCTACGATTTCTGGAAGATTGCGCCGGGTTTTGCGGCCGCCAACGAGAAGTTGCTGTCGCAAATCGTATGGCCGCACTTCTGGGCCGTCCAGATCCTGCTGGCCGTGTTGATCGTGTGGTACTGCACGGTCAACGAGATCGCCCGTGTCGTCGGGCCGGACAAGTTTAAGGCCATGTTCTTTGGCCCCATGCCGGCAGGCGGCGTCCGCTCCTGATTGCACCAGCAGTGGATGCGGTGAACGGTGTTCGGTCACAACGTCTGGCGAACACGCTCCCACGTATGTTCCATGTGTTGCGTGACCACGCGCGCGAGGCTCTCGCCATCGCGCGTTTCCAGGAAGCGGATCATGTCCTCGTGCTCGGCCATTGCGGCCGCCCACTTCTGCGGCTCCTGGTTGCCGATGTAGCGGATGCGCTTCAGGCGCGACTGGATGGAAGTGTGTGCCGACTCCAGCGCGGCATTGCCGGACAGCTGCAGGAACGCCGAATGGATCTGCTGGTTGAGCTTGAAGTACTCGAGCCGGTCGCGCACCGCATAGCGGTCGACCATCCGGTCGTGGATGCGGCGTACGTCGGCAATGGCCGCGTCGCTGGCCTCGCGGCACGCCAGTCGCGCGGCAAACGCTTCCAGCACCGACAGCACGTCCAGCATGTCGCGGACATCCTTGGCGGTGAATTTCTTCACGATCGCGCCGCGCGCGGTCACCAGTTCGATCAGGCCTTCGCTGGCCAGGAACTTGAGCGCTTCGCGCAGCGGCGTCCGCGACACGCCCAGCGTCTGCCCAAGGTGGGTTTCGTTGACGCGCGTGCCGGGCGCGAGCACGCCTTCGATGATCATGTCGCGGATCCGCGTCACCACCTCGTCGTGCAGACTGCGCCGGAATATGGGTTGCGCGCCCTCGGCCACGGCGATGGAGGCTGGCTGTGCGGTTTCCATGGTCATTGGCGAACGAGCCTCATGCCGAAAGTGTAGCGGGCAAGCGGATCCGGTCGGGGTGGTCGGGTGGTGTCGATCAACTGCATGCTGCATACAGTATACGCATCGCAAAAATTTGTGCATACTCCACCGACGAGCCGGGAAACGGCCGGGGCGACCAGAGCCCAAGGAGGAACGCATGGGTACCGACTCGACCAGCACCGCTGTTGCGCCCGCCCCGGCAGGGACCGCGAACGCGTTTGCCGTCGTCGATGCCCACCAGCATTTCTGGGACCCTGCGCGCAACTACTATCCGTGGCTGAACGACGAGCCGCGCATCCCGTTTCGCTACGGCGACTACGGCCCGATCTGCCGCCGTTACCTGCCGCCCGACTATCGCGCAGATGCGGCGCCGTTCACGATCGAGAAGACCGTCTATGTCGAGGCGGAATGGAATCCGCAGGACCCGCTGGGCGAGACCCGCTACATCGAACAACTGCGCCGCGAGCACGGGCTGCCCACGGTGATGGTGGCGCAGGCGTGGCTCGATGCCGCCGATGTGGCGTACCTGCTGGAGCAGCAGGCGGCGTTCGACTTCGTGCGCAGCGTTCGCCACAAGCCGCGCGCCAACAAGGCGCCCGGCGATGGCGCGCCCGGCGG
>JANNKR010000171.1:0-9669 GCA_031396395.1 Betaproteobacteria bacterium
TTCAGCCTCGCGGGCTGGATGCGACGACATCCCCGCGAGGCTGAAGCCTCGCCTACAGGGGTGGCGGGGGAACGACGGTTCAGCGCTGAGGCGTCGCCCCGTCGCGATCCCAGGCCAGCCGTCCCGCGACGTAGGTGGCACGGATCGCGCGGTCGTCGCCCAGCGCCATCTGGATCGCCAGGACTTCGTCGATGTCGCGCGCGTGGCGCATGCGGAAATCGAGGATCGGCGTCGAGTGGAGGTCGAGCACTGTCACATCGGCATCCATGCCGGCGGCGAGGCTGCCGACGCTGGCGTCGAGGTCGAGCGCGCGTGCGGCACCGCGGGTCGCGAGGTACCACGCGTCGGACGCGGTGAGGGGCGCTCCGGCGAGCGCCGCGACTTCGTAGGCCGCCTGCATGGTGCGCAACATGGAAAAACTGGTCCCGCCGCCCAGGTCCGTGGCCAGTCCGATTCGTACCGGGCGCCGGGCCGCTGTCGCATCGGCCAGCCGGAACAGGCCGCTGCCGAGGAAATTGTTCGAGGTCGGGCAATGCGCGATTGCCGTCTGCGACTCATGCAGGTACGCGAAATCCGACTCGGCAAGATGCACGCCGTGGCCGTAGATCGTCCGCGGGCCCGTCAGGCCGTGCCGCGCGTACGCGTCGAGGTAGGACGATGCCTTCGGGAACAGGCGCCGCACCAGATCGATCTCGGCGACGTTTTCGGCCACGTGGGATTGCACGTAGGCATCGGGATGCTCGCGCTTGAGCGTGCCGGCGGCGGCGAGTTGCGCCGGGGTCGACGTGACGGCAAAGCGCGGCGTGATCGCATAGGCCAGGCGGCCCTTGCCGTGCCAGCGCTCGAGCAGCGCCTTCGATTCGTCGTAGCCGCTCTGCGCGGTATCGAGCAATCCCTCCGGCGCATTGCGATCCATCAGCACCTTGCCGGCGATGAGCCGCAGACCCAGCGCGTGGGCCTCGTCGAACAGCACCTCCGCCGACCCGCGATGCACCGTGCAGAACACCGCCGCCGAGGTGATGCCGTGGCGCAGGTTCTCCGTCAGGTACCGGCGCGCGACCGCGCGCGCATAGGCGTCGTCGGCATAGCGGGCCTCGGCCGGAAACGTGTATGAGGAAAGCCATTCGAGCAGCGGCTTGCCGCCCGCCCCGATGATCGGCAATTGCGGGTAGTGCACGTGGCAATCGATGAACCCGGCGGTGATCAATGCGTTGGCATAGGTGGTCACCGGCGTCCCGGGGGGCAGCAGCGGCAGGACTGCGGATGCAGCGCCGCTTGCGATGATCCGTCCACCGGTCATCGCCACGATGCCGTCGGATTCATGGCGGCGCGCGGCGGCCACGCCCGTCTGCAGAGGATCGGCGTGAAAGTCGATCAGGGCGCCACGAATGGCGGTGATCGCGCCGGCGATCACTGGCGGGCCGTGCGTGCGGCCGGCGGCGGCGCGGTTCCCGCGGTGGCGCGCCAGGGATTGATGTCGACACCGCCACGCCGGGTGAACGCCGCGGCCACGGCGAGCGTCGCGCACCCGCACGCACGCTGCAGGTCGACGAAGATGCGCTCGACGCAATGCTCGTGAAACCCGGCGTGGCAACGATACGAAACCAGATAGCGCAGGAGCCCGGCGCGATCGATGCGCCGCCCGGTGTACGCGATCGACACGGATGCGAAGTCCGGCTGACCCGTCATCGGGCATACCGACCGGAAGAGATCGGTGCGCAGCGTCTCCGTGGCCTCGCCGCCGGTCACCGCGAGGGCTGACGGGTCGAGTTGGTAGCACTCGGTGGCCAGTGGCAGCGCATCCAGGCTCTGGCCCGCCATCTCGGTCAGGCGCAGCTGCGCAAACCGGTCGGGCGCCGTCAACGTCACCCGCACGGTCGCGCCGGTGGCCTGGGCCAGGTCACGCTCGATCGTCGCGGCGACGACATCGGCGGCGGCAAAGCGCGTCTGCGCGAACGACCCCAGGTACAGCTTCACGGATTTCGACTCGACGATCGCAGGCGAGGCCGCCGGCACGTCGAAGCCGGCGATCGCAATGGCCGGCTTGCCATGGGGATCGAGCCAGGTCAGCTCGAAGGCCGTCCAGCGATCCGCACCCTCGAACGGCAGCGCGCCCGCGATCCCCAGCAACGCCCGTTGCGGCGCGCGGGCAACGGCAAAGAGCAGCGTCGGGTCGTAGGCATCGGGATAATCGGTGGCGCGGCCCAGCGGCGCCGAAGCTAGATCGTCACGCCATGTCGTCACGGGCATCCCGCCCACTTCACCTGACGCGCTCGATGCGCGCGCCGAGCCCCGAGAGCTTGTCCTCGATGCGCTCATACCCGCGATCGAGGTGATAGATGCGATCGATGGTCGTGTCGCCGTCGCTGATGAGCCCGGCAATGACCAGGCAGGCCGAGGCGCGCAGGTCGGTGGCCATGACGTCGGCGCCCGTGAGCTTCGGCACGCCCCGGACGATGGCGGTGCTGCCCTCGACCTCGATGTCGGCACCCAGCCGGCGCAGTTCCTGGACGTGCATCATCCGGTTTTCGAAGATCGTCTCCGTGATGACCGAAGTGCCGGTCGCGCGAGTTGCCAGCGCCATGAACTGCGCCTGCATGTCGGTGGGGAACCCGGGATGCGGTGCCGTGCGCACGTTGGCGGCGCGCAATACGCCGTCGCGACGGACCCGGATGCGGTCGCCCTCCGTCGCGATGTCCGCGCCCACCTCGCGCAGCTTGTCGATCACCGCGGTCAGTGCATCGGGCTGCGTTCCCGTGATCGTCACATCCCCGCCGGTGGCCGCAACCGCTGCCAGGAACGTGCCCGTCTCGATCCGGTCCGGCATGATGGCGTGCGTCGCGCCGTGCAGTCGCGCCACGCCTTCGATCGTGATGCGGTCGGTGCCAGCACCGCTGATCTGCGCGCCCATGCGCACCAGGCATTGCGCCAGATCGATCACTTCAGGCTCGCGCGCGGCATTCTCGAGCACCGTCGTGCCGTCCGCGAGCGTTGCCGCCATCAGCAGGTTCTCGGTGCCGGTGACGGTCACCAGGTCGAACACGATGTTGGCGCCGCGCAGCCGTCCGCGCGCGTTGATGTAGCCATGCTCGAGGTCGATCTCGGCCCCCATCGCCGTCAGTCCCTTCACGTGCTGATCCACCGGCCGCAGGCCGATGGCACAACCACCCGGCAGCGACACCCTTGCCTCGCCGCAGCGCGCCAGCAGAGGCCCGAGCGCCAAGATCGAGGCCCGCATGGTCTTCACGAGCTCGTAGGGAGCCAGCGGCCAGTCGATGCGCGCCGCATCAAGCACGACGGCACCGGGCGCGCCCAGGTCGAAGCGCACGCCCATCTGCGCCAGCAGCGCCTGCATCGTCCCCACGTCGTTCAGGCGCGGCACATTGGTGAGGCGCAGCGGTTCGGGCGACAGCAGGGCCGCGCAAAGGATGGGCAGCGCCGCATTCTTGGCACCGGAGGCGCGAACTTCGCCCGCCAGCGGCGAGCCGCCGGTGATGCGCAGCTTATCCACGCGTGCGCTCCGCCCACTGCGCCGGCGTCAGCGTCTGCATCGACAGCGCGTGGATTTCCTCCCGCATCCGGTCACCGAGCGCCCCATAGTCCAGCTGATGCTGGCGGACACGCGACAGCCCGGCAAAGGCCGGCGACACGATTACGGCCTCGAAGTGCGCGCCGTCGCCGGAGACGTGGACATGCTCGCAGAGCAGGCCGGCTTCGAGCGAGGCTTGGATCGATTCAGGTGTAACCATGGTGGCGATTTCCTAGGGACGCAGCTTCCAGCCGTTGGCGAGGAGTTTCAGCGTCAGCGCCGACAGCGCCAGCGCGGACGCGGCGACGATCGCCAGGCTCCATCCCGGTGCGATGTCCGCGACCCCGAAAAATCCGTAGCGAAAGCCATCGATCATGTAGAAGAAGGGGTTGAGGTGCGACAGAGTCTGCCAGAACGGCGGCAGCGAATGGATCGAGTAGAACACGCCGGACAGGAACGTCAAGGGCATGATGATGAAGTTCTGGAATACCGACAGCTGATCAAATTTTTCCGCCGACAGGCCGGCCAGGAGGCCCAGGATGGACAGGATCGCGCTGCCGAGCAACACGAAGGCCAGCGCCCACCAGGGCTTGGGCATGGCCAGCAGTCCCGGATCGAACACCAGCGTGATGGCGAACACGCAGGCGCCGACCACCAGTCCGCGCACCATCGCCCCCAGCACGTAGGCTGCAAAGAGGTCCAGCGCCGACAGTGGCGGCAGCAGCACGAAGATCAGGTTCCCCGTCATCTTGGAGCCGATCATCGACGACGACGAGTTGGCGAAGGAATTCTGCAGCACCGCCATCATCACGAGGCCCGGCACCAGGAACGACGCATAGGGAACCCGGCCGTCAAAGACCGTGACATGCCCCGCGAGTACGTGCGAGAAAATAAGCAGGTAGAGCAGCACCGACAGCACCGGGGCCGCGATCGTCTGGAAGCTGACTTTCCAGAAGCGCAGGACTTCCTTGTAGAAGAGCGTCACCCAGCCGCGCCCCGTGCTCGCCATCGGCTCGATCATGGCTGCTCCGAGGCGGCTTGTTCCGGTTGCTTCATGATGCGCAGGAATACCTGCTCGAGATCGGTCTCCGCCAGCGCCATCTCCTCGATCGCGATGTGCTCCTCGCGCAGCGCCGCCAGCAGTGACTCGAGCTGCGCGTGGCTGTCGAGCCCCACATGCACGTTGCGTCCGTCGCGCCGCACCACGCGATCCTGCCACGCTGCCGGCAATCCTGCCACGACCAGCCGGCACGTCAGTCCCGCAAAGCGCGACAGCAGGTTGGCCGTGGTGTCGAGTGCCACCACCCGGCCCGCTTTCAGCATGGCGATGCGGCCGCACAGTGCTTCGGCTTCCTCGAGATAATGCGTGGTCAGGATGATCGTGTGGCCGTCGGCATTGAGCTTGCGGATGAACGCCCACAGGTTCTGCCGCAGTTCCACGTCGACGCCGGCAGTGGGCTCGTCCAGCACGATCACCGGCGGCTTGTGCACCAGCGCCTGCCCCACCAGCACCCGGCGCTTCATTCCGCCGGAGAGCGCGCGCATGTTGGCGCCGGCCTTGGACGTGAGGTCGAGGTGGTGCAGGATTTCGTCGATCCAGGTGCTGTTGCGACGCAGGCCGAAGTACCCGGCCTGGAACTCCAGCGTCTCGCGGACCGTGAAGAAGGGATCGAACACCAGTTCCTGCGGCACCACGCCCAGACTGCGCCGCGCCATGCGGAAGTCACGCACCACGTCGTGGCCGAGGACGCTGGCGTTGCCGCGATCGGCCCGGGTCAGTCCGGCGAGAATGGAGATCAGCGTCGTCTTGCCGGCACCGTTGGGGCCGAGCAGGCCGAAAAATTCGCCTTGTTCGACCTTCAGGCTGACCCCGTCGAGCGCCTGCACGGCGCCGAAGCGGCGCGCGACATCAACAATTTCAACGGCGTAGGGTGGCATGGCGAGGGTGGAACGGTTCGGTCGCCGCGACGCTGCTGCCGTGGCGGCAGCCCGCGGGCTTCAGGACGCCAGCAGCGCTTCGATGTCGTAGACACGCGCGAGCGATCCGAGCACGGGCGGCATCGCGACAAAGGAAAGGGGCGCGTGCTCAACCGCCGCGCGGCGCTTCAGCGCCAGCAACACGGCCAGAGCGGAGGAATCCGCATGCGCCATGCCACCGAAGTCAACGACGCCCGAGCGCGGCAACGGCATGCGCTCAATCGCGTCATACACCGCCGCGGCGTCGCTGAACACAAGTTGGCCCGAAAAGATCCAGCGCTCGCCGTCGATGGCAAAGGACCCTTGTGCATCGGCGGCGTCGAAGCTCACTTGATGCCCTGGTTCTTGGCGGCGAGCGTCTTGATGAGACCGTCGGTGCCGCCGTTCTTGATCTGCTCGTTGAACTCGTCCCGGTAGTTGGTGACGAGCGAAATGCCGCCCACGATCACGTCGGTGGCCTTCCAGCCACCGGGGGTCTTGGTCATGCCGTAGTCGATCTGCACCGGCGCCTGTCCCGTCCGGATCACTTCCGATCGCACGATCACGTCCGTGGCACTGGGGTCGACCCGCAACGGCTTGAATTCCATCACCTGATCGCGGTATTGCGACAGCGCGCCGGAATAGGTGCGCACCAGCAGTGCCCGGAACTGGTCGATCAGCTGCTTCTGCTGCTCCGGTGAGGCCTGCCGCCAATTGCGGCCCATGGCCAGCGCCGTCATCCGCTCGAAATCGAAGTTCGGCAGGAGTTTCGTCTCGATCACATCGCGGATGCGCTGCTGGTCGCCCGCCTGCACCTTGGGATCGGTGCGCGCGATCTGCTGCACCTCCTGCGCGACACGCTTGACGAGTGCATCCGGCGCTTCCTGCGCCCATGCAACCGGAGCCAGACCCAGTACCAGCATCAAGGCAGCGATCCAGCGGCGTCCATTCAACAGCATTTTCATTCGTCGTCCTTGGGTGGCGGCGGACTGCCGTCGTAAACGAGATACTCGCGGCGCTGCAGGTAGGCGCGGCGCACGAAGGTATACGGATCGAGCGACGCCTGGTCGATCAGCGAGGTGGCGCCCAGCGCATTGGCGCGCAGGTCGAGCCCGCCCAGACCATAGATGACGTTGCGCAGCGCGACGTTCGGGATCTCCGTGGTCGGCGACCACAGGACCCGCAGCACGAAACCGGTGCCATCGCGCACCGTCGACGGACCGAACAGCGGAACGACGAGATAGGGTCCCTGCGGAATGCCCCAGAAGCCGAAGGTCTGCCCGAAGTCCTCGTTGCCACGCGGGATGCCGAGATCGGACGCGACGTCGATCAATCCGAGGATGCCGGGGAACGTGTTGATCATCACGCGACCCATGTCGTTCCCGGCCTTGTCGAGCTTGCCCTGCAGCAGGCCGTTCAGTGCCGAAAACAGGTCGTCGATGTTGTTGAAGTAGTTGCTGATACCGGTCCGGAGCACCGAAGGCACGTAATCGACGTAGGCCTGCGCTACCGGCTTGATCAGGTTCCTGTCAATCGGTTCATTGATCGCATAGACCGCCCGGTTGATCGGCTCGAATGGATCGTAGGCGCGACCCCCTCCCGACGTGGCGCAGCCGGAGAGCGTCAGCACGGCGACCATCGCCACGAGACCCGACGCCTGCCTTGTTTCGCACCATCGCTTCACTTGGTGGCTCCGGAGGACGCCTTGTCGAACATGAACTGGCTGATCAGCTTCTCCAGCACGACGGCCGACTGCGTCTTGGCGATGCGCGCGTTGGAGGCAAGCATCTGCGGGTCGCCGCCGGCCTCGAGCCCGATGTAGACCTCGCCCAGGAGGCCCGACGTCAGGATCGACGCGATGGTGTCCTTGGAGAACTCGAACCCGTTGTCGACGTTGAGCGCAACAACCGCCTCGTAGGTTTTGGGATCGAGCGTTACGCCCGCGACGCGTCCCACGACCACGCCGGCTGCCTTCACGGGCGCGCGCAGCTTCAAGCCGCCGATGTTGTCGAAGCGCGCCTCGAGGCGATAGCTTGGCTGGGCATTGAGCGACGTCAGGTTGCCCACCTTGAGTGCAAGGAACACGATGGCACCCACGCCGATGGTGACGAAGATGCCGACCCAGAGGTCGATGGTCGAGCGATTCATGGAACGATTCCCCGCGCGGCGGCGCGGACTACCCGACGCCGCGGAACATGAAGACAGTGAGCACGAAGTCGAGCGCGAGGATCGCCAGCGATCCGCCGACAACCGTGCGCGTGGTGGCCGACGATACGCCCTCGGCCGTGGGTTTGGCATCGAAGCCCTCGAAGACCGCGATGAGGCTTACCGCAATGCCGAAAACGAAGCTCTTGATGATGCCATTGGTCACGTCCGGCCAGAAGTCGATGCCCGCCTGCATGTTGCCCCAGAAGGTGCCGTTGTCGACGCCGATCAGGCGAACCCCGACGAGATACGCGCCGAACACGCCCATCACCGAGAACAGCGCGGCAAGCAGAGGCATCGAGATGACGCCGCCCCAGAACCGGGGGGCGATGATGCGGGCCAGGGGATCCACCGCCATCATTTCCATCGCCGACAATTGCTCCGTGGTCTTCATGAGCCCGATCTCGGCGGTGATGGCGCTGCCCGCGCGGCTGGCGAACAACAGACCGGAAACGACGGGGCCAAGTTCCCGCACCAGGGACAGCCCGACGAAAATTCCCAGCGAATCACCGGCGCCGTACCGGTTGAGCGTGTCGTAGCCCTGCAGGCCCAGCACCATGCCGACGAACAGGCCGGACACCATGATGACGACCAGCGACAGGACGCCGGCGAAGTAGACCTCGCGCAACGTGAGCTGGAGGCGCCGGAACGCGGCCGGCGTCTGCCGCAGCACGGCCACGAAGAACCGTGTCGCGAAGCCGACGCGCGCGATCGCATGCAGCGATCCGTTGCCGATCCGCCGCAAGCCGTTGGCGAGGGCGCTAGGCAGCACGGCTGCCCAGATCGTCTGCATAGGACCGTGCTGGGTAGTGGAACGGCACGGGGCCATCGGGCTCGCCATCGACGAACTGGCGGACGAAGGGGTCGGTCGACACGCGGACCTCGGCCGGGGTTCCCTGCGCGACGATGCGACCCCCGGAGACGAAATACATGTAATCGACGATCTTGAGCGATTCGTAGACGTCGTGGGTGACCACCACGGACGTGCTGCCCAGCGCATCGTTGAGTTGCCTGATCAACTGGCCCACGACACCAAGCGAGATGGGGTCGAGTCCGGCAAAGGGCTCGTCATAGAGCACGAGCATGGGATCGAGCGCCACGGCACGCGCCAGGGCCACGCGCCGCGCCATGCCTCCGGATAGCTCGGCGGGTCGCAATGAGGCCGCGCCGCGCAGACCAACGGCATGCAGCTTCATCACGACGAGGTCGTGAATCAACGCATCGGGCAGGTCGGTGTGTTCGCGAATGGGAAAGGCGACATTTTCGAAGACGGTCAGGTCGGTGAACAGCGCGCCGAACTGGAACAGCATCCCGATCTTGCGCCGCAGCGCATAGAGACCATCGCGGTCGAGCGCCGACACATCCTGCCCATCGACGTCGACCCGCCCGGCCTGGGCGCGGATCTGCCCGCCGATCAGGCGCAGCAGCGTGGTCTTGCCGCAGCCGGAGCCGCCCATGATCGCGACGACCTTGCCGCGGGGAATCACCATGTCGATCCCGGTGAGCACGGCACGTGCGCGGTCATAGCCATAAGTGACACCGGCCATTGCGACGGCATTGGGCGTCCCCGGCATGGTGGCGCCGGCAAATTGCGGCATGGCTGAAGACAAGCGATGAGTCCTGGCGCAAAGGGACAGCGATTGTAGCCGCAGGCCCGCGCAACCCGCAATGACCCGCGGTCAGTTAAGGCTCGACAGCCCGCGGTTTGTTGTGTCTGGGGGTGCCGGGAAGGGGCCCCCGGACCATCCGTGATGCGGGTGGCATTGTTTCGGTTCTGCCGGCGCCGGGGCTTGCGGGAGCGCTTTCTCGTCGCGCGGCCCGGTGCGGTTGAGTCGTGCCAGGGCCGCGGCGTGCGGGACCGCTTTCTCGTCGCGCGGCCCGGTGCGGTTGAGTCGTGCCAGGGCCGCGGCGTGCGGGACCGCTTTCTCGTCGCGCGGCCCGGTGCGGTTGAGTCGTGCCAGCGCCGCGGCGTGCGGGAC
>JANNKR010000194.1:0-10112 GCA_031396395.1 Betaproteobacteria bacterium
TGCCCCAGCAGCGCCGTCGCCACGCCGCGTCCACGCATGTCCGGCGCGGTCGCCATCGAGAAGATGCCGGCCAGGCCATCGTCGAGCATCACGGTGCCGACCCCCACCGTTGCGTCGGGGCCTTGCGCGATCAATGCGCGGGTGGCCAGCGGACTGTCCACCAGACGCTCGTAATAGGCATCGCGCTGCGCTGGCGTGGCGTGCTGCAGCGCCGCCACCGCGTCGGCGAATGCATCGGCCGTCGGCGTGACGACCTCCACGCCGGGCAGCGGGGCCACTTCCGGCGCCTGTGCCAGCGACTTCACCTGCACCAGTGTCGTTTCATGGGCATCGTAGCCGCGCGCCGCCAGTGCCGCGTCGAGATCAGGCGGCTGGACGAACGGCGTGATCCGGAACAGCACGGGAAAGCCACGCGCGGCATAGACTTTCTCGCAATGCGCAATCTTGTCGGCCAGCGGCAGCGATGAATTGAAGTGTGCGTTGACGCTGCGCGCCCGCTTGGCCTTGCCGGGCGAAACCCGCAGCAGCCAGCCGTCGTAGAAGAGCTGGCGTTGCGTCTGCAATGCGTTCAACCCCACTTCCTCCAGCCGCCGCAGGTCGAGATCGCCCGTGTAACCGTCGCTCATCCGAGCACCCTCTGGCCGACCGCCAGGACCACCAGCGTGAAGCCTGCCGCCAGTAGGTCGTCAAGCATCACGCCCATGCCGTTCTTCATCCGCGCATCGAGTTGCCGTATCGGCGGCGGCTTGACGATGTCGAAGAAGCGGAACAGCGCGAACGCGATGGCGATGCGCTCCGGCGTGACGCCGGTGAAGAAAAGCACCAGCAGGAATGCCACGACCTCGTCGATCACGATGCCCCTGTGGTCCGGCCTGGCAAGCTCGCGGCCCGTGACGTGCGACGCCCAGACGCCGATACCGAAGAGCGCGACCAGCACGGCCAGGTACTCGACATCGCCTGCATGGCTACGCAGCCAGATCGCGAGCGGAATCGCGAGCAGCGTCCCCAGCGTGCCCGGCGCCCACGGCGACAGGCCGACGCCAAAGCCCAGGGCGATGAAGTGCGCGGGATGGCGGAACAGGAACGAAACGGCAGGCGCGGCGCTCATTCGAAATGATCCCATGCGCGCGGCAGCGCGGGCAGCGCGTCGCCATGCTCGTCGCGCACGACCAGGCCCGGCACCGGACCGATGACGCCGATGCGCGTCAGCGGCACCCCGGTCGCTCGGGCGATGGCGGCAATGCGGTCGCGCATGGCCGGAGCCGCCGTGAAGCAGAGTTCGTAGTCGTCGCCGCCCGCCAGCACGCACTGCAGCGCCAATGCCCGTTCGGATCCGGCCAGCCGCTGCGCCAGCGGTGAGGCAACCGGCAACGCGTCGAGCGCAAGCTCGGCGCCCACCTTCGATGCGTCGAGAATGTGCGCCACGTCCCCGATCAGGCCATCCGAAACATCCAGCGCCGCCGAAGCCACGCCGCGCAGCGCCAAACCCAGCGCCACCCGTGGCTCCGGCCGCTCGAGGCGAACCCGCAGCGCGGCCAGTGTCGCCGGGTCGAGGCGCGTGCGGCCCTGCAGGCCCGCCAGCGCCAGCGCCGCGTCACCCAGCGTGCCCGAGACGTGGATGTCATCGCCGGCACGCGCACCCGCGCGTGTCAGCGCCGCATCAAAGGGTAATTCGCCGATGATCGTCACGCACAGATTGCGCGGACCCCGCGTGGTGTCGCCACCGATCAACGCCACGTCGAAGCGATCCGCGAGCGCAAAAAATCCCCGCGCAAATGCCGTCAGCCAGCGCTCGTCGACTTCAGGCAACGCCCCCGCGAGCAATGCCCAGCGCGGCGCAGCGCCCATCGCCGCCAGGTCGGACAGATTCACGGCCAGCGTCTTGTGCCCCAGCGCCTCAGGGTCAGTGCCGGACAGGAAATGGCGTCCCTCCACCAGCATGTCAACCGAGAATGCAAGCTCGCATCCCGGCGCGGGGCGCACGACGGCTGCGTCGTCGCCGTTGCCCACCCGCACCGCTGGATCGCGCACCGGACGCCGGAAGTAGCGGTCGATCAGCTCAAACTCGTTCATGGAAGCGCCGCCGATCTCACGCGACCATCGGGCGCTGGCGGTCAGAGCGGCGCGGCGTCGCGCTTGCCGGCCGCGATTTCGACGGCGCGCACATCCGCCGCAAAACGGTCCAATACGCCGTTGACGTAACGGTGCCCGTCGGTGCCGCCGAAGGACTTGGCAAGCTCGACGGATTCGTTGATGACCACGCGGTAGGGGATCTCGACCCGGCGCGCCAGTTCCCATGCGCCGATCACCAGAATCGCCTTCTCCACCGGCGAAAGCGCAGCCGGCTTGCGGTCGAGAAACGGCGCAAGCCTGGCCAGCAGGTCGTCGTACTCCTCGCCGACCCCACTCCACAATTCGTCGAAATAGGGCTGGTCGGCGCGCGGGAAACCGGGGCTGGTGGTCAAGTCGGCGTGCACATCGCGCGCGGCATTGCCCGATAGCTGCCGCTGATACAGGCCCTGCATCACCAACTCGCGCGAGCGGCGGCGCTGGCTAGTCTTGTTCGTCGAGGACATCGAACAGTGCCGCAATCTCGAGCGCAGCCTGCGCCGCCTCGTAACCCTTCTGGTCCATCCGGGACAGCGCCTGCGCGTCGTTCTCGCAGGTGAGGATGCCGTTGCCGATGGGGATGCCGAATTCGAGCGCCACGCTGGATACGCCCGCCGCGGATTCGTTGGCCACGATCTCGAAGTGATAGGTCTCGCCGCGGATCACCGCGCCGAGCGCGACCAGCGCATCAAAATCCCCGCTTTGCGCCATCCGCTGCAACACCAGCGGCGTTTCCAGCGCGCCGGGCACGCTGACGACAGTGACGTGCGTATCGTCGATCGCGGCCTCGCGCAGCGCTCGCAAAGCCCCGGCGAGCAGGCCCTCGCCGACGTCGTGGTTGAATCGCGACAGCACGATGCCTATCCTGGGGGAGCCCGCGGGCAACCGCGCTTCGAGTCGTTTTATCGTCATCAGTGGGGACCGGCGTCAGGACGACTTGCGCGCCGGCGGCTCGCTGGCGTAACCGGTCACTTCGAGGTTGAACCCGGCCATGCTCGGCATCTTCCGGGGCTTCGACAGCAGTCGCATCCGGCCGACATTGAGGTCGCGCAGGATCTGCGCGCCGATGCCGTAGTTGCGCAGGTCCATCTTGTTGACCGGCGGCGGGGCATCAGCCATGGCGCGGCGACGCAGCTCGAGCGCGCTCTCGGGCCGGTGCAGCAGCACGACCACGCCGCGGCCCGCCTCGTTGATCGCCGCGAGCGCGCCCGGGATCGTCCACGAATGGGAGGCCGACTCGCCGTCGAGCAGGTCCATCACCGACAACGGCTCGTGCACGCGCACCAGCGTCTCGACGTCCGGCGCAATCGGGCCGCGCACCAGCGCAAGATGCGTGGCATCCGACAGCTTGTCGCGGTAGACCACCAGCCGGAAGGCCCCGTGCGGCGTATTGAGCGGCCGCTCGGCGATGCGCTCGACGATGCGCTCGGTCCGGCTGCGGTAATGGATGAGGTCGGTGATGGCGCCGATCTTGAGCCCGTGTTCCTCGGCGAAAGCCATGAGGTCGGGCATCCGCGCCATCGTGCCGTCCTCCTTCATGATTTCGCAGATCACAGTGGCCGGCATCAGCCCGGCCATGCGCGCAAGGTCGCAACCCGCCTCGGTATGGCCGGCGCGCACCAGCACGCCGCCGGGCTGCGCCATGACGGGAAAGATGTGGCCGGGCTGCACGATGTCCGCGGGCTTGGCGTCGGGCGCGACCGCCGCCAGCACCGTGCGCGCACGATCTGCCGCCGAGATGCCGGTGGTGACGCCTTCCGCGGCCTCGATCGACATGGTGAAGTTGGTGCCGGTGCCGGACCGGTTGTTGGTGACCATCAGCGGCAGCGCGAGTTGCCGGCACCGCTCCTCGGTCAGCGTGAGGCAGATCAGCCCGCGCGCATGCCGCGCCATGAAATTGATGGCCTCGGGGGTCACGTACTCGGCCGCGAGCACGAGGTCGCCCTCGTTTTCGCGATCCTCCTCGTCGACCAATACGACCATGCGGCCGGCCTTCAATTCGGCAACGATCTCTGGTGTGGAAGCCAGCGCCATGGTCGACGACCTCTTGGATGGGCGTGGCGCGTCCGCAACGGGCACGCCGCAAAGGTGCAAGTTTACTCTACCGGGGGCCGGCACCCCGCCGTTCAAGCCGTAAGCAGCACCGTCTTGCGCAGGAATTCATCGGCGGCAAGGTTCCGGACGATGAACAGGGCCGCGTCGGCGCGCCTGATCCGCCGCGCGACCGCGACGTGCGGCACCACGTGCGCGGCGTACGATCCGGTGCCCGGCCCGTCGCTCATGGCCGCCGGACGGACGATGATCCAGTCGACGTCGCTCGCGCGCACCTGCGCCTCCTGCCGGTCCTTGTCCTCGAAAGTGGTCGGGCGCAGCAGCGGCTGCATGATGGCGGAACGCAGGAAGCCGCCCTGACCCTTGCTGTCGCCCGTACCCACGCCGGTCACGCATAGCAGCCGGCGCACGCCGAAGCGCTGCATCGAGGCCAGCATGAATTGCGTGCCGCGCGAGAACACCTGCACGGGCCGTCGCGTCGGCGGAATCCCGACCGTCCACACGACGGCGTCCTGACCCTCGGTCGCGCGCTCGATGTCGGCGGCATCGCCGGCATCGCCGACCACCATGCGCACGCCGTTGACCGGCGCCGCCCATTGCCCGGCGTGCCGCGCCAGCACCGTCAGCGTGTGTTCCGCCGCGAACGCCGCCTCGACCACCGCCTGCCCCAGGCCGCGCGTGCCACCGATCACCAGGACCTTCATGCGGGCATCGGCGCCATCGCGGGCGGCTCGGCACGAATGCGGAACCACTGCGCATAGAGCGCTGGAAGGAAGATCAGCGTCAGTGCGGTCGCCACCACGATGCCGCCCATCATGGCGACGGCCATCGGACCAAAGAAGTCGCTGCGCACCAGCGGAATCAGTGCCAGCACGGCTGCCGCCGCCGTAAGCACGATCGGACGGAAGCGACGCACCGTCGCGCCGACGACCGCATCCCACGGTGAGCTCCCGGCGGCCACGTCCTGGTCGATCTGGTCCACCAGGATCACCGAATTGCGCATGATGATGCCGGCCAGCGCGATCGTGCCGAGCAGCGCCACGAATCCGAACGGCTTGCCGAAGGCCAGCAGCGCGAGCACGACACCGATGAGCCCCAGGGGCGCGGTCAATACGACCATGAAGACGCGCGCGAAGCTCTGCAGCTGGATCATCAGCAGCGACAGGACCACGATCACCAGGAGCGGCATGCCGGCGGCAATCGAGCGCTGGCCACGGGTGGAGTCCTCGATCGCGCCGCCGATCTCGATTCGGTAGCCCAGCGGCAGATCCGTGCGCAGGGCGCCCAGTTCGCGCTCGATGCGCGCGGCCACATCGGGACCCTGCGCGCTGCCGCGCACGTCCGAGCGCACGGTGATCGTCGGCAGTTCATTGCGACGCCAGACGATGCCCGGCTCGAGGTCGTACCTGATTTCCGCAATCTGGGTGATCGGCACCGCGCGGCCGCCACGCGTGGGCAGCGCCAGGTCCTTCAGGAAACTCATCTTCGCGCGCTCTTCCGCGGCGCCGCGGAGCACCACCTCGATCTGTTTGTCCCGCTCGCGGAAATACGTCACGGAATAGCCCGACAGCGAGTTGTTGAGAAAGACGGCGAGCTCCTGCGACGAGATGCCGAGCACGCGCGCCTTGTTCTGGTCGACGATGACGCGGATCACCTTCGAGGGCTCGTCCCAGTCGAACTGCACCTGATCCGTGTCGGGGTCGCGGCGCAACACCTCCGCCACCTTCTGCGCGAGCGCGCGAACGGTGGCAACATTCTCGCCCGACACGCGAAACTGGACGGGAAAGCCGACCGGCGGACCGTTCTCGAGCCGGGACACGCGGCCTCGCAACTCGGGAAAGTCGACGGCAAAGAGATCCAGGATGCGCGTTCGCACCTGCTCCCGCGCTTCGATACTGTTGGCGATCAGCACCACCTGCGCGAAGTTGGCCTGCTGCAACTGCTGGTCCAGCGGCAGGTAGAACCGCGGCGAGCCGCTGCCGACGTAGGACACGAAGCTTTCGATGCCCGGGTCCTTCTCGAGGATGGCCTCGAGCTTCCTGGTGGCCGCCATGGACGCCGCAAACGAACTGCCTTCGGGCAACCGCAGGTCGACCAGTAGCTCCATCCGCGACGACGCCGGGAAGAACTGCTGCGGCACGAAACGGAATAGCGCCAGCGCGCCGACGAAAAGCGCAAGCGTGCCGAAGAGCACCGCCTTGCGGTGCCCGACGCACCACGTGATGGTCGCCCGCAGCCGCTGGTAGAAGGGCGTCCTGTAGACGGCGTCCGGATCGCCGTGGTGTGCCGGGGTCGGGGCGGGCGCCGGCTGTCCGCGCATGCGGGCCAGCCACCGCCGCCACAATGGTGCCGGACGCGGCTTGGAAAAATCGGGCAGCATCTTGTAGCCAAGATAGGGAATCACCACGACCGCCACGACCCAGGACGCGATCAGCGCAATGGCCGACACCTGGAAGATCGAGCGCGTGTATTCGCCGGTGCTGCTCTTGGCCGTGGCGATCGGCAGGAATCCCGCCACCGTGACCAGCGTGCCGGTCAGCATCGGAAACGCCGTACTGGTATAGGCAAAGCTCGCCGCCGAAAACCGGTCGAGGCCCTGCTCCAGCTTGATTGCCATCATCTCCACGGCAATGATCGCGTCGTCCACCAGCAGGCCAAGCGACAGGATCAGCGCGCCCAGCGAAATCTTGTGCAGGCCGATGTCGAAGAGCCACATGCACAGAAAGGTGACCGCCAGCACCAATGGAATCGATACCGCGACCACGAGCCCGGTACGCAGACCGAGGCTGACGAGCGACACCGCGAGCACGATCAGTACCGCCTCGGTGAGCGAGCGCAGGAACTGGTTGATCGAACGCTGCACCGCGCGGGGCATGCTGGCGACGTGCCCGAGTTCCACGCCGACGGGCAGTTGCGCCTGCACGCGCTCCGCTGCCGCGTCGAGGTTATGGCCCAGTTCGATTACGTCGCCACCCTTGACCATCGTGACGCCGAGCCCGAGTGCCTCGCGGCCGTGCCAGCGCATCTTCTGCTGCGGCGGATCGACATAGCCCCGCGTGACCGTCGCAATGTCACCCAGGCGGAACAGTCGGTTGTTGGCGCGGATCGCGATGTCGCGAATGGCATCCACGCTGTCGAAGGCGCCCGAGGGCCGCACGAAGATACGGTCGGTGCTGGTGTCGAACACGCCGGCGGCAGCCACGGCGTTCTGCCGCGCCAACGTATCGATGATCTGCGCCGGATCGACGCCCAGCGTGGCCAGCTTGGCGTTGGACAACTCGATGAAGACCTTCTCTTCCTGCTCGCCGATGAAGTCGACCTTGGCCACGCCCGGCACGCGCAGCAATTCGGCGCGCATGCGGTCGCCGAATTCCTTCAGCTCGCGATAGCCGAAGCCGTCGCCGGTCAAGGCATAGATGTTGGTGAACGTGTCACCGAACTCGTCGTTGAAGAACGGGCCCTGGATACCGGCCGGCATCTGGTTGCGGATGTCGCCGATCTTCTTGCGCACGCGATCGAAGGCCTCCGGCACGCTGCTCACGGGCGCCGAGTCCTTCAGCGCGAACAGCACCAGCGACTCGCCGGGCTTCGAGTAGCTGCGCACCCAGTCGATGTTGGCCACTTCCTGCAGCTTGCGCTCGATGCGATCGGTGACCTGCTGCTCGACTTCCAGCGCGCTGGCCCCCGGCCAGTTGGTCTTGACCACCATCACGCGAAACGTGAACGGCGGATCCTCCGACTGGCCCAGCCGCTGGTAGGACAGCATCCCCGCGATGGCAAACACGATGATCGCGAAGAGCACGATGGAGCGATGCCGCAGCGCCCACTCGGAGAGATTGAAGCGCGAACCCTTCGCGCCACCGGGTACGCTGGGAATGGTCATGTCTCGCGTTCCGCGTCCGTGTCAGCTGCGCGCGGGCAATGCCGCCGGCGTGGCCGCCTCGCGCGGGCCGGTCGTGCCGGGCGCGAGTTGCGGCTTCGCCAGTGATCCGCCCTCGTAGGGCCGCACGACCTGGCCAGGCTGCAACTTGTGCACACCGGCCGCCACGATCACATCGCCATCGGCAATGCCGCCGGTGACCACCACGCCATCCTCGCGATACTGCGCGACGGTGATGGGGATGAGCGTCACGGCACGCGTGCCGGGATCGTACTTCCAGACAGCCGGCTTGCCATCCTTCTGGTAGATCGATGTCAGCGGCAGCAATGCGGTCGGAACCGCCGTTGCACTCAATGCGCCCACGTTGGCCGTCATGCCCCACTGCACCGATGGATCCGCATCGAGAATGGACACCCGCACCGCAAACGTGCGTGTGGCCGGATCGACGACCGGCGACACTTCGCGCACCCGCGCCGCGTAGCGCTTGCCGGGATTGGCCCACAGCGTCACGACCAGCTGTCCCGCCGTCGTCAGTTCGCGCAGGCGATTTTCAGGGACGCTGATCAGCACTTCACGCTCCGTCTCGCGCGCAAGGCGCGCCACGGCCTGGCCCACGGTGACGACCTGCCCGGGTTCGGCGTTGACGGCAGTGATCACGCCGTCCTCGTTGGCGACCAGCGCGGCGTAGCTCGCCTGGTTCTGCGCGACCGCGAGGTTGGCCTTCGCCTGCTCGTACTTGGCGCGATTGGCATCGGCGGTGTTGCGCTTGGCGTCGAGCGCGGACGCGCTGATGAACTTCTCGCGCAGCAGGGTCTGATACCGGTCGTATTCCGCCTGCGCGAACTTGTACTCGGTTTCGGTGGCCGCAACCTGGGCCTTGGCGGCATCCGCCTGCAGGCCCACATCGGCCGGGTCGAGTCGCGCCAACACCTGCCCGCGGCGCACCCTCGACCCCACGTCAACGTAGCGCTCCGCCAGTTTGCCCGCGATGCGAAAGCCAAGGTCGGTCTCGTGCCGCGGCTTCACCTCGCCGGCGAACACTGCGGTGTCGATTCCCGTGCCCACGGTCACTCGGGTCAGCACCACCGGCCGCACGGTCGGTGACGGTGGCTCCTTGGCTCCGCATCCGGAAAGCAGCACGACGGCGACCACGGTCAACGCCACCAGGATCAGGCTGCGCGCATTCATGCCGGTACCCCCTTCAATAACGCCGTCGTTGGCATCGGCCGGCTGACGGTACCTTCCCACAGCGCGCGCAATGCGCGGTCGAGTTCATCCGGGTACGAATAGCTGAAGACCGGCGACACGGAATCGGCCATCGGGCACGCGGCGCCCTGCCCCTGTGCCGCCGGCGACATCTGCCACAGGCCGATGATCAGGGCATAGCTGTAGTGGAGCAGCGCCACGCCACGCCCCGGCTCCAGTTCGGGAAAGTGGCGTTCCAATCCCGCACCAGCGGTCTGCAGACGGATCGCCATCCGCTGCTTGAATTCCTGGCCAGCCTCGGGCGCAATGCTTTGCCCCATCAACCCGAAGCAACGCGATGCGAGCGGCAGGAAGAGCGGCGGTTCGACCAGGTACCGGTGCGTCAGCAGCAGGACATCATCGATGGCCGCCGGTGCCTCGCTTTGCATGCGTGCGATGAGTGCGCTGAAGAATGCGTCGATGTTGCGTTCGTGTACCGCGAGAAGGAGTTCCTCCTTGCTCGGAAAGTAGAGATACACGGTGCCTTTGGCGAGCCCCGCCTCATCGGCAACTTCGGCGACGTTGGCGACGCGGTCGGGCGCACGCAGCAGCAAGCGCTCAGCGGCGTCGAGAATCGCGTCATGGCGTTCCTGCTTGTCCTCAGCCTGGATGGCGCGCTGGCGAATGGCCATGGTGATGCCCTTCCTTTGCTAAATGACTATGGGTCACTTAAACCTCAAGCCTAAGTGACCGTGGGTCAGTTGTCAATGGGGCACCCGGCTCTGGGTTGTGTTTACTGTTCGTCGGGGGACGGGGCGGAGTTGCGTTTACTGTTCGTCGGGGGACGGGGCGGGGCGAGCCGCCTGGGGGGGGGGTGGTAGCCCCA
>JANNKR010000235.1:0-5685 GCA_031396395.1 Betaproteobacteria bacterium
ATTCGAAGCTCCTGAGGGTGGGGGATACGGAGAAACGGGAACGTACAGCGGCGATCGCGCGTCATGCGGCGCGTGGCAACACCATGCGCACGCGTACCTGCACATCGTCCGCCACCACCGACGGATCGGCCCACTGCCCGTCGCCGAGCTTGAAGTCGAGCCGCTTCAGCGTGAACGTGCCTTCGGCGACGGCATTGCCGGAAGCATCCCTCTTCATCTGGACCGGAATGGCGATGTCGCGCGAGAGACCCTTCATCGTCAGCGTGCCGTTGATTTCGTAGCGGTCGCTGCCGAGGTCCTTCAGTCCGGTGGAAGCGAACACCGCCATCGGATACTTCGACGTATCGAACCAGCGGGGGCGCTTCACCTCGGTTTCCGCCTCTTCGCTGGCCAGGTCGATACTGGCGAGGTCGATCTCGAAGTCGGCGCGGGAGCGGGCGAGATCCGTGGGCTTGAAGTCCACGTTCGCCTTCCAGCGCCTGAATTTGCCCTCGACATTGACCCCCATCTGCTTCGACACGAAACGGATCTCGCTGCGGTCGATCAGGACGCCCTGGGCGCCGGCGCTGCCGCTGGCCAGCAGCATCGCGGCCAAGGGAGGGATGAACGGATGAAGGATGCGCATGGGGAACTTTCGCCTGGTCGTGGTGAGTATCGAGGGGGGCGCGACCTTCAGCGCCTCAGGGGCAGCATCCGCGCCAGCGTGCCGTCCCGATCGACGAAATGATGGCGCAGGGCACCCACAACATGCAATATGACCAAAGTCGCCAGCGTGAAGTTCAGGGCCTGATGGACCGTCAGCAGCGTCCGGGCCAGTTCCCGGTCCTTGGCCACCAGGTCGGGCAGCGGTACCAGGCCCAGGTAGACGACCGAAATGCCGGTGGCCGAGCTGTAGATCCAGCCGGAAACAGGGATGGCCAACAG
The DNA here is from genome assembly GCA_031396395.1 of Betaproteobacteria bacterium. Lineage (GTDB taxonomy): Bacteria > Pseudomonadota > Gammaproteobacteria > Burkholderiales > Casimicrobiaceae > VBCG01. The sequence continues at coordinate 925 of JANNKR010000235.1, forward strand.
CAACACGTACAGCAGGCGGTGGGTCCAGGCGGCCGTAAGCCTCTGCCATGCCGGCGTCGAGGGCGGCAGCGGCGGGGGCGCGTGTCCGGCCCGCCACGCGAGGCGTGCCGCAGCCGCCAGGAACACCGTGATCCCGATCCATTTGTGCCACGCATACAGGCGGAACTTGGTCGGGGAGAACTCGAGCCCGGTCATGAACAGGCCAAGGCCGAGACCGCAGAAGATGAGCAGGGCCGTGAGCCAGTGGAGGGCCATGGCCACTCGGGTGTAACGATCTGTAACCATGGGCCTTATCGGAATTGACGCAATGCCGGCAATGATACGGGTTGGCGATTCCGCGACCATGGCCGGATTCCCGGAAGCATGAGGTGCGATGCGCCATCCCCTGCCTCGCTATAATCGGCCACTCTCCGCAACCAAGCCCACAGTGTCACTGCGCGACGTTCGCCACCCATTGCAGCGCATCGCCCAAGGCAGTTGCTGCCTTCACGGGACTCCAATGGCGATCGCCCTGCGATGACCGGCACGGACAACGCCGGCTGGACCAGGCGCAGCCGCGCTGCCGTGTGGCACCCGTGCACGCAGATGAAGGCGCACGAGTCGCTGCCCATGGTGCCGATCGCGCGCGCCGAAGGTGCGTGGCTGCACGATTTCGACGGTCACCGCTACCTCGATGCCATCAGCTCGTGGTGGGTCAACCTCTTCGGCCACGCCAACCCCCGCATCAACGCGGCGCTGCGAGACCAGCTGGACCGCCTCGACCACGTCCTGCTCGCCGGCTGCACGCACGCGCCGGTGGTGGAGCTTTCGGAGCGCCTGGCGGCCCTCGCCCCGGCCGGACTCGGCCACGTCTTCTACGCCTCGGACGGCGCCGCCGCGACCGAGATCGCGCTGAAGATGAGCTTCCACTACTGGCGCAATCGCGGCTTCCCGGACAAGAACACGTTCGCGAGTCTGGTCGGCGGCTATCACGGCGAGACGCTCGGCGCGCTCGGTGTCACGGATGTCGCGGTGTTTCGCGACGCCTATGGTCCGCTGCTGCGCCCACCCGCGCTCCTGCCGTGCCCCGATGCCCGCCATGGCATCACGGTGGAAGCTGCCTGCGCAGCGCTGGATGCGCACCTCGCAGCTCACCACGCCACCACGGCGGCGCTGATCCTGGAACCCTTGGTCCAGGGTGCCGCGGGCATGGTGATGTATGACGCCACCTATCTTGCGCGGGCCCGCGCGATCACGGCGCGGCATGGCGTGCACCTGATCGCCGATGAAATCATGACCGGCTTCGGGCGCACCGGCACCCTGTTTGCGTGGGAGCAGGCGGAGGCACCCGCGCCGGACTTCCTTTGCCTGTCCAAAGGCATCACCGGCGGCGTGCTGCCGCTGTCGTGCGTGCTGAGCAGCGACGAGGTCTTTGCCGCGTTCTACGACGACGACACGGCGCGCGGCTTCCTGCACTCGCACTCGTACACCGGGAATCCGCTGGCGTGTCGCGCGGCCATGGCCGTGCTGGACATCTTCCGCGACGACGACGTGGTCGCGGCCAATCGCCTCCGCGCCTCCCGCTGGCGGCAGATGCTGGCGCCCGTGGCTGCGCATCGCGCTGTACGCGACTTCCGCCAATGCGGCATGATCTTCGCGTTCGAGGTGGCGACGGCGCGCGCGGATTTCGCGCAATGGTGGTTCCGCGAGGCGCTGGCGCGAGAACTCCTGGTGCGGCCCATCGGTCGAACCGTCTACTTCATGCCGCCCTACATCGTGTCCGACGACGCCATGCAGATGCTCGCCACCCGCACGCTCGACCTGCTGGATCACGCATGATCCGCATCGTGCTGCCCGCAGCGGTGGCGCTGTTCATGCTTTCCTCCGCGCAGGCCGCGTTACCGGGTGCCGTAGCGCGTGCCTTCAAGGACGCGGGGATTCCACTCGACAGGGTATCGATCGTGGTACGCCAGTCCGGCGCGCCGTCCCCGGTGTTCGCGCACGACGCCGAGCGGCCGATGAATCCTGCGTCGGTGATGAAGCTCGTCACGACGTTCGCGGCGCTCGAGCTCCTGGGCCCCGATTATCGCTGGAAGACCGAGGCCTACCTCGAGGGCAACCTCGATGCGGCCGGCACGCTCGACGGCAACCTCACGCTGAAGGGTTATGGCGACCCGAAGATCACGATCGAACAGTGGCAGGCGTTCATGGTCGACCTGCGGAAGCGCGGGTTGGGTCGAGTCACCGGCGACCTCGTCCTCGATCGCACGTTCTTCAAGGTGCCCGCGCATGATGCCGCCGCCTTTGACCAGGAGCCGCAACGCCCGTACAACGTCGGCCCCGATGCTCTGCTCGTCAACTTCAAGTCCGTTCGATTCACGTTTGCGCCCGATGCGCCGCCGGTCGGCATGGCCATCCGGGTGGAACCGCCATTGCCGGAAGTTTCGGTGGCAGGGCTGCCGCAACCCGGCAACGGCGACTGCGGCGACTGGCGCGCCACCATAGGCGCCAACTTCGTCAATCGCGGCGATGCCGCTTCCGCCTCGTTCCAGGGGCGCTTTCCGCGCAGCTGCGGCGAGCGCGACTGGTACGTGAGCCTGCTCGACCATCAGCACTATGTGCGCGGCATGTTCGAGACGTACTTTCGCGCGGCGGGCGGGGATTTCGGCGGCAGCGTGAAGGATGGCCGGGCGCCGCGCAATGCCGTTCCGTTCGCCGTGCTCGAGTCACCGCCGCTCTACGATGTGGTGCGCGACGTGAACAAGCTGTCCAACAACGTGATGGCGCGGCAGGTATTTCTTACGCTGGCCACTGCGCGGCACCCGCCACCCGCCACGGTGGAACTTGCCACCGATGTCGTCAACCAGTGGCTGCTTGGCAGGAAACTCTCCCTGCCCGGACTGGTGCTGGACAACGGGTCAGGGCTGTCGCGCCACGAACGCATCACGGCGGGCGGGCTGTCGCGCCTGCTGCTGGCCGCCGACGCCAGCCGCGTGCGCGACGAATTCACGAGTTCGCTGGCCGTCGCGGCGCTTGACGGCACGCTGCAGCGCCGCTTCCTGAATGGTGCCGTGGCCGGCCAGGCGTTCCTCAAGACCGGATCGCTGGAAGGCGTGCGCGCGCTCGCCGGCTACGTGATCGACGCCGAGGGCCGGCGCTTCACCGTGGTGGCCATCATCAATCATCCCCATGCCGCGCGCGGCGCCGCTGCACTGGACCTGCTGGTGCATTGGGTCTATCGCGAAGCGCGGTCATGGGATCCCGCGTTGCACCGTTGAATCGATGCAACGCGAGCCTCAGATGCCAGGGATGGCGCGGCTGTCCTTGAACAGCAGATAGCCCTTCACCACCCGGTAGAGCACCCACAGCCCCGAAACGAGCCAGATGCCGAGCGCGATCGGGATCCCGATCAGGATCCATCCCAGGATCAGCAGCGATAGCCAGCCCAGCACGGACCAGAGGAGCGACCACCAGAAGGTGCGGATCAGCCACGTGAAATGCGAACTCACCCAGGTGCCCGCCGCATCGTCCCGCTTCACGTAGCAGACGATCACGCCGATGATGCCGAGCAACCCGAACACCGGCGCGATCAGCGGCAGGCCGGACGATGCGATCGAGGTGATCGCCGCGATGGCAAACAGCGCATAGGCCAGGACCCCCGCCGTGATCGGCGCGGTGGAACCGCCTGGGGTGGATTGCGGTGCAGGGAAATCAGCCACGGCTTCTCTCCGGATGGTCTGGCTCGCCGCACGTCGGCGTCCGTGCCGCAGAAGATGGGGCCGGCGCCTGCCCCCGTCAATAGCCGCTCGACGATCGGCGCCAGGGCGTGACGGCGCGGGGCCTGGGGTTGACCGGCGCCATAAGGAGGCCCACCGGCCCATCCGTGGCTATAATGATCATCCAGGTTGTAACCGGCCTGTAACCCTTTCCAAGCCTATGGAGCCGATCATGTCCGACACCGTCCGTGACAAACTCGCCGACGAATTTTCCAACGTGCTGTCCGAAGCCGAATCGCTGCTGGACAAGGCCTCCCGCGAAACCGGCGACAAGGCGCGCGATCTGCGTTCGCAGGTCGAAGCCCGCCTGCTCTCCGCCAAGCTGAAGCTGCAGGAACTCGAAGGCGCCACGGTGGACCGCGCCAAGCAGGCAGCCCGCGTCACCGACGACTATGTCCACGATCATCCGTGGCAGGCCATCGGCATCGCCGCGGGCATCGGCCTCGCCGTCGGCCTGCTGATGAACCGCCGCTGAAACCGACTTTGGTCCGGAACCTGCGATGACCGAGTCCGACGACCGTGACGCGGCCCCCAGGTCGCTCAGCGCGTCGATCTCGTCGTTGCTGGCGGCACTGTTGGGGTCGGTGCGCACGCGCGCCGAACTGGCCTCGGTTGAATACGCCGAGGAGCGCGCGCGCGTCGGGCAGCAACTGGCGCTGTTGATCGCAGGTCTCGGGTGCCTGTTGTTCGCGGTGTTCTTTGTGGCGTTCGGCGTGGTGGCCTGGTACTGGGACACCCATCGTTTCGCGGCCATCATCGGCGTCATCGTGGTCTTTGCGGGCGCCGGCGCAATTCTGGTGTGGCGGCGCGCCGAGGTGGTCCGCTCCGCGCCGACGCCGTTCGCGGCATCGCTGGCCGAGCTGGAAAAGGACCGCGCCGCGCTGGCGCGAGCCACGACCCGGCGGGCGGACCCGTGAGCAGCGCCCGGGACTTGGCCGAACGCAGGGCGCGTCTGGTCGCACAGGCGGAGCTGCAAAGGATGCAGGCGCTGCTGGCGTGGCACGAC
>JANNKR010000095.1:0-3950 GCA_031396395.1 Betaproteobacteria bacterium
TACCGTTGGCGGACCCGCAGCCGTCACAGCATGAAGCCGATGTCGTTCTGCGCAAATGCCGACAGGTTGGGAAACACTTGGGCCAGGTCCGCCGCCGGCACGCCGAACCACCGGGCGAGCGTGGCGCCATACTGATCGACGGCCGTGGTCGGGATCCAGCGCCCGCGATTCTCGGCGTCGCTTGGTCCGCCCAACGACAGCGTGGGGTACTGGCCGTACATGTCGCCGCCCTTGACGGCATCGCCCAGGATGAAATGGTGATTGCCCCATGCGTGGTCGGTGCCGGCACCGGAGGCGGGCTGAAAGGTCCGTCCGAAATCGGATAGCGTGAACGTGGTCACCTGGCCCGAAACGCCCAATGCCACCGTCGCGTCGTAGAACGCCTTCAGTGCAGTCGAGAGCTGCGCCAGGAGGTTGGCCTGCGTCGGCGCCTGGTTGCTGTGCGTATCGAAATTGCCCAGCCCGACGAAGAAGATCTGGCGCTTGGCGCCCGTGACGGCGCGCGCCTCGATCGTCTTGGCGACCTGGTACATCGCCTTGCCGGTCGTGTTGCTGGCATCGAGTGCCGCAAAGATGGGCGCAACGGTGGAGTTGGTGCTGGCCAGGATCGGACTCATGGTGGCGGAGAGCTGCAGTGCCTGGCTGCCGATGGCATTGGCGGCATTCACGAACGCGTTGCCGGACCCATTGCCCAGGAACTGCTTCAACGCGGCCAGTCGCGCGGTGCTCGCCGCGCTGTTGTTGTAGCCGGCCAGCGCGAACGAACCTGTGACCGGGATGGATAGCGGCGTCGTCGCCTTGCCGGTGGCGAACAGCACCGACCCATCGAGCGACGTCACCACCGGAAAGCCGCTGGCGGTGTTGAAGGCCGCCATGCGGTCGGCGATGCGGCCGCCCCAGCCGGTGCCCGTCACCGTATTGCTGATGGAGCTTTGCCACTGCGCCTGCTGGTCCGAATGCGAAAACAACGACAGCGGAACCTGCCTGGCCTGGTACTGCGTCTTGGATGTCGGCGCCACCAGGGTACCGACGTTGGCGAGAATGGCGAGCTTGCGCTGCGTAAACAGCGACTGCAGTTCCGGCACGTTTGGATGCAGGCCATAGGGAATCGGCGCGCTGGTCGGCTGGATGGGCAGCAATTGATTCTGCGCGATCTGGATGCCGGACGCCGCACTGCGCACGGCGGCGTACTGCGCATAGCCCGCGCTGTCGTATGGGATCAGCGTGTTGTTGCCATCGTTGCCGCCAAACAGGAAGACGCAGACCAGCGCCTTGTAGTCGGTGCCCGCCTGCGCGCCGGCCTCGGGAATGATATCGAGCACATTGAGACGCGCACCCAGGCCAAGCGCTGTCAGCGCACCCGCGCTGCGCAGGAATTCGCGTCGTCCGACGAGAGATTTCGTTTTCATGTCAGCGCTCCACCTGGTACTCGGATGAGGTCACGACGAGGTAATACGCAGTCCTCGCCCGCGTCAGCGTGTCGGATGCGGCAATGGTGTTGACCGCGGTCACCAGGCCGGCACGCATGGCCGGTGGCATTGCGCCGTGAAGCAGCAGCGTGTTCAGCCGGTCGGCCAGCGCACCGGCATCGGCGGCGCTGGCCTGCAGCGCGGTCCAGTCGGGTTGCGAGCCGGTGGCACCCGGGTAGGTCGCACTCGGGTTGATCGTGCCGAAGGCAAGGGTGTTCATCGCGTTCTCGCGATTGATGAAGGTGCTCGAGTTCTGGATCGCGAACTCGGGGCCGATTGCCGTGGTGCCGGGCACCGCGTAGTCCGGCGGGTAGTGGTTGAACACCGATGGCGAGTAGAAGACGCTTTGCCCCAGGCCACCAGTAATGGCGCCGAAATACACGCCATCGGAACGGGTGTTGACGCCGCGTGCCGCAGCCGCCACCAGCAGCGCGGGCTCGCGCAGCTTGCCGTATCCGGGGTCGAGCTTGACATCGCCGCGCGCTTCCGGATCGAGCAGGATCGCGCGGACCACGGCCTTGAGATCACCGCGGACACCGAGTCCGTTGTTGTTGAACATGGCGGCGACGCGGGCTACGTACTGCGGTGACGGATTGCCGGTGACGAGTTTCTGGATGAGCTGCTTCGTGACGAAGGGTGCGACGTTGGGATCGACAAAGACGTTGTGGATGGCACTGACCAGGTCTGCCTCGATGGTGAGGCCCGCCGGCTGGACATAGTCGCCAAGCAACGCCTTGGCGCCGGTATCGTGGTTGGCCTGCACGGCGGTCATGTCCCCCAGGAAGTTCCTGGGGTTGTGCGTTTTCTGCACGCCGCCCGGCAGCAATGGATAAGTCCAGCCGGTGAAGACGTGCGCAAACCCTTCCACGGTGCTCTGATCATAGGCGGGAATCGGCGCGCCCCTGGCGTCGAGGATCAGCGTGCCGTCGAGGTTCAGCTCCCACATGCCGGTTGCGAAGAGCTGCAGCAGTTCGCGCGCGTAGTTTTCGTTCGGGTTCACGCCCACCACCGGCTTGTCGTTGTTGACCATGCTCAGGTAGTCGCCCATCACCGAGGACTTGGTGACCTTGATCAGGATGTCCTCGTAATTGCCAAAGGCGTTGTCAAGGAAGATCTGCTGGTAGAGGGCCATGCCGTAGGCCACGTTGATGTCGAGGCCGGACGTGACGAGGATCTGTGACAGCGCGAAGGCCACGCGCTGGCGCAACTGGTCGTTGTTGGTGAGCGCGTTACGGAAGAAATCGGTCTGCAACTGGAACAGGGAGTAGTAGTCGCGACCGCAATACGGATTGGGATCCGTCGGGCAGTAGGTGGCCGCGGCGCCGAAGGGCACGTACTTGTTGCTGGAATAGCGCGACCCCATTGCTGCCAATTGCTCATCGACGAAGGCGGGGATGCCGATGGCCGCAACGTGGGCTGCCAGCGCCTCGGTGGGGCCGAAGGTGGCCTGTTCCAGTAAGCGCGTGACGTCGGCCTGCCTTTGCGCCGCGGACAGCGGCGAGCACATCACCACGCCTTCGAGAATCGACGCCGAGGACATGTTCTGGTGCAGCGTCAGATCGGGCAGGAAGCGATGGTTCGACTGGCTGACGTTGGCGCCGGGGTAGAAGCTGCGGTAGATCGGTTGGCTGCCCCCCGTGCATGCCGTGGCCTGTGGCACTTCGACGTGAAAGGCGATGGCCTCGTAGGTCCAGTTCGGATTCAGTTTGACCTTGGCGCACTCGGCGGCATCGGCGGTATAGAAGTGGGAGTTGGGACCCACGCCCGGCGTACCGAAGAAGCGGCACACCGGCACGGCAGCCGCACTCTCTCCCGCGGCCATCCATGCATGCCATGCAACCCCCGTGCGGACCCATCCGGCCACCGGATTGCCCGCGTCGAGCGCGGCGGCCTCCTCCGGAAACGCAGTCACGAAGTAATGATTTAACGTCGCGTTGTAGAACTCGACCACCCGGGCGGTCGGCTCCAATGCGATGGACGGTGTGGCCATCGCCATGCCGGCGAGACCGAGGACGGCCATTGCCGTAGCGGATGGATATCGCAGACATCTGCCCATGTTTCCTCCGTTGGTTCCTGTTGTTCTGGTGCCGGCTGCTGATGATGAACGCTCGGTGGGCCAATCCGTCGACATTTACACAAAGTATTACAAACAGCACGGTCATGCCGGTCAGCCGCGATGCAATGCCAGCGCGTGCGCCCGGGTGCGGGTTGGTACACTCGACCCATGAGGTGCCGACGGCGAACCTGCCGGTGCGCGTTCCCGCTGTGCCGCGCAGCGCGACACAATGGCGACGGCACTCATGCGCTGCATGCCCGACGGCTGCTCGTTGAACACGCCGCATTGGCCGTGACGGCGCGATAATAAGGAGCCGAGGGAATGTCGAAAGCGCGTCGATGAAGCTGTCGGTACTCGATCAGTCGACCGCGGCCGAAGGCCGCGGGCAGGACACCGCGATCCGCGAATCAATGGCGCTTGCGCGC